>UQBO01000004.1 GCA_900539225.1 uncultured Eubacteriales bacterium
ATCACCGCTAAAGCTAAACTGAACCCCCAGTCTAACTGGGGGTTTTCTAATACAAAAAGGATGGGCACTGGTCCCATCCTTATAAGCTTAAATTATATTTCTTCTGAGTTTTCCCATAAACCATGGATATTGCAGTAGCTTAATGCAAGTAGAGTACCTTTTGCATTAGCTTTTAGCTTAACGCTCATAGATGGTTCAGTGAATAAATCTGATTCGCCATGAGCTGATGCTACATAGCTAGCTATTTCAACAGGAATTTCTTTTCCTTCAGGTATGAAGAATAACTTCATCCATGCTATGTGGTGTTCAAGAGTGTTTGGATGAGCAATTTCATCTCCAACACTTACGCAAACCTTTAAATCGTCTGCTTCTTTTGATACGTGTATAACTGGAACGTGCTTTTCGCTCTTCCAATCTGCGCTTTTAACTAATTCTGATAATTTCATTTTTATCAACCCCCTTGTATTTAATTTATACCCAAAGATAATTTTTAATACACATTTATACGAAAATATTTATTAATATATTCATTGTTTAATAAGCTAATATATGTTATAATTGTTATGGAAGTGATAGTATGTATGAATTAATTGCAACAAGTTCATTTGGCTTAGAAGCAATAGTTAAAAGAGAATTAAATGATTTAGGTTTAGAAGTTACAAAAACTGATAACGGCCACATTTATTTCAATGGCGATGCCATAGACATAGCAAGGGCAAATATTAATCTTAGATGTGCTGACAGGGTACTAATAAACTTAAAGAGCTTCAAGGCAGAGAGCTTTGAAGAGCTTTTTGATGGCATATATGAGCTTCCATGGAATGATATTTTAGATGAAGATTCTAATTTTATAGTTGAGGGTCGTTCACACAAGTCAAAGCTATTCTCAATATCTGACTGTCAAAGGATTATTGAGAAGGCTATAATAAAGAAACTACAAATGAAGCACGATATAAGTAGATTCACTAAGTCATCTCATAGACACAGACTTGAGATATCTCTATTAAATGACATTGCAAGCATCACGCTTGATACTTCAGGAGACAGCCTTCACAAAAGAGGATATAGGGACAAACAAGGCGCTGCGCCTTTAAAGGAAACTATGGCAGCGGCACTTGTAAAGCTTTCGTTTTATAATAAGGATAGACCTTTCTTTGATCCTTTCTGTGGTTCAGGTACTATACCTATAGAAGCTTTATTAATAGCTAGAAACATTGCTCCTGGCCTAGATAGAGATTTTGACAGCATGAACTTTAAGTTTATAGATGCTGACTTATTTAAAAAAGCAAGGATGGAAGCGATGGAGAAGATTGATTATAAGTCAAAGGTCTACATCGACGCGAGTGATATATCTCACAAATCCATTGCCATAGCGAAACATAATCTTGAAAATCTTGGTCTAAGTGATGACATAAGGTTTTTTGTAAAAGATTTTAGAGATGTAGATATCAAGAATAACTACGGAGTAATGATTACAAATCCGCCATATGGTAAGCGTCTCGAGGAAGATAATCTAAGGAGTTTATACAGTGATTTTGGTAAAAAGATAAAAAATTTAGATACATGGTCGATATATGTTTTGACTTCATATGAAGATATAGAAAGGGACTTTTCTAGAAAGGCTGACAAGAACAGAAAGCTTTACAATGGAAGTTTAAAGACGTATTACTATCAATTTTATGGCAAGAAGCCTGAGAAATAGGGGAGGATATTTAAGTATGGAAAGAAAAGATGAAATATTAGATAAAATACTCTCCGTTGAAGTTTTGGATGCCATGGCAGATTGGGTTAAGGTAGTTAATATAAAAGGCAAAATACTTTATGCCAACCAAGCTCTAAAAGATGCGATAGGCTACGACCCAACTGGTACTAACACTGATGATTTAGATGATTTTTTAAAGCTTGATACGAGTGAAACCACTAGCGCTATTGAAAAGAATGAGATTATTCAAAAGGAATTAAACATTGGTGACAACTACTATCAAGTGAAGTGCTCACCAATATATGATGAGAAGATGAATCCCATCGCCATAGTTGAAGTGTTTAGAGATGTTACAAGAGAGAGGGTTCTAGAACTTCAACTTATTCAAAGCAATGAAAATGTTTTTCATGATATGGAAATTACTAAAAGAATTCAAAAAAGTATACTTCCTGTAAAAACGAAATATAAAAACATTGCTATAGACTACCTATATGAAGCGACTGAAACGCTATCTGGCGATATGTTTGATATATTTGAGATAGAGAAGGATACTTATGTAATCTACATCGCTGACGTTGCAGGTCATGGTATAGCAGCTTCTATGCTAACTATGTTTATTAGGCAAACTGTTAGAAATTTAAATAAGAATAATTACAAGCCTGAAATTGCTCTTAAGCATATAAGTGATAAGTTTTTGGAACTTAATTTACAAAGTGATAGATATATAACTATTTTCTACGGGGTTTATTACGCAGATAAAGAAGAATTTGTTTACGCAAATGCTGGTCACAACTCGATGCCAATAATATTTAATGATAATAAGATATCTGTTTTAGAGGCAAAGGGTAGACCTATAATGAGTATAGACTTAGGAAATGAATATGAAGTAAAGAAAACTGCACTCAGGGCAGGCGATAAATTGTTTTTATATACAGATGGTATAGTCGAGAGCAAAAACGCACACGGCGAAGAATTTGGTATGGATAGGCTTATAACAACAATACTAAGTAAGCCAAATAAACTACTCAAAGCCATAGACATAGCAGTACTTCAATACTCCTTTGGCGATCAAAGAGATGACTTCGCGATGCTATTAGTGGATATAGACGAAATGGAATAGATAAAGCAAAAGCTCTTCTTAAGCAAGAAGAGCTTTTAATATGTCTTGAAATACTTTTTCTTTTTCAATATCATGAAGTAATTCATGTTTTAAATTGTCATACTCTATAAGTTTCAAATCTTCTATACCAACGCTTCTTAATAGGCCATAGATTTGTTTTATACCTAGCTCGAAGTTTGATAGAGGATCTTTTTTACCTGAAAATAAATATATAGGTAAGTCTTTTGGTATATATTTTAAATTTTCTCTTCTAGTTGCTTTATCGACGCCATGTATAAGCATTTGGAAGAAGCCGTTACTGTATTCAAAGATACACAATTTATCTTGCAAGAACTTGGCTCTTTCCTTTGAATCTGATGTTAACATATCTTCTTGAATGTTTTTACTCATGAAGTCGAAGGATTTTTGATTAAGCGATTCATTCTTTGCGTCGTAGCCTTCCTTTGAAATAACTACTTTTAAGAATACCTTAAATAATTGATTTAAGAAGATAGGGCACTTAACGCTAGATAGTAAAAACATTTTATCAATGTTTTCGCCATATTTATAAGCATATGTTCTAGCAAGTATAGAGCCCATGGAGTGGCCTAGTAATACGACTTTTTTACCTGGATTTTCTTTTCTAATAATTGAATTTAACATATCGATGTCATCAACCATCTTCATCCAAGCGTTATTTTTAGGAACTATGCCTAAGTGATCTTTATCTTCGGCAGTCATGCCATGTCCTCTAAGGTCAAGTGCGTATGATGATATACCATTAGCTTGCAAAAATCTAGCAAACTCATCGTATCTCATAGCGTGATCGTGCATGCCGTGAACTATTTCCACACAAAGTTTGGGGTCTTCAGCTTTCCATTCTAAATATTGTATTTTGGTTTTGTCCTTTGCCGTGAATTCTAAATAATTTTTTTCCATTTACCTCACCTTTAAAAATATTACTTCCCCTTTTGGATATTATACTATATTTCTAAGTAATAATCAATATTTTAACTATTATAAGTCAATTTATGATATAATACAAGTACTGAAATCACATTGGAGGAATTTTTATGAAATACACTTTAGAAGTTTGCACTGATTCATTCGAATCAACTCTTATTGCTCAAAGAGCAGGGGCAGATAGAGTTGAATTAATTGCATCGACGGTACTTGGTGGAATAACGCCGTCATATGGCTTGTGTAAGAAGGTACTCAATGAGCTTGACATACCCTTCGTTGCTATGATAAGACCTAGACAAGCAGGTTTTTCTTATTCTAAATATGATTTAGATGTTATGAAAGAAGATATCATTGCTCTCAAAGAGCTTGGTGTAAAAGGATTTGTCTTTGGCTCTTTAAATGATGATGGAAGCATAAATATGAAGGCTAATGAATACTTACTTAAGTACTGCGAAGACATGGATAATGTTTTTCACAGAGCCTTTGATATAGATCCAGACCTTGAAGGCAACTGTAAAAAGCTTATTGACCTTGGCTTTAAACGTGTATTAACTAAAGGTGGAGACAACAAGATTACAGATACATATAAGATAATTAACTCGCTTTATAAAAAGTATCATGACAAACTTGAATTTATCACTGGAGGAGTGAGAGAGAATAACGTAGACTTTATTAAAGAAAATTTACTCGTTAATCAGCTCCATATATCATCTAACAAAGTATGTATTGATAAATCGACTCTTGCAAACGATAAATTATATTTTGGCACAAACCCTAATGAAGATACAAACCCTAATGAAGATGAGGGAACATATTATTTAGCTGACGAAGACTATCTTAAGAGGATAATAAAATCTTTTAGATAATTATGACAAAAATTTAACAATTCTTATTTGCAAGTAAAAAAATATAAATTGCAAAAATGTTAAAAAAGCATTAATATTTATGACATATATGACATATTTTGAAAATTAACATTAATTTTATTCATTGCTTGTTTTTACTCATGAAAAATCTTTATTTGCTCTTTAAAATTATCCAGACATGTGGTAAAATGAGTATATAATTCAAATAGGAGGAGTACTATGAAAGAAAAAAATGGTAAGACAATCGTCCTAGGGGTAATCGGATCAGATTGTCACGCAGTTGGATTAACTATATTGGACCATGCTTTTACAAATGCTGGCTTCAACGTAGTTAACATTGGTGTTTTATCACCTCAAGAAGACTTCATCAACGCAGCTGTTGAAACTAACGCTGACCTTATCTGTGTATCATCACTATATGGTCAAGGAGAAATTGACTGCAAAGGTATGAGAGAAGCATGCGATGAAGCAGGTCTTAAAGACATTCCACTATATGTTGGAGGCAACATCGTTGTTGGTAAACAAAAGTGGGAAGAAGTTGAACCTAGATTTAAAGCTATGGGCTTTAACAGGGTTTATCCACCAGGAACAAGTCCTGACGTAACAATTGCAGACATGAAAAAAGACTTGGGAATTGATTAGATGAAAGCATATCTTTTTATTGATTTTGGAAGCACATTTACAAAATTAACTCTAATAGATATCGAAAAAGAAGAAATTATTGCTACAGCAAAGAGCTACACAACTGTAGAAACAGATGTAGCGAATGGATATCACAAAGCTTATAAGGATCTTATGTCAAAAGTCAACGGTGATATAGACATAGTTAAGAAGCTAGCTTGTTCTTCTGCAGCAGGTGGCTTGAAGATAGCTGCCATAGGTCTAGTACCTGATCTAACTGCAGAAGCGGCTAAGAGAGCAGCCTTAGGAGCAGGAGCTAGAGTTATTAAGACATATTCATATAAGATGAACAATCATGAGATAGAAGAGCTTAGAGATTCGAATGCTGATATGATTCTTCTAGCAGGTGGAACTGACGGAGGCAACACTGAAGTAATTTTGCATAATGCTCAATTGATTGCTGACTTTGGTATTACAAAGCCAGTTGTAGTTGCGGGTAACAAGAGCAGCTACGACGATATTGAAAAAGTATTTAAAGATAAGATTGAGTACAGACTTACAGAAAATGTTATGCCAAAACTAAATGAAATCAATGTTAATCCTGCAAGAGAAACAATTAGAGACATTTTTATGGAAAGAATCACAAAAGCTAAAGGCATGACTCATATAGAAGATGATATCTCAGGCATACTAATGCCTACACCACAAGCTGTTTTAAAGGCAGCCGAAGCACTTAGCTTAGGAACTCCTGATGAAGATGGCGTTGGTGACTTAGTTGTGGTTGATATAGGCGGAGCAACAACAGATATTCACTCAATAGCTGATGGTGCGCCATCTAAACCTGGAGTAATATACAGGGGTTTGGAAGAACCTATTTCAAAGAGAACTGTTGAAGGCGACTTAGGTATGAGATACTCAGCTGAAAGTATATATGAAGCAGCTGGATTGAGAATGATTAAGAAGTACTTAGATATCAGTGATTATGATGTAGAAGAAGAATTCAAAAGAAGATACGATCACACTGATTTAGTTTTCACCGATGAAAAAGAAATAAAATTCGATGAAATGATGGCAAAGATTTGTGTAGATATATCAATGAAAAGACATTGCGGCTATGTAGAAGCTGTTTATTCGCCTCTAGGAACAATGTATCAACAGATAGGTAAGGACTTAACTGAACTTAATCTTATGATAGGTACTGGGGGTATACTGGTTAATTCAGAACACCCACAAGAAATACTTAAAGCTGGGCTTTATGATAATGAAGATTTAAACTCATTAAAACCAAGATATCCTGAATTTTCAGTAGATAAAAATTATATTCTATCTGCTATGGGTTTACTAACAATGGTCGATAAGAACATGGCAGTTAGAATGATGAAGAAATATATAGTTATATAGGGGGAAGCTATGAAAGTAGAAAATAAAAGATGGACTGATGAAGAATTTTTCGCTGAGCGTGAGAAAGTTCTTAAACAATGGCCCACAGGAGATGAAGTTGATTCGCAAGAAGCAATTGACTTTTTAAAGAAAATACCTGCAGAAAAGAACTTTGCCGAAGTTATGGCAAAAGCAAAAAGAGAAGGTAAGACATTAGCGCAACCAAGAGCTGGTGTTGCACTTATTGATAAACACATAGAACTACTAACATTCTTGACAGATCAAGGTGGAGCAGATTTGCTTCCATCAACAATTGACTCATATACAAGACAAAATAGATATGACGAATGTGAAGTTGGTATCAAAGAATCATTAAAAGCAGGTAGATCATTATTAAATGGATTCCCAGCAGTTAACCACGGCGTTAAAGGCTGTAGGATGGTTTACGATGCTGTTTCTAAACCACTTCAAGCAAGACACGGCACACCAGATTCAAGACTACTAGCTGAAATTATACATGCAGGTGGATTTACTTCAAATGAAGGTGGCGCTATAAGCTATAACGTTCCATATGCAAAATCAGTACCAATAGACAGATGCTTACATGATTGGCAATACTGTGACAGATTGGTTGGCTTCTATGAAGAAAATGGCGTTCATATAAACAGAGAACCATTTGGGCCACTAACTGGTACACTTTGCCCACCATCAACATCAAACGCTGTTGCTATAGTAGAAGCACTTTTAGCTGCTGAACAAGGTGTAAAGAACATTACAGTTGGTTATGGCCAATGCGGTAACTTAATTCAAGACGTTGCAGCTATTAGATCACTTGAAGAACAAGTAAATGAATATTTAAAGAAATATGGCTACAACGATGTTTTAATAACTACTGTATTCCACCAATGGATGGGTGGTTTCCCTCAAGACGAAGCTAAGGCATTTGGCGTTATCTCTTGGGGTGCAGCAACTGGTTCATTAGCAGGAGCTACAAAAGTTATAGTTAAGACACCTCATGAAGCTATAGGTATTCCTACTAAGGAAGCAAATGCTGAAGGTATCAGAGCTACTAAGATGGTTCTAAATATGACAGAAGGACAATTACTTCCAGAAGGTAAAGAATTAAGAGCTGAAATTGAATTAATTAAGGCAGAAACAAGATGTATTGTAGATAAATTATTTGAATTAGGTAAGGGCGATTTAGCAGTAGGTACTGTTGAAGGCTTCGCTCAAGGTGTTATGGACGTACCATTTGCTCCTTCTAAGTACAATGCAGGTAAGATGATGCCAGCAAGAGACAACAATGGCGCTGTTAGATATTTATTTACAGGTAACTTACCATTCACAAAAGATATACTAGACATTAACAAAGCAAAACTTGAAGAAAGAGCAAAATTCGAAGGACGTCCAGTAAGCTTTGACATGACAACTGACGATATCTTTGCTGTTGGCTTCGGTAGATTAATCGGTAGACCAAAAAATAATTAATATATAAAAGGAGACTTGATTATGAAAATTAAAAAAGTTATCTGCTCAGCAGGTAAAACAGGTTTTTACTTTGATGACCAAAAGGCTATCAAATTAGGAGCAAAACATGACGGTATGTTCTACTTAGGAGATCCAGTTACTCCTGGATTTAAAGCTATAAGACAATCAGGAGAATCAATCTCAGTTATGCTTGTTCTTGAAGACGGACAAGTTGCTCACGGTGACTGCGCAGCTGTTCAATACTCAGGAGCAGGTGGAAGAGACCCACTTTTCTTAGCTGAAGATTTTATTGAATTTATCAATAAAAACATTGCACCTAAACTAGAAGGTAGAGAAATAACTACATTCAAAGAAATGGCTGAAGAATTCGACCACATGCAAGTAGATGGCAAGAGACTTCATACAGCAATCAGATATGGTATCACTCAAGCTATACTTGATGCAGTTGCTAAGACTAACAAAGTAACTATGGCTGAAGTAGTTAAGAAAGAATACAATACTGGCATTGAAATCAAGAGAGTACCTATCTTTGCTCAATCAGGTGATGACAGATACCTAAACGCTGATAAGATGATTATAAAAGAAGCTGACGTTTTACCACACGGTCTATTCAACAACGTTGAAGAAAAAACTGGTAAGAACGGTGAACTTTTAAGAGACTATGTTGTTTGGTTAAGAAACAGAATTATCGAACACAGACACAATGAATCATATAGCCCAATCTTCCACATCGACGTATATGGAACTATAGGTGACGTTTTCAACAACGACGTTGATAAGATGGCTGAATACTTAAAGACTCTAGAAGAAGCAGCAAAACCATTCAAGCTTAGAATAGAAGGACCTATGGATATGGGTGAAAGAACTAGACAAATGGAAGTTCTTAGAGACTTAACTAAGAAGCTTGATGAAGAAAACATTCACGTAGAATTAGTTGCTGACGAATGGTGTAACACTTACGAAGATGTTGTTTACTTCGTAGATAACGGTGCTGGACACATGATTCAAATCAAGACTCCAGACTTAGGCGGTATCAATAACACTATTGAAGCTGTTAAGTATTGTAAAGATCACCACGTAGGAGCTTACTGCGGTGGTACTTGCAACGAAACTAACAGATCTGCAGAAGTTTTAGTAAATATTTCTATGGCTACAGGAGCTGACCAACAATTAGCTAAACCAGGTATGGGTGTTGACGAAGGTATCATGATTGTTAATAACGAAATGAACAGAGTAGTTGCACTAGTTAATAACAGATAATATTTTTCATTGAAAGTAGCAATATTTTATTGCTACTTTCATAATATACATAGGGGGTTATAATTTTGAGAGAAGTAAAAAGTAGTGATATCACTAAAAAATTAAAAGAAGGTCTTTTGGAGATAGCTTCGGTACTTCCAAAAGATGTAATGAATAGACTTGTTGAACTAAGAGATAAAGAAAAGTGGCCACTAGCTAAAGAAACTATCACAACAATTATAGATAATGACAATCTAGCCAAAAGAGATAGCGTTCCAATGTGCCAAGACACTGGTATGGTTATCTGTTTTGTTAAGATTGGTCAAGATGTACATGTAGATGGATCTATAAGTGATGCTATAAACGAAGCTGTTAGAGAAGCATATACAGAAGGTTACTTAAGAAAATCAGTTGTTAAGGACCCTATAAATAGAGTTAACACAAAAGATAACACTCCAGCTATCATTCACTATGAATTAGTTGAAGGAGATGTGTTTGAAATATCTTTCGCAGCAAAGGGTTTTGGCTCAGAAAATATGTCTAAGCAAAAGATGCTTAAACCTGCAGATGGACTTGAAGGTGTTAAGAAATTTATACTTGAATCAGTTGAAGCAGCAGGACCTAACCCATGTCCACCTATCATAGTAGGTGTAGGTATCGGTGGAGACTTTGAAAAATCATGTATCATGGCAAAGAAATCACTTATGAGAGATGTAAATGATTATAACAAAGATCCATTCTATGCAGATTTAGAAAAAGAATTGCTAGAAAAGATAAACGAACTAGGCATAGGACCTCAAGGTTTTGGTGGCAAGACAACAGCATTAAGAGTATTTATAGAGACTCATCCAACACATATTGCTGGTCTACCAGTAGCTGTTAACATCCAATGTCACGCTGCTAGACATAAAGTTATTTCATTATAAAGGGGGATATTACTATGGCTATAGAAATTAAAACACCATTTACAAGAGAAACGCTTAAGGATTTAAAAGCAGGAGATAACGTATTAATTACAGGTACTATATATACAGCAAGAGATGCTGCTCACAAAAGACTAGTAGATCTTCTTAATGAAGGAAAAGAACTACCATTTGACCCAAAGGGAGCTTGTATCTACTATGTGGGACCATCGCCAGCAAAACCAGGTAGAGTTATAGGTTCAGCTGGACCTACTACAAGTTATAGAATGGACCCATATGCGCCACAAATGATGGACGCTGGTGTTATGGGTATGATAGGCAAAGGCAAAAGAGATGACAATGTTAAAGAAAAAATAAAAGAATGCGGTGCTTGCTACTTTGCTGCTATAGGTGGAGCTGCTGCCATCATAGCTGATAGAATTAAAACTGCAAAGATAATTGCTTATGAAGATTTAGGAGCTGAAGCTTTAAGAGAGATAACTGTAGAAAAATTCCCAGCAACTGTTATAGTTGACTCTACAGGCAAAGATCTATATATAGAAGGTAAGAAGGAGTATTTGGAATGGAAAGAAAAGAACGAGTAATAAGTAAAGCTGCTAAAGCGGGCTCGCTTGAATCAAACGATCTAATGATTATGATAGAGCCTTCAGATAAACTAGATATCACACTAAATTCAGTAGTTAAGGAACAATATGGTGATAAGATTTTGAAGGCAATAAATGAAGTTCTTGATGAAGAAGGCGTTACTAAGGCAAATATTGTTATTGAAGATAAGGGCGCTTTAGACTTTACTATCAGAGCTAGAATGAGAACTGCAATCGAAAGGAGTCAAAATGAACTATAGAACAATGTTATTTATGCCGGGAAACAACCCAGGCATGTTACAATCGTCTGATATACTAGGTGCAGACGCTATAATTATAGACTTAGAAGATGCGGTATCATTACCAGAAAAGGATGCGGCAAGAGAACTTGTTAAGGAATATCTAAAAACATTTAAGTCTGAAGAAAAAGAAGGATCAGATATATATGTAAGAGTTAATCCTCTTGATACTGATTACTTCTACAAAGACTTAGATGCGCTAAAAGATCTAAACTTCGATGGTATCATGCTTGCAAAAGCATCTCAAGAGTCAGTAGAAGCACTTTCTAAGTACTTAGATGATAATAATCAAAAATACGATATATTCTGCTTAATTGAAACATCTCAAGGCGTTGAAGACGCAAGAAACATACTTGCAAAATCAAAGAGAGTAAAAGGCGTTTTATTAGGTGCAGAAGACCTAACACTTGATTTAGGTGCAAAGAGAACTAAAGAGTCAGATGAAATAAAATACTCAAGAATGAGAATAGTTTCATGTGCTAAATCTTTAGGTCTACAAGCAATAGATACACCTTGGACAGATACAGATGATATCGAAGGCTTAGTAATGGATACAAAGAAAGCTAAGGCTATGGGTATGACTGGTAAAGCTTTAATATCTCCAAGACATGTTGATCATGTTAATGAAATTTTCTCACCAAGCAAGGAAGATATCGATCATGCAATCAGAGTTATGGAAGCTCTTAAAGATGCTAAAGAAAAAGGTCTTGGCGCATTCTCACTTGATGGCAAGATGGTTGACAGGCCTATCATACTAAGAGCAACAAATACATTAAAGATGTCTGGCAATTATAAGGAGGAATATGATGAGCTTTTATAATGATGATATTAAAATATTAGATAAGAAAGATTATCCTAAAAAAGAAGCAAAGCCAAGCAAAGTTTATGAAAGCATCAAAGATTTATTTGATAAGCTTGATTTAAAGGACGGTATAACAGTTTCATCGCACCATCATTTAAGAAATGGTGATTCTGTGTTAAACATGATGATGCTTGAACTTCAAAGAAGAGGCGTAAAAGACATAACACTTGTAGCTTCATCACTATTCCCAGTTCATAAAGAACTTATTCCTTTGCTTGAAGATGGCACTATAACAAATATAATCACTTCTTATATATCAGGTGATTTAGCAAAAGCTATTTCAAAAGGCAAATTAAAAGGCAAAATACTAATGCAATCACATGGCGGAAGAGCTAGAACTATTGTAGACAAAGACCTTGTTATTGACTACGCTTTCATCGCAGCACCATCATGCGACCCAATGGGAAACATCTCTGGTGTTAATGGGGAAGCATCATGCGGCTCAATGGGTTATGCAATAGCAGATGCTATCTACGCTAAAAATAAAATTGCTATAACAGATACTATTGTTGACTATCCTAACTACCCAAGCGACATTACTGAAGACTATGTTGACTATATCTTAAAGGTAGATAGCATTGGTGATAAGAATGGTATAGTATCCGGTACAACAAAAGTTACTAAAGACCCAGTTGGACTTAAGATTGCTAAAGATACATTAAAAGTAATGAAGGCATCAGGTCTACTAAAAGATGGCTTTAGTTACCAAAGTGGTGCGGGTGGAATTTCACTTGCAGTTACCGACTTCTTAAGAGACTACATGATTAAAGAAAATATTAAGGGTTCATTTGCAAGTGGCGGTATTACTGGTTATTTAACAGATATGCTCGAAGA
This sequence comes from uncultured Eubacteriales bacterium, assembly GCA_900539225.1. Taxonomy (GTDB): domain Bacteria; phylum Bacillota; class Clostridia; order Tissierellales; family Peptoniphilaceae; genus Fenollaria. The sequence goes on from UQBO01000004.1 coordinate 12,861, forward strand.
AGGTTTGTTCACTTCATTATACGACGTACAATGCTTCGACTTAAAAGCAATCGAATCCATTAAGAAGAACGCTAATCATTTAAGAATGAGCGGCTCTGAATATGGTAATCCAGAAGTATCAGCAGTTGTTGATAACCTAGACGTAGTTATCCTAGGCGCAACTGAAATTGACATTGACTTTAACGTTAATGTTATAACAGGAGCCGACGGTATGCTAATGGGCGGCTCAGGTGGTCACCAAGACACAGCAGCTGGAGCAAAGATGTCAATTATAGTTTCAAAACTATTTTCATCAAGACTACCAGTTATTAAAAACAGAGTAGATGTAATCGCTACACCAGGAACAACTATAGACGTGCTTGTTACTGAAAGAGGCATTGCAGTTAACCCATTAAGACAAGATTTAATCGAAAAATTCAAAGCAAGCGGCCTAAACGTTATGACAATACAAGAACTAAAGGCAATTGCAGATAACTTTATGGGTGAACCAAATGACATCAAGAAAAAAGATAGAATTATTGGCTATAGTGAATATAGAGACGGATCCATATTAGACGCAATTTATGAGGTGTAATATGGGACTATTTTCAAAGAAAAAAGAACTTGATTTATATGCGCCAATCACAGGTAAGCTTATAGATATAACAGAAGTTAAGGACCAAGTCTTTTCACAAAAGATACTTGGCGATGGTATTGCCATAGAACCAAGTGAAGGCGTTCTATATGCACCATGCGATTGTGAAGTAGTTCAATTGTTTCATACGCTTCACGCAATAGGCTTAAAGGCAAAAGATGTAGAACTACTTGTTCACATCGGCATGGACACAGTTGAGCTTAATGGCGAAGGCTTCAAAGGCTTTGTTAATGAAGGCGACCATGTTAAGAAAGGCCAAAAGCTTATTGAGTTTGATATTGATTATATCAAGTCACAAGGCAAAGAAGCTACTACACCTATAGTCATAACAAACATGGATGCAGTTAAATCACTTAATAAGAGCGAGGCAAAAGACATCGTTGCCAATCAAGATATAGCTCTTAAAATTAATCTTTAATAATATTTATTACGAGGAGGTATGTATGAGCATATCTCCTTTTATTTATTAATGGAAAGCTTGAATAATTTCTTCTTATATAATATACTCATTATAATAAGTAAAAAAGGGTGATTAAATGAATAAAAGATTTAAAGCTTCTATAGTTTTAATATTACTTTTATCTATGCTGATGTGTAATATTGCATTCGCTGAAGAAGCAGATGATTAACTATAAGTGAAGATAATTTGATTCTAGTAGATGAGAAGATAACTATATCATTAGCAAGCGATGTATCATATTCAACTTATGTAAAGAATAAAGTTAATCAATTTGGCGTGACTTATCCAATGGAGAACGTTAGGGAAATATTCCAAAAAGATGATATAAGCTTTATAAATTTAGAAACTGCTATTACTGATCGTAAGAAGCCAGCAAATATAAAAAAGGAATATAATTTCGCTTCAAATTCAAATACAGCTAAGGAGCTAGCTAATTCATCTATAGAGATAGCAAATCTTGCCAATAATCATTCGCTCGACTATGGTCAAGAAGGCTTTATTGACACAATGAATTTACTTGATGCAGTTGACGTACAATACATTGGTGGTGGAAGAAAGATAGATGAGGCAATTTCCGCAAATATAATTGAAGTTAAAAACAAAAAGATAGGCTTTTTAGCCTTCAATGCAGTTGTTCCTAGCAGAACATGGCTTGCTACAGACATAAGGGCTGGTCAGGTAAGTATGTATCCATATGAGGTTGACAAAAGACTAGCATATATTAAAGAAGTCAAGTCGCAAGTTGATTATCTAATTCTATCGATACATTGGCAAGGCTTAAGTAATCCTAAAAACGAAAAGGATTATATCAATGCAGCACATAAAATAATTGATGCAGGAGTTGATGTTGTCGTTGGTACGCATCCTCATTTAATGCAAGCAACAGAGTATTATAAGGATGGTATAATTTTTTACAGCTTAGGAAACTTTATCTTCCCAAATATGGGAGGCAGGGCAGACAAGGCCGCTATAGTTCAGTTAGAGATAGATCCAAGCTCTGATGAAGAAATCAAAGTTAAGTACATTCCGACAAAGATGCTTGGCAATAGACCTGTCTTATTAAAAGATCAAGAAAGATTAAATGAGCTTTACTATATGAACGCTATTAACAAGAAGTTCAATTCATACGTACAAGCGAATGGATATATGATTAAACTTGAAAAATAATATTTGATTAATAAAAATGGATGCAAGGCTATATATTAGCTCTGCATCCATTTTTATTAATGACATTAGCATAAGAAAAACATATTCAAGAAGATAAAGATAAAAATAATTTTATAAATAGAAAATGCTTGTATTTTATCAACTTATATGTTATAATTGATTAGTAAAAATATGCACACTTCACGATGTACGCCTCAGGTGCTAAACATTAGTTAAGGCGGCAGGTGAATGAAGTGTAAAGAAAAAAACTTGGAGGTAGAAAGACATGGCAGTAATTGCAATGAAAGACTTATTAGAAGCAGGTGTTCACTTCGGACACCAAACTAGAAGATGGAATCCTAAGATGGCTAGATTCATTTTCACAGAAAGAAACGGAATCTATATCATCGACCTACAAAAAACAGTTGATCAAGTTGAAGAAGCTTACAAATTGGTTAAAGATGTTGTTGAAGAAGGCGGAAAGGTTCTATTTGTAGGAACTAAGAAACAAGCTCAAGAAGCTATCGAATCAGAAGCTAAAAGATGTGAAATGTACTACGTTAACCAAAGATGGTTAGGTGGTATGCTTACTAACTACAACACAATTAAGGGTAGAATCAAAAAACTTGAAGAATACAATAAGATGGAAGAAGACGGTTCTTTAAGCGTTTTACCTAAGAAAGAAGTTGCTACAATCAGAGCAGAAAAAGAAAAATTATCAAAATACCTTGATGGTATTAAGGAAATGGGCGGAATGCCACAATTAATCTTTGTTGTAGACCCTAAGAAAGAAAAGATAGCTATAAACGAAGCAAGAATACTTGGTATACCTGTTGTTGGTTTAGTTGATACTAACTGCGATCCAGACGAAGTTGATATAGCTATACCTGGTAACGACGACGCTATCAGAGCGGTTAAGTTAATCACTGAAACTTTAGCTAACGCTGTTATCGAAGGAAAACAAGGTAAACAAGAACGTTCTGAAGAAAAAACAGAAGATAAAGAAGAAATAAATAATGAAGAAAACTAGGAGGTAAATATGGCTATAAGTGCACAATTAATTAAGGAATTAAGAGAAAAAACTGGCGCAGGCATGATGGACTGCAAAAAGGTTTTAGTTGAAACTGATGGTGACATCGATAAGGCTATAGATCTTTTAAGAGAAAAAGGACTAGCATCAGCTGAAAAGAAAGCTTCTAGAATTGCATCAGAAGGCTTAGTTGCTTCTTATATTCACTCAGGAAGAATCGGTGTTTTAGTAGAAGTTAACTCAGAAACTGACTTCGTTGCTAAGACAGATGAATTCAAAGATTTTGTTAAAGATATAGCTATGCAAGTAGCTGCATCAAACCCAGAATACCTATGCGAAGAAGATGTTCCTCAAGAAGCTATTGATAAAGAAAAAGAAGTTCTTATTCAACAAGCTCTAAACGAAGGAAAACCTCAAAACATAGCAGAAAAGATGGTTGAAGGTAGAATGCATAAATTCTATGAAAGAGTATGCTTATTAGACCAACCATTCATCAAGGACCCAAGCATAACTGTAAATGATTTATTAAAAGATAAAATTGCTAAGATTGGTGAAAACATCAAGATTAGACGTTTCGTTAGATACGAAGTTGGCGAAGGCTTAGAAAAGAGAGAAGAAGATTTTGCTGCTGAAGTAGCAAAGCAAATGGGCAACTAATATATGGCTTATAAGAGGATCGTCTTAAAATTAAGTGGTGAGGCTTTAGCTGGTAGCGAAAAGACTGGTATCGATAACGAGGTTATCAAGTCAATCGCTAAAAGAGTAAAGACTATAACAGAAATGGGTGTTGAAGTAGGTATAGTTGTTGGCGGAGGAAACTTCTGGAGAGGAAGAGACTCACTTAATATACAAAGAGCAACATCAGATTATATGGGCATGCTTGGCACTGTTATGAATGCACTTGCACTTCAAGATGCTTTAGAAAAGATGGATGTACTTACAAGAGTACAAACATCTATAGAAATGAGAGCTGTAGCAGAACCATATATAAGAAGAAGAGCAATTAGACAACTTGAAAAGAAGATGGTTGTTATATTTGCTGCAGGAACTGGTAATCCTTACTTTTCAACAGATACAACTGCTGCACTTAGAGCTGCTGAAATCAATGCAGAGGCTATACTATTAGCAAAGAAGGGTGTAGACGGTATCTACGACAGCGATCCAAAGATTAATAAAGATGCGAAAAAGTTTGATAAATTATCTTATCTTGACATACTTAGCAAGAATTTAAAGATAATGGATGCAACAGCAACATCTTTATGTATGGATAACAATATACCGCTAGTAGTATTCGGTATAGATGACCCTGATAACATAGTCAGAGTTGTTGAAGGTGAAAGGATAGGAACTATTGTAAAGGAGGATTAATATGCCTGATAGATTTAGTCAAGAATATGAACCGAAGATGAATAAAACAATAGAAGTTTTTAAAGAAGATCTTAACTCAGTAAGGGCTGGCAGAGCTAACCCAGCACTACTTGATAAAATTGTGGTTAGCTATTATGGTGTAATGACTCCACTGCAACAACTTGCAAACGTTTCAGCACCTGAAGCAAGACTACTAGTTATTCAACCATATGATGCATCAACAATACCAGAAATAGAAAAAGAAATTCAAAAATCAGACATTGGTATAACACCGTCAAACGATGGCAAGCTTATTCGTTTACCATTCCCTCAATTAACTGAGGACAGACGTAAAGAACTAACTAAGATAGTTTCTAAAAAAGGCGAAGATACTAAGATTATTATAAGAAATCTTAGAAGAGACCTTATGGATACTATTAAGAAGGCTGAAAAAGATGGAGATATCAGTGAAGACGATAGAAAGACTTTTGAAGACGATGCTCAAAAATTAACTGATAAATACACTGATAAGATTGATGAGATTATAAAAGCTAAACAAGCAGAATTAATGGAAGTGTAAAATATTAACCCCCCTCTTTATAGGGGGGTTATTTACAAGGAGATAGTTATGATTTTAAATCATGTAGCAATAATTATGGACGGCAATGGTAGATGGGCAAAGAAAAGAAATATGCCTAGAACTTATGGTCACAAAGAAGGTATGAACAGGGTTATAGAGAATGTAAGGTACGCCTCAGATACAGGCATAAAATATCTTACTCTGTATGCGTTTTCTAAAGAAAATTGGAAGAGACCTAAGGAAGAAGTATCGTTTTTAATGAAGCTTATAATTATATATATTAACAGCCAAATTGATGAACTTGATAAGAACAATGTTAAGATCGTTGTATCTGGAGATTTGGATGGAATATATCCTGACTCAAAAGCGGTTATAGATGGGGCAATTAAGAGAACATCTAAAAATACTGGCCTTGTTCTAAACATCTGCTTAAACTATGGCTCGAGAGATGAAATAATTAGGGCTATTAATCTTGCTAAAAAAGATAATAAGGAAATTAATTCTTATGAGGATTTAAAGGAATACTTCTACAACCCATGTATACCAGATCCTGATTTAATAATCAGAACTAGTGGGGAAGAGAGGCTATCAAACTTTTTGCTTATGCAATCAGCATACAGCGAACTTTACTTTACTCAAAAACTTTGGCCCGACTTTCATAAAGAAGATTTTAGAGAAGCACTAGATAACTTTGCTCTTAGACATAGAAGATATGGAGGAATATAATGAAGAGTTTTTTTAAAAGACTAGCTACATCAGTAGTGGTTTTATTACTACTTATATTAATAATTTATGACATGAACCATATCTATAGATTTGGTATGTTCTTATGCGCCTCTATTGCTTCATATGAAGTCTTACACATGATGGCAGATTCAAGAAAGAATTTGTCTTATGCTCTAGCTATCTTACTTAATATTTTAGTTTATATTAATACTTATACAAACACATTTCCAAATGAATACATATTTATGATGATGAGTATAATATTTTCAATCATAAGTGTTGTGGATGAAAAGTTTTCATCAAGAACATTTGTAAGTTTGATATTTACAACATATTTTATAATATTTCCATTCTCGATCTTCTACAACTTTATTGATAGGGATAAACTCATACTAATATTTTTAATTGCCATATCAAGTGATGTATTTGCTTATGTCTTTGGATCGCTTTTTGGAAAGCATAAACTTATCGAAAGGATAAGCCCTAATAAAACTATAGAAGGCTCTGTTGGCTCATACATCATAACTGTAGCGATTACATATTTTTATACAAGGTACTTTAATCTAAATTTAAATCCTTATTATTATATAGGTTTAATTTTAGCGCCTGTTGTTGCGCAATTTGGCGATTTAATATTTTCAAAGCTTAAAAGATATTATAATATTAAGGATTACGGTTACATATTCCCAGGACATGGAGGCATTATGGATCGATTTGACAGTGTTTTACTCGTATGTCCGTTCGTACTAATATGTTTTTTTTAAGGAGAAATTTATAGATGAGTATAATAGTAGCAATTTTAGTATTTTTAGTTTTAGTAACAATTCATGAATTTGGTCACTTTATTGTGGCTAAGTGGGCTGGCATCAAGGTTAATGAATTTGCCGTGGGTATGGGCCCAGCAATATTCAAAAAGCAAAAAGGAGAGACCCTTTACTCGCTTAGAGCCTTTCCGCTTGGCGGCTACTGTGCTATGGAAGGTGAGGACGAAGATAGCTCTGACGAAAGAAGTTTTGACAATGCAAAAGCATATAAGAGACTTGTGGTTATACTAGCAGGTGCTTTTATGAATATAGTTTTAGCTATATTAGCTTTTTTAATTGTTAATATGCAAAGCGGATATACAGATTTGAGAATTGATAAAATCGAAGCAGATTCACCTGCATATATAGCCGGTATACAAGAAAATGACGAAATAATTTCATATAATGGTAAAAAGCCACTACTATTCTTAGAATTAAGAAATATGATTATTAATTCAAATAATGAAAGTGATACTCTTAAAGTAAAAAGAGATGGAGAACTCATAGACATAGAAGTAAAACCTGAACTGGCTACAATTGAAGACGATGGTCAAGTTATTGAGTATAAAAAACTTGGCATAATGCCTAAGGTAAGTTATGATTTTTTAGGCTCATTTAAAGAGAGTATAAATACATGTAGATACGCTTACAGATCTATGTTTGAATTTTTAGGAAGAGCATTTAAAGGCAAAGTAAAAAAGAATGAAGTTTCAGGACCAGTTGTTATCATTAAGACCATATCAAGTGCAGCTAAAGTCGGATTTAGTTCTGTTATGTTCTTACTCGGTTTAATTAGTATAAACCTTGCCTTCTTTAATCTATTGCCATTCCCAGCTTTAGACGGGGGAAAGGCTGTGTTTATCCTATTTGAAATGATAACTGGCATAAAGCCAAATAAAAAAGTGGAATACATTGTGAACATCATTGGATTTTCACTTCTAATGCTTTTATTCTTATTTGTAACATATAACGATATCAAAGGATTGATTAAATGATAGTTAGAAAGAAAACAAAAAAAATATTTGTTGGCGGAGTTGCCATAGGTGGCGATTCGCCTATAACAATACAATCGATGACAAATACTGATACTAAAGATATTGAAGCGACTGTTAAACAAGTTATTGACATGGAAAATCATGGACTAGATATAATAAGGATGGCCGTAAACGACGAAGAAGACGCTAAGGCTATAAACGAAATAAAGAAAAAAATTCATGTTCCAGTCATCGCCGACATACAATTTGATTATAAACTTGCACTAATGGCGGCAAGAGAGGGCTACGATTGCATAAGAATAAATCCTGGCAATCTTAATTCAGAGGCCGAGCTTAGAGAAATAGTCGAAATATGCAAAGATAAGAATTTGCCTATAAGAGTAGGAGCAAATTCTGGATCTATTTCTAAAAAAATACTAGATAAATACAAGGGCCTTAATGAAAATTCCTTAGTTTACGGAGCTCTTGAACAAGTTGAGATGCTTAATAAACTTGATTTTTATAATATAAAAGTTTCTATAAAGTCATCAGATGTAAATACATGCATCGATGCAAATAGATTGTTCTCAAGTCTATGTGACTATCCACTTCATCTAGGACTAACAGAAGCAGGCTCACCATCCGTTGGTATAGTTAAATCATCTATTGCCATAGGAACGCTTCTTAAAGACGGTATAGGCGACACTATACGCGTATCACTAACATCTGATTCAATTGAGGAAGTTATAGCCGCTAAGAAGATTCTGAGCGCTTTGGACATACGTAGAGACTCAGTAAACCTTGTTTCGTGTCCTACATGTGCTAGAACTAAGATAAATATCATACCTATAGTTGAAGAGCTAGAGCCACTACTTGCTAATATAAAAAAAGATTTAACGGTAGCTGTAATGGGTTGCCCGGTTAATGGACCTGGTGAAGCTAAAATCGCTGATATAGGGATAAGCATGAGCAAAGAATTTGCTTACCTATTTAAAAAGGGTAAGGTTATAAAAAAGCTTGATAGAAGTGAAGTAGTAGAAGAGCTCTTAAAAGAAATCGAAAGAATGTGAAGCAATGATGAAATTATTTAAACCTGAAGAACTGAATATTAATATAGATTTTCTTTCAAATGAAGATAAGATATTTTTTGAAAGCCCTGTGCTTAAAGATAAGACACTTAAAATAACTTACTATTATAATTTGAAAGATCAAAGTCTAAGCCAAAAAGTAGATGAATTAATTAAGTCTACTTTTTTAAAATTCTCTTTATCAGATGTAAATATTAATGCGGTAAGATATACAAAGTGCAATGAATATTTTGACGCGATAAGATATGAATTTACTGATATTGATGATAAATCATTTAACTGTGAAGACTGTGATAATGTATATACATTTACACTTGATAATCAGCTTTTGTTAGATAGCTTCAATGCAAATCCATATTTAGAATTAATGAGGTCTTTATGCTCAAGCTTTGAGGGTAAAACTATAAAAACTAAATGCAAAGAGATTATTATTAATAAGGAAGAATTTATTGATCAATTAAAGAGCAATGCCGAACATATAAGTGAAAACTTTAAAATTGTAAAAGAAGAAAAGAAAAAGAGTGAGCCAAGCGCTGAATCGAGCGGAAAGAAATCATTCTTCAGAAAGAAAAAAGAAATTGATAAGAACAAATGTATTAAAATAAAAGACATTAGCTCGGATATGGACTTTATTACTATACAAGGGGAAGTATTTGAGTATGAATTTGTTGATAGAGATGAATACGCTTTACTTAAGTTTGCCGTTGATGATGGTGAAGAGGCTATAAGAGTTAGTAAATTCATTAGAAAGAAAAAAGAAGGTCAATATGACTATGACTATGATATAGAAAATGGAGTAAAGCTATACCTTTGCGGCAATGTTAATCTCTTCCAAAATATAATGAGCATAAAGATATATAGCTATGAAATTATTAATAAAGAAAAATTAGATGAAGCTGAAGAAGATATTAAAAGGGTAGAGATCGGTCTTCACACAAAAATGTCAAGCCAAGAAGGCTTCATATCAGCAAAAGAATACTTTAAAGAAGCCAAAAAGAGAGGCTACGAGTCCATTGGTTTTATGGACAAATATGTTGTACAAAGCTATCCGGAGATTATGGACGCAGCTATAGAAACAGGCATTAAGCCTCTATATGGTGTTGAAGCGAATTTATTTGACGATACAAAATCGCTAGTTAATAATTACAAAGGAGATAATAAGAATACCTTTGTTGTTTTTGACGTGGAAACAACTGGATTTTCAGCTATTGACGACAGAATTATTGAAATGGGTGCCGTGAAGATACAAGATGGTAAGGTCATAGATAATTTCTCTGAATTTACTGATCCAGGCTTTCACATACCATATAGAATAACTGAGTTAACAACAATTGATGATGCGACAGTAGCAGGCTGTCCATCTTTCGATGAACTATTAGAAAAGTTTATGGACTTTTGTAAAGACTCAGTTCTTGTTGCTCACAACGCTGAGTTCGATATTTCATTTATTAAAAGCTCAATGCATAGAAAAGGCGTTAAATTTGATTTTGAATATATCGATACGCTTGAACTATCTAGATATTTACTTCCAGATTTAAAAAAGCATAAACTTGACACATTAACATCTTTATTCAACATAACTCTAGAAAATCATCACAGAGCCATTGACGATGCTACTGCAACTGGCTTTGTCTTCTTAAAGCTCATTGATTTATTAAAAGAACAAGACTGTAATGATCTAGAAGCTTTGTCGAAAATAAAGTCAAATAACTATTACAATGTTTATAAAATATCAATATTTGCTACAAATCTAGTGGGTTTAAAAAATCTATATAGACTTATTTCACTATCACATATCGATAATTATAATAGACAGCCAATAGTATATAAAAGCCAAATAGATGCAAACAGAGAAGGGCTTTTAATCGGAAGCGGCACTTATAATGGCCCTATATATAATGCTTGTATTAGATGTGAAGAAAACGATAGATTAAAAGAGATGATGAAGTATTTTGACTTTATCGAACTTCAGTCAATAGATCAATATCTATACTTGATTGAAGATGAAAGTCTTCATGAAATGGACTCTATCAAAAATATTAACAGAAGAATATATGATAATGCAAAAGAACTTGATATACCTGTCCTTGCTAATGGTGATGTTTACTATATAGATCAAAGTGACAGTGTATATAGATCTGTTCTGGTATTTAATAGAAAAAACTTTGTAGGAAGCAGAAAAGAGTGTAATAACACCGATCATTATTTTAAAACTACTAAAGAACTTTTAAAGAATTTTCCGTATTTAAGCGCAGAAGAAGCTAAGGAAATTGTTATTGATAATACTCTTGCATTTTCAGAAAAATTTGAAAATTTCAGACCAATTCCTAAGGATACCTTCCCGCCATTTATAGAAAATTCTGATAAAGACTTAAGGGACTGCTGCTATAATAAAGCAACGAGCATATATGGAGATCCTCTTCCTGAAATTGTCAAGAAGAGACTTGATAAGGAGCTTGATTCAATAATTGGTAATGGTTATGCGGTTCTATACATCATAGCAAGAAAACTTATTTTGCAATCAAATGCTGATGGTTATGTAGTTGGCTCTAGAGGCTCTGTTGGTTCATCATTTGCAGCAACAATGAGTGATATAACTGAAGTAAATCCACTTATACCTCACTATGTTTGCCCAAATTGTAAGCACAGTGAATTTGTTGATAATCCGAAATATGACTCAGGCTTTGACCTTCCTCGTAAAAACTGTCCTGTATGTTCACATGAGATGAATAGGGATGGACAAAAGATACCATTCGAGGTTTTCCTAGGCTTTAACGGTGATAAAGAGCCAGATATAGATCTAAACTTTGCTGGCGATTATCAACTTACAGCTCATAAAAATACTGAAAAGATATTTGGCGAAAACTTTGTCTTTAGAGCAGGTACTATTGGTACGCTAGCTGATAAGACTGCTGCCGCTTGTATCTTAGACTATCTTGAAAAGAAAAATAAGAGTATTTCTTATTTGCATGCAATGTTCTTAAGCAAGAGGATAAAAGGCTCAAAGAGAACAACTGGCCAACATGCTGGTGGGGTAATGGTAGTTCCTAAAAATAAGAGCATACTAGACTTTACTCCAGTACAAAAACCTGCTGATGATATGAGAACTGATATAATAACAACTCATTTTGATTATCACTCGATAAGCGGTAAGATACTAAAACTTGACCTACTTGGTCATGATGTTCCAAACATAATCAAAAATCTTGAAGACTTAACTAATACCAAAATTGAAGATATATCTTTTGACGATGAAAAAGTACTATCACTCTTCTCATCAACAGAGGCCTTAGGTATTAATAGCGATGATTTAAAGTTTGGCGTTGGCACTATTGCCATACCTGAATTTGGTACAAACTTCGTTAGAGGTATGCTTAAAGATACCAAGCCAAAAACATTCTCAGACTTAGTAAGAATAAGTGGTCTTTCACATGGTACAAACGTGTGGAACAGTAATGCTGAAAAGCTTGTAAATGAGATGAACGTACCGATGTCTGAAGTTATTTCTACAAGAGACGACATCATGAACCAATTGATTGATGCTGGTATGGATAAATCTACAGCATTCAAAATTATGGAGTTCGTTAGAAAAGGAAAACCATTAATACAAAAGAAAATAGTCGACAATGAAACTATAATTATAAATTATGAGGATGAGATTAAAAAGTATCCACTTCCTGAGTGGTATCTTGACAGCTGTCATAAGATATCTTATCTATTCCCAAAGGCGCACGCAGCGGCCTATGTTATGATGAGCTATAGACTTGCTTGGTACAAGGTATATTACCCACAAGCGTTTTATGCAACATACTTTACACAAAAAATAAATGACTTTGATTATGATGCTCTTGTCCATAGACTTGAAAATTTGGATGCCTTAGTAAGAGAGATTGCCCAAAATCCTCATCCAAAGAAAAAAGATGAGGACCTATTGTCATTAGCAGAAGTAGTTAAAGAGATGGAGCTAAGAAATATTAAGATAGCACCAATTGATCTAGATAAATCACTAGCTACAAAGTTTACTGTTATCGATGGGGAAATCATTCCGCCATTTACAGTTATAGCTGGACTTGGTAAAGACCCTGCTAATAATATTATAAGGGAGAGAGAGATTAAAGAGTTTAACTCCATTGAGGACTTCCAAAAGAGGACTCAAGTAAATGCTACGGTAATCGCATATTTAAAATCAATTAATTTTTTTAAAGACATGCATGATACCAATCAAATAAGCTTATTTTAATTGACAAAATATATCTATTATAGTATAATTGTCATAGTGGTGTAGTATTCTAGTCAGTATTCTATATCATGAAGGCGGGGCTAAAAATCCGCCAAAGAGCGTATCGATGAAGTTCTTGATTTGTGCTTGTGACGCCCAGTCATGGGCATTCTTTGAGAGTAAGGCAGATGGGGCGATCTACAACGGCATGTAGGCGTTGACCCTGCTGTCGCGGAGGCGTAAGATTATCTTATGTAGACCTATTTTTTTAAATAGTGTAGCTTGCCTTGAGTGATCTAGTGCGGATGATAAGGTCTTTTTATTGAACTTGTGGCCAAAGATCAATAAAAAAAGTTATCGAAACCTAAATTGCAAAAGAGGCTAAGGATATAAAATACTGTTTGGGAAAACTTCTAGACTAAATCGTAAGATGACTAAAAAGGGATTACAGTGCGGACTAAGTGGCAATCCAGTATTATATTTGGCGACAATATAATTACTAAATTAATGGGAAACCGCTATGATTGGTGACATATAGCCTTAGTAAGGGAAAACCAACTGGACCTAAGCCGTAATATTTACTTTTTTAGTTTCCACTAAGCTGATAGATTACTATCAGCTTTTTTTGTTGTATATAAGCTTTGTTTATGGTATAATAACAATGTAATTACGATTAATTATAAGGGGTGTAAGAAATTTCAGATTTTAAAAAAAAGTATAAAGATAAAAGCATTGATAAATTAAATAAAGATAAAAAACATAAAGCTGGTAAAAGTGATTTAAAATGGACGCTATCCATTACCATCTTTACTTTTGCTATGTCTATAATACTTTCTTCTATAATTGATATATTATTAGAAGATGTTGGAATTTTAGTTGGAGTTATACTTCTTTTACTTGTAATGATGATAGGTATATTGTTTGATATTATAGGGGTAAGCGTTACAACAGCTGAAGAAAAACTATTTCATGCTATGGCATCAAATAATATTGAAGAAGGTAAAATCGCCATAGGACTAATTAAAAATGCCGATAAAGTATCAAGTTTTTGCAATGATGTAATTGGTGATATGGCGGGCATTATCTCAGGTGCACTAGGTGCAACACTTTTGACAAAGATAGCTTTGCATTTTGATAATGTTAATGTTGCCATCTTAGGGACTTTAATAACTGCATCTGTTGCTGCTGCAACAGTTGGCGGAAAATCATTAGGCAAGTCTGTAGCAATCTTAAAGTATAGAGATATTATTTTTGCTCTATCAAAAGTTATTTTAAAGTTTAAAAACATATTTAAGAAGAATAAATAGTATGAGATTAGATAAATATTTAAGTGAATTTAAAAATATTGACAGTAGAACTAAGGCTAAGAAATTAATTTTAGCTGGCTTTGTCTTAGTTAACGGAAAAGCTTTACTAGATCCTAGCTATGATATCAAAGAAGATGATAGCATAGATATTGACTCAGATAACGACATAACAAGGTATGTATCTAGAGGTGCTCTAAAGCTAATTGAGGCTATAGAGGCTTTTAAGCTCGATATTAATGACAAGACATGTATTGATATAGGTTCCTCAACAGGAGGCTTCACAGACGTTTTAGTGAAGCGTGGGGCGCGTTTAGTATATGCACTAGATGTTGGAAAAAATCAACTGCATCCATCATTAAAAAATAACGAAAAAATCATTTCATATGAATCTTTTGATGCTAGAAATATTAGCAATGAAACTTTTGATGAAGACTTCGATATAGTGACATCCGATCTTAGCTTTATTTCACTCACATTATTAAGAGATGCTTTTGATATACTTGTGAAAGAGGATACAAAGCTTATAGTCTTAATAAAACCTCAGTTTGAGTCAGGTAAGATAAAGAGAAAAAACGGTATATTTAATGATGCCAAATTACATATAAACGCAATAAATAATGTGATTCTATCTTTAAGGGAGAAAGGTATATATTTAAATGATATATGCAAGTCGCCTATAGAGGGAGGAGAAGGAAATATTGAGTATCTCGCTCTATTTACAAGAGATGATAATCACAGTAATATCGATATAAGAAGATTGGTTAAAGAATCTTTAAGTAGGTGAAGAAATGCTTAGTAAATTATATATAAAAGATTTTGCTATAATTGATTCATTAAATCTTGATTTCAACGATGGATTCTCAGCTATTTCTGGAGAAACAGGTAGTGGTAAATCCATCATAGTAGATGCCTTAGCTGTAGTTCTAGGCGCAAAAGCTAGTAAAAATCAAATAAGAGACGGCTTTGATTCGTCAAGCATAGAAGCTCATATTGATATAGATAATAAAAAATTAGCTAAAGTAAATTATATTTTAAACGCTAAAATTAAGAGTCCACTTATTTTAAAGAGAATTATATATAGAGATAAGCCTAGTGAAAACTACATCAACGATATAAGCGTAAGTCTAAAAGATTTAAGCGAGATAAGTGCTTTAAGTATTGATATATTAGGACAAAAAGAACAATTTACACTGCTTGACAAAAATGAGCACATAAATATACTTGATTATTTTGGTGATAATGCGTACAAGACCTTGCTCAAAGAAATAAATGAATTATATTTAAAGATAGAAAAAAGCAATAAGCGTTTAAAAGAGCTTCCTAATAATCAAAAAGATATCGACAATCAAATAGATTTTATAGAATTTCAAAAAAATGAAATAGACGAAGCTGAAATTTTAGATGGAGAAGATGAAGAGCTAGAGACTGAGATAAAAAGACTAAACTCGAGTGAAGATATCAAAAAGACTGCATATAATATAAATCAAATGCTTAGAGATAGTGATAATTACAGCGTAGATTCAATCTTATCTGACGCGAGTAATTTAGTTGATGACTTAAAAGAGTATTCAAAAGACGCTGAGGATTGGTATGAAAAACTTATGGACTATCAAGAGCTTATTAAGGATATAAATGAAGAGGTAAAATACTTTTCAGACTCTATTGACTACGATCAAGAACGGCTATATGAATTAAGTAAGAGGCTAGATGAGATAAATAAAATTAAGTATAAGTATGGCAATAGTATTGCTGAAATAAACGCATATAGAGAAGACTTAGATAATAAGCTAAATGAAATAAGAAATATAGAGCTAGAAAAAGCAGCATTAGAAAAGTCATTAATTGAAGATAAAAAATCTTATGATGAAAAAGCGAGTGATTTAAGTCTCAAAAGAAAAGCTCTTGCTAAAAAGATAGCAAAGATGCTTGAAGATGAGTTAAGAACGCTAAATATGAGCAATATTCAAGTTGAGATTTCAGTCGAAGCAAAGAAAACTATGAAAAATTATGGCTATGATGACGTAGAAATCTTAATGAGCGCAAATAAAGGTCAATCAGTTAAACCCATAAGCGAAATCATTTCTGGTGGTGAAATGTCAAGACTAATGCTTGCAATTAAGAACTTAGGTGCTGATTTTGACAATATTGACACAATCATCTTTGATGAGATAGACGCAGGGCTTAGCGGCTACACTGCTAGCTGCCTTGCGAATAAACTTAGGGAATTAGCAGATAAATATCAAATAATATCAATATCACACTTACCACAGATATTAGCTAAAGCAGAGGAACACTACTTAGTAGAAAAAGCTAGCGATAGCGAGGCAACTATAAGTCACGTTAAAAAACTAGATTACGACGGAAGAGTGATTGAACTAGCAAGGCTACTAAGCTCAGGTAAGATAAGTGATATAGCAATAAAAAATGCAAAAGAATTATTAAAAAGTGAGGACTAGAATGGAACATATTGAAGTAGAAAAAACATTAAAAAGCGAAAAAATTTATCAAGGTAAAATATTAAGTTTACGTATTGATACTATTGAAATGCCTAATAAAAAGTATTCAAAGAGAGAGATAGTAGAGCATAAACCTGCTGTGGTCATCATTGCAATAAAGGATACAAAGCTTTTAATGGTTAGACAATTTAGAAAAGCTGTAGAAAAAACTTTATTAGAAGTGCCAGCTGGTTTAGTTGAGGTACAAGAAACTCCAGTACAAGCAGCAAGTAGAGAGCTTGAAGAAGAAACAGGATACTTATGTGAAAATCCAAAATACATCATGGAGTTCTACACTTCACCAGGATATTCTGACGAAAAGATAGATTTGTTTTTAGCTGAAGACTTAGTTAAGACAGAGCAAAATCTTGATGACGGCGAATTTTTAGAAGTAGAAGAAATCGAAATTGAAGAGGTTAGAAAAAAAGTATTGTATGGTGAAGTTCAAAACGCAAGCACAATCATAGCAATTAATTATGCATACGATTATATAAAGAGTAAAAATGAACATAATTAACATCATTGAGAAAAAGAGAGATAAAAAATTATTAAATAAAAATGAAATTGACTTTTTTATAATAGGCATACTGGACGAATCTATTGCTGATTATCAAACATCAAGTCTACTTATGGCAATATTTTTAAATGGACTTAACGACGAAGAAACTTATTATTTAACAAAAGCAATAATTGATAACGGTGAATACATTAATTTTGATGGAGTAGACTCTACAATCCTTGACAAACACTCAACTGGTGGAGTAGGAGATAAGATAAGCTTAATACTTGGACCAATACTCGCTTCTATGGGATATAAATTCTTAAAGATGAGCGGCAGAAGTCTTAGCTTTACAGGTGGCACTCTTGATAAATTAGAATCAATTCCTGGATTTAAGGTTAATCAAAGTGATGAGTGGATAGAAAAAACAGCTAATGACTTAGGTTTTTTCATAGTAAGTCAATCAGAAAATATTGCTAAAGCAGATAGAATTTTATATGCACTAAGAGATGTCTGTGCAAGTGTCGATTCAATTCCTCTTATAGCCTCATCTATACTTAGTAAAAAATTCAGCTTTAGGAATGACTCCTTACTTATTGATGTTAAGTGTGGTACGGGAGCCTTTATGGAAAGTTTTGATAAGGCAAAAGAACTTTGTGATACTATGCTTAATATATCCAAAGCATTTAATAGAAAGACTACTTGTATTATAAGTTCAATGAACAAGGCTCTTGGTAAGAGAGCTGGAAATAATCTAGAGATTATAGAAGTAGCAGACTTTTTAAAGGGCAATTATAAAGATTATGATGATATATATGATGAAATAAATCATATAGTGTATGAACTTTTACTAAATATTGAAGATATTGACTATACTGAAGTAAAAGATAGTATAAAACGAGTTTTAGATAGCGGAGAAGCTTTTGAAATGTTTTTAAAATTTGTTCACAATCAAGGTGGAGATATATCATATATTGAAGATATTAATAAATTTGATAAGGCTAGATATGAGACTGAGATTTTGGCAGATACTAGTGGCTATTTAAATTCGTATAAGCTTAAAGATATCGCAAAGACACTCAATGAATTAGGCGCAGGTAGATTAAAGAAAGAAGATAAAATTGATTACACAGTTGGCTTAATAAATGAAAAATGTATTGGCGATAAGATTGATAAAGGCGACTTATTATTTACAATAAGATCAAATAATGAACTAAGTTCTGAACAATTAGCTAATTTAAAAGCTAGCGTCGTCTATGGCGACAAAGCTATAAAAGAAAAGCACATTTTAGAGGTGATTAGATAATGTTTGGCGATATTAATTTACAAGATATTATTATAAGAACAATAGCTGTGCTTGTTGCAATAATACCTCACGAGATGGCACACGGATACGCAGCATATCTTTGTGGTGATGAAACAGCGAAAAACGATGGTAGGTTATCTTTAAATCCACTTCATCATCTTGATCCAATCGGAACTATTTGTTTGATTTTCTTCAAATTCGGTTGGGCAAAACCAGTTATGATTAACCCAAATAACTTTAGAGACAGAAAAAAAGGTACTTTCTTCGTTTCTATTGCTGGTGTATTAACTAACTTTATCTCGGCAATAATTTCAGTAATTATTATGAAACATATAAGGCTAAATGACTTCGTATTTGAGCTATTTATGAATATATTCTGGTTCAATATTGTTTTAGGTGTATTTAACCTTATTCCTATTCCACCACTAGATGGATCAAAGCTGTTGTTTTCATTTCTACCACCAAAGTATGAGTATTATCTAATAAAGTACGAAAAATATGGCTATATACTACTCTTATTATTAATAATGACTGATAATCTTGATAAAATACTTATACCAATGGTTAATTTTATGATTAATCTTATAGGAAAGATAGTCTGATGTATAACGTTGAAATAAGCAGATACAAAGGTCCTTTTGATGTACTATTAGAACTCATAGATGAGGACAAGATGGATATATTCGATATACCCATCAATGAAATAACAGAAAAATTTCTTGACTATATCAATACTTCTCAAGAGATAGATGTCGAAATGAGTAGTGACTTTTTAGTTATGGCATCAAGATTGCTGGAGATAAAATCAAAAATGCTTATACCAGTAGAAAAGGATAATATTGAGGAAGATCCACGTCTAGAACTTAGTAAAAATATTCTTGAATACAAGATATTTAAAGATGTATCTCTGTACTTAAACACAATGTATGAAGAGTCGAATAACTTTGTATTTAAGCCAATGGATGAGATTGATGAAAAAGATGAAGCTTTAGATCTTAACTTTGACTTGAACAATCTATCTAAAGTACTTGTATCACTTTTGACTAATAAGAGAACAATCATCAAAGAAGAGCCTAGTAGTATACGAAGAGAAAAATATAGTGTCAAAAAGATGACAAATGATATTGTTAAAAAGTTTAAGAAAAATAAAAAAGTAAAACTAAGTGAGTTTATTCCTGAAATAGTGGACGTAGCTTATGTAATTACCTTGTTTATCAGCGTTTTAGAACTTATACAAAACAAAGTTATTAGCTACGAACAAGAAGCAACATTCTCAGATATAGATTTTACATACTTAGGTGATAATCATGAATGATATAAAAGAAATAATTAAAGCATTGCTATTTGCATGGGGAGATCCTCTCGATATCAAAACTATTAGCGATATATGCGAAATAGATATTGAAGAAATTGAAAGAGCTATGGAAGATCTTAGGAGTGAAATGGATTTATCAAACGATGGATTAAAGATCATTAGAATGAATAGCTCTTATCAGCTTATTAGCAGAGATATATACTTTGATTACGTTAAAAAACTACTGAGTGAAAAGCCAAAAAACAATCTAAGCAATGCATCTATCGAAACGCTATCAATAATTGCTTATAAACAACCAGTTACTAAGATGCAAATAGAAAAAATAAGATCTGTAAAGTCAGATGGTCCTGTTAACACACTGCTTGACAGAGGCTTAATAGAAGAAGTAGGCAGACTTGATACACCAGGCAAACCAATACTTTATGGGACAAGCGATATCTTTTTAAGAAGCTTTGGCATAGAAGATTTATCTGAGCTTCCAGATATAAACATGGATATAAATATAGAAAGGCAAGACAATGGAGAAAGTGAGACTGAATAAGTTTGTAGCAGAAAATGCAGAAGTGTCTCGAAGAAGGGCTGACGAACTTATTGAAAAAAAGAGAGTAAGAGTAAATAATAAAGTGGTTGAGAAGATGCCGTTCTTCGTCGATCCAGAAAGTGATGTAGTAAAGTTAAACGGTGAAGTAGTTTCCGTGGATAAAGATAAAAAAATATACATTGCACTAAACAAACCACTTGGCTATGTAACAACGCTAAAAGATAAATATGCTAAAAACATTATATCTGATTTATATGATTACAAGATAAAAAAGAGGATTTATCCAGTGGGTAGGCTAGACGCAAACACTACAGGATTGTTACTACTTACAAACGATGGTCAATGGTCCAATGGCATCATGCATCCAAAAAACGAAATATATAAAGAATATATAGCTAAACTAGATAAGGCTCCTAATAAGAATGATCTTAACAAATTAAGAAACGGCGTCTATCTAGACGGAGTTAAGACAGCTCCAAGCATAGTAAAAGTGCTAAATGTATATGATGACAGCTCCTTAGTATCTATATCGATATGCGAAGGAAGAAACCATCAAGTTAGAAATATGTTTAAAGTCTTGGGATATAAGGTCCTTATGCTTAAAAGAGTTAAGATAGGCACTCTAGAATTAGGCCAACTAAAGGTCGGAGAATTCAGAAGACTATCAAAGGAAGAAGTTGAATCATTTAGATGAAATATAAATTCTTAGATAACACTAATCATTTTATTGATTACTTATTAAAAACTTTTCTTAAAGAAAAGAAGATACTTGTTGACATGACTTGTGGCAATGGTTTCGACAGCTTAAGAATTTTGAAAAACGCGCCAAATTATGAAAAGCTATATCTTTATGATATACAAACAAAAGCTATAGAAAATACAAGATCTCTATTAGAGTCTTACCCATATAAGAATTGTATCTATTTAAATAAAAGCCACGAAGATTTATCGGATATAAAAGAAAATATTGACTTTGCTATATATAACCTAGGTTATTTACCTGGAGCTGATAAAAATCTAGTAACAAGACTAGATACTACTATGAGTTCTATACAAGAGCTATTAGTAAGACTTAACCATGGTGCAATCATTATGATAACTACATATCCTGGCCACGAAGAAGGTAGCTTAGAAGATAGTAAAATTTATGATTATTTAAAAAGTTTAGATCAAAAAATATTTAATGTTATCAAATTAGAGTTTATTAACCAAAAGAATAAACCATGTAAAACATATATTTTAGAGAAGAGGAGTGAAGATGATGGAGAAAAATCTAATTTATAGAATTGAACAAAACAAAAAGCAATTTAGTAAGGGTCAAAGGTTAATTGCTGACTATATTCTCAACAATTTTCACAAATCGACCTTCCAAACAGCTCAAAAACTTGCTATGGAACTAGGTCTAAGTGAGTCAACAGTAGTAAGATTCGCAACATTACTTGGTTACGATGGATACAAAGAATTGAAAGATGATATACACGAGCTAGCCAAGATAAGTCTTTCAAACATTGACAGAATTAAACTTAGAGAGATAACAACTATGGATGAGCTAGTTGAATCATGTTTAGCAACTGACGCTCACGACGTAAAGAGATTAAAAAATGATCTTGACAAAGAAAAACTATATGAAGGCATAGATATTTTAAACAATAGCAGAAAAATTTTTGTGCTAGGCTTAAGAACCTCATCATTTTTAGCAAATTATTTCTGCTTCTATTTGAAATTAATGGGCAAAGATGCGATTATTATTAATTCTGACGATGATATAGTATTTGAGAGCATGCTACACATGAATGAAGAAGATACATTCTTTTGTATAAGCTATCCAAGATATTCTAAAAAGTCAGTGAGTATATTGAAATACGCCAAATCAAAGGGAAGCAAGGTTATATCACTTACAGACAACACAAACACTACCATCGCTAAGAACAGCGACCTAGTTTTAATTGCTAAAAACGATATAATTCTATTTATCGACTCCTTTGTTGCTCCACTATCTTTGATAAATATCATTATAGCTGGACTTAGCTTTAAAAATCTAGATTCAACACAAGACTATCTAACAGAAATGGAAAGGATTTATAAGTCATATGACATATACGATTTTGATCCTTATGAAGATAAATAATGAATAAAGTATATGATGTAGCTATAGTTGGCGCAGGAGCTGCAGGTATTTTTACTGCTGTTAACTGTGCTAAACGCGGCAAAAGTGTAATATTATATGATAAAAACAAATACCCTGGAAGAAAGCTGAGAATAACTGGTAAGGGCAGGTGCAATATTTGTAATTACTCTGAAAATGACAATATACTTAAAAATATTGTACACAACGAAAAATTTATGTATAGCTCCTTAAATAATTATTCGGCTAATGATCTTATTAAATTTTTTAATGACAATGGCATAAAAACTAAAGTCGAAAGAGGCAATAGAGTATTCCCTCAGTCAGATGACGCCATGGAAATAATTGAATTGTTTAAGAAACTTATAAAGGGCTTGAATATAGAATTTAAAAATGAAAGTACAGTTAAAGATTTAGAAAAAAATGAAGATTTATTTAAAATAATATCTAATTCTGGAGTAGATTATGCAAAAAACCTTGTAATTGCATGTGGAGGTATGAGTTATAAAGTAACTGGTTCTAATGGTGATGGCTATAGGCTTGCTCAAAAGTTTGGACACAGTATAAAGCCAATTAAGGCCTCACTTGTTGCGATGAATACAAGTTTAAGTAAAGAGGATAGACTTGAACTTATGGGACTATCACTTAGGAATGTAGAAGTAAAAGTCATAAATCAAAAGAAAAAGATTATCTTTAATGAATTTGGAGAGATGTTATTTACACACTTTGGCATATCTGGCCCAATAATACTGAGCGCTTCGTCATATATGAAAGATGCTGAAGATTATACTATCTACTTAGATCTAAAACCTGCACTAAATGAAGAACAGCTAGATAATAAGATTCTAATGCTATTTGAAGAAGAACATCTTAAATCCATTGGCAAGATCCTAGAGAAGCTTCTTCCAAAAAAATTAATAAATATATTTCTAAAGAATATTGACTTTGATTATTATAAAAAAGCATGTGATATTACAAAACTTGAAAGAACTGCCATTATTAATAATCTTAAACACTTCAATCTTAAGTACGACTCTTTAAGAGATATAGATGAAGCAATAATCACTGCAGGCGGAGTTAATGTAAAAGAAATTGATCCTAAGACTATGGAGTCAAAATTAGTAAATAAACTATATATAGTTGGTGAAGTTTTAGATATAGACGCCTTAACTGGTGGATATAACTTACAAATAGCATTTTCAACAGCTTATCAAGCAGCAATGAGCATTGAGTAGGTGATGGTGTGGTAGTAATTAGAGGAGCAGTAGATGCTCAAAATACGGCTAGTTCAATAATTAATCAAAGCAAAATTTTATTAGAAGAGATAATAAACGTAAATAATTTAGATAAAAAAGAGATAAAATGCGTTTTATTTACAGTAACTCAAGACTTAGACAAGGCATATCCAGCTCTTGCAGCTAGATACATTGGTTTAAATGATACAGCTTTGATATGCTTAAACGAAATGCTTGTCAAAGGACAAATGCAAGGCGTTATCAGGCTAAGCGTATTTTATAATAAGGATATAGATAAAAAAGATGTATATTTAGGCAAAACACAAAGCTTAAGAAAGGATAAATATATGAATAATAATATAAAAGTAGCTATAGATGGTCCAACAAGTGCTGGCAAAAGCACAATAGCTAAGCTATTGGCAGAAAAACTTAAGATAAATTATGTGGACACTGGTTCAATGTATAGATCACTAACACTAAAGGTTTTAAACAATAATATTGATCCTAAATCTGAAGAAGATGTTGTGGCCTTAGCTGAAAAAACTAAGATAGATTATTTTGAAAACCATATCTTCCTAGATGGGCTTTGTGTTGATGACAAGATAAGAAACGAGCGTATTGATAAAAATGTTTCCTATGTTTGTCAATATAGAGATGTAAGAAAAAGACTAGTAAGTTTGCAGCGAGAGATAGCTTCTAAATCATCTGTGATTATGGATGGACGTGATATAGGTACAGTTGTATTAAAGGATGCCGACTACAAGTTCTTTTTAACAGCTTCAGCTGACGTAAGAGCCAAAAGAAGATACAAAGAATACTTGGAAAAAGGTTTAGAAGTTAATTTTGAAGATATAAAGAAGGACCTTATCCGTAGAGATGACTATGATTCACATAGGGAAGTAGATCCACTTGTAAAAGCAAGTGACGCTATAGAAATAAATACAGATGATAAGAACATCGAAGAAACAGTTGAGCTTATGCTTTCTTATATAAATGGAGATAAATAATGTATAGAGTCATTAGATTTGTTGGAATAATAATTTGCAGAATATTATTCAGATTTGAAATAAAAGGCAAGGAAAATTTAAAACAAGATACAAATTTTATAGTCGCAGGCAATCATAGATCAAACTGGGACCCCATATTTGTAGCGATGAATTTAGGTACAAACGTTGCTTTCTTCGCAAAAAAAGAACTTTACGAAAATCCATTTACAAGATTTATACTTAATAAATCGAACGCTATAAAAGTAGATAGGGAAAAAGCTGATATAAAAGCTATAAAAGATGTTATGAGAACACTTAAGAATGGCAATAATTTGATTTTCTTCCCAGAAGGCACTAGAAATGTAGATGGAACAGCAAAGGCAAAAGATGGCATACACTTGATTGCAAAAAGAACTGGCACAAACATAGTCCCTTGCCATATTGAATCGAGCTACAAAATTTTTTCTAAAGTTAAAATAACTTTTGGTGAAATAATTGATGTAGATGAATTTGAAAAGCTAGAAGGAGATTTCTCCGAAAACTTAATGGATAGGATAGCATCGTTATAATGAAGATATATTTAGCAAAGTACTACGGCTTTTGTTCAGGAGTTAGATTGGCTGTAAAAAAAGCAAATGAATTTTTAGAAGAAAACAAAGAAGCGGAAATAGTTGGTGACTTAATACACAATCAAACAGTTATCGATGATTTTGCTAGACGTGGACTAAAAAAAATTGATGATTATAAAAAAATATTTTCAAATAATATAATCATACGCGCGCATGGTGAAACAATTGAAAACACTAAGCTCCTAGAGGATAATCATAAAAATATTTGCGATACAACTTGTATAAAAGTAAAAAATATTCACGAATTAGTGGAAAAATATTCAAATATAGGTTATAATGTTATTATAGCGGGTGATAAAGAACATCCAGAAGTAAAAGCTATAGTTTCTCATTCTAAAACAGAAGCAATCGTCATTAAGGATTTAGATGAAGCTAAAGAAATTATTGGCTTAAATCATATTGCATTCTTTGCACAATCAACATTCATTCATGATAAATTTGATAAGATGTCAAAGTGCTTAGAAGAGCATAATGAGGATGTGCTTGTATTTAACACTATATGCAACGCTACTGAAAACAGACAGAAGGCTGTTAGGGAGCTTGCAAATAAAGTAGATATGGTTTTAGTCTTTGGATCAAATTTCAGTTCAAATACTAAAAAATTGTATGAAATTTCAAAAACTATTAATCCAAAAACATATTTACTTGAAAATATTCATGAGCTGGACATGAGTTTAATAAAACCAGATTATAATATTGGTATTACAGCAGGTGCTTCGGTGCCTGATGATATAATTAAGGAGGCAATTAAAGTAATGGAAAATTTAAACCACGATGAAACAATGAAAAAGGAGGATGCTAAAGAAACAAAAAAAGATGAAATGATTAAAGCTATTGATGATTCTTTCAAGAGAATATCAAGAGGCGAAATCATTGAAGGTGAAGTTCTTTATGTAACTGACAACGATGTTAGTGTTAACATCAACTTTAGAAGCGACGGTATAATCAAAAAAGAAGACCTAGCTGAAGAAGATGTTAATCCAAAGGATCTATATAAACAAGGCGATAAAATCAAAGTTTATGTAGTTAAGATTGACGATGGAGAAGGTAACGTAGTTCTATCAACTAAGAAGTTGAAAGAAATGGAAGTTTGGGAAAAGATTGAAGAAGTTAAGGAAAGAGACGAAGTAGTTTCTGTAAAAGTTAAATCTGTCACTAAAGGCGGCTTGATTGTTAACTATAGCGGAATCCAAGGATTTATACCAGCTTCATTAGTATCAGTTAGATATAAAGAAAACCTTGAAGAATTTGTTGGACAAAATCTAGATGTTGTAATTATCGACGTTGATATAAATAAAAGAAGATTAGTATTCTCTAGAAAAGCTGTTGAAAAGAAAGAGCTTGATAAGAAGAGAGAAGAAGCTTGGGAAAACATCAAAGAAGGAGAAATAGTCAAAGGTATAGTAGCTAGAATCGTTGATTATGGTGCTTTCATTGACCTAGGCGGAATCGATGGCTTAGTTCACATCACAGACCTTACATGGGGAAGAATTAGAAATCCTAAAGAAGTTTTAAAACAAGGTGAAGAAATCGAAGTTAAAGTTTTATCAGTAGATAAAGAAAGAAATAGAATTTCACTTGGCTTAAAACAAACAGTACCTGAACCATGGACAGTATTTACAGAAAAATACCACGAAGGCGATGTTGTTGAAGTAGAAGTTGTTAATATTGAATCATACGGTGCTTTCGTTAGAATTATGGAAGGCGTAGATGCTTTACTACACGTTTCACAAATTTCTCATAAGAGAGTTAATGATCCAAAGGACGTATTAAAAGTTGGCGATCGCTTCGAAGTTATGATTACTGAAATTCATGAAGACAAGAAGGTTAGCGTATCTAAGAGAAGACTTGAAGAACCAGTAGAAGAAGAACAAGAATACGAAGAAGAAGCTCCAGCAGCTGAAGAAGTTCATGAAGAAGAAAAACCTGAAGTTGAAGAAAAAGAAGTAAAGGAATCTGAAGTAAAAGAATTACCTGTACAAAATGATGACTTATCAGAAGATATGGGTGCGTTATTTAAAAATGCAATAGAAAATTCTGAATCAGAAGAACAATAATAATTGATTTTTAAAGGCACGCCTAGGCGTGCCTTTAATTAGTTAGGAGTAAGACATATATTGAATAGTATAAAAAAATATATCGATGATTATCAAAGTAAATATAAAAAATCACCAAGCTTTATGATTAAAACTTATGGCTGTCAGATGAACGAGCGTGACAGCGAATCTATAAGCTGGATACTATCTAATCTTGGCTTTGTAGAGACAGATGATATGATTGAATCTGACATAGTTATATTCAATACATGCGCTGTTAGACAAAATGCAGAGAATAAACTATTAGGCAATTTAGGTGATTTAAAGCATCTAATGGAAGCAAATGATTTAGAGAAAATCATTATGGTTTGCGGCTGTGTAATGGAGATTGACTCTTCAAGAGAATTTCTAGAAGAAAAATTCAAACACGTAGACATCATATTTGGAACTAATTCCATTGCCATTTTAGAAGATTTGCTTGAAGAACATCTATCTACAAAGAAGCAAGTTGTAAATATCGATCAAATAAACCTAAAAACAAGAGAAACAATTGGCCAAAACAGAAGATATAATTTCAAATCATATGTTAATATCATGTATGGCTGCGATAATTTTTGTACATATTGCATTGTACCATACACTAGAGGCAGGGAAGTATCAAGAGAGGCAAAGGATATAATAGCTGAGATTAAGCACCTTGTTGATGGCGGCGTAAAAGAAGTGACACTTCTTGGTCAAAATGTTAACTCATATGGAAAAACATTAGAGCCTCAAATTTCATTTACTAATCTTATCTATAAGATTGCTGATATCGATGGACTTGAGAGAATTAGGTTTATGACATCTCATCCTAAGGATATATCCAAAGAGCTTATATATGCTTTTGATGAGATAGATAAACTTATGCCGTTCTTGCACATACCAGTGCAATCAGGTTCAAATAGAATACTTAAGCTTATGAATAGAAAATACACTAGAGAAGATTATCTGGAAAATATAGAGCTTATTAAATCCTTAAAACGTGATATTGCCTTGTCTACAGACATCATAGTAGGCTTTCCAGACGAAAGTGATAGGGATTTTGAAGATACTATTGATCTAGTTAAAACTGTTGGCTATGATCAAGCCTTTACATTTATATATTCAATAAGACCAGGTACTCTTGCTGCTAAGATGCAAAATCAAATTCCTGATGATATTAAAAACGCTAGATTACAAAAACTTATTGATGTGCAAAACGATATTAGCTTAGAAAAGAACAAGAAATATATAGGTAAAACACTAAATGTATTAGTAGAAGGAAAATCTTCAAAAGATGAAAATTTCTACTCAGGTAGATCCGAAGAGTTTAAATTAGTAAACTTTAAAGCAAATGAAGAAGACATTGGCAATATTGTTAAAGTAAAAATAAATGATGTTAAATCATTTTCTATGAATGGTGAGAAAGTTGAAGATTGATAAAGACAAATTATCTCCTATGATGAAGGAGTATGTAGAACTTAAAGAAAAGAATCAAGATGCTATAGTCATGTATAGGATTGGTGACTTCTTTGAAATGTTTTTCGACGATGCTATTGAAGCAAGCGAGATACTTGATTTAGTCTTAACAGGACGCGACTGCGGTCTAGATGAAAGAGCGCCTATGTGCGGCGTGCCTGCTAAAGCTGTTGACGTCTACATCAATAAGCTTGGTCAAAACAATAAAAAAGTTATAATTGTCGATCAAGTAGAAGACCCAAAACTAGCTCAAGGCCTAGTTAAAAGAGATATAGTAAAGATAGTTACACCAGGCACTACATCAAGCGAAGAAGAGCTTAATAAATATATCATCTACCTTTATATTGATGATATGGGCGCATCAATCGTCAAATGCGACTACCTAACAGGTGATATCGATGCTCATGATTATAGTCTTAAGGGCAGTGTCTATGATGTAGTTGATAGCATTTTTAAGTACAATGTTGCCGAAGTCTTTATTAATGATGACTATGAAGATATAGAAGACCTTATTAAGTATCTAAATAAAAAATCGCTTGACTATGTAAAGTCTTATAAAGTAGATAAAAACCTTGATGATATTGTAGTCATTTTAAAAGATAGTCATAATATTAACCTAAAGAAAAATGAATATAGAAAAGCTATTGCTATCTATTATTTAATATCTTATCTTGAATACACTCAAAAGAATGATTTGAAGCATTTTAAGTTTGAAAATATCAATGATGATATAAAGACAATGATCCTAGATGATCAAACTAGATTAAATCTCGAGATAGACTCATCTTATAATACTAAGTCAAAAACATTATTTGATATACTTAATGATACAAAGACAGCTATGGGTTTAAGATACCTTAAAAATGCTATGCTAAAGCCGCTTATCAATGCTAGTGATATTAATGAAAGGCTTGATTTAGTCGAATATTTTTATAAAAACGAGATGGAAATGACAGGTATCAGAAACTATCTTAAAAATATTCGTGATATAGACAGAATTTCCAACAGAATCAATGAGATGACAGTTACAAAGCAGGATATGCTAAGGCTTAAAGACTATATTATCTACGCTGAAAATGCTGTAGCTCTTATAAAAGATGAAAATATTAAAGAGATTTTCAAATTTTATGACTTAAATGACTTAGTTAAGCTTATTGATATTGCCATTGATTCTATGGATAGCGACTATATAATTAAGCTTAATTATAATGCAGAGCTTGACAAATACAGAAGCTTGCAAAATGATTCTTTAAAGGAGATACTTCTACTTGAGGACAAGGATAGAAAAAATACAAAGATTAAAAATCTTAAAATAAAGTATAATAAGATACTTGGTTATTTCTATGAGGTTACTAAATCTAACTTAAATATGGTTCCTGACTATTTTATAAAAAGAGCTACTCTTGTTAATAGTGAAAGGTTCGTAACAGAAGAGCTTAAAGCTCTTGAAACAGAGATACTTACAGCAAAAGATAGATTTGAATCACTTGAGAGAGAGCTATTTAATGATATTAAAAACAAATTATTAGATAGTTTATCTAGGATAAAGAACTTAAGTGAGAAGATTGCATATCTTGACTTTATAGTTAATCTTGCATATATATCTAGGAAAAATAAATATGTAAGAGCAAGTATAAGTGACGAAGATCTTGTATTAAAAAATTCAAGACATCCAGTTATTGAGAAGAATCTCAAAGATACTGCCTTTATTGAGAACGATGCATACTTTGATAGCAATAAGTATATAAAAGTCATCACAGGGCCAAATATGAGCGGTAAATCGACTTATATGAGACAGATAGCTATATCTTTATACTTAAATCAAATAGGCTCCTTCGTTCCAGCAAACGAGGCAAAATTACCTATAGTAGATAGGATATTTACTAGGATAGGCGCATCAGATGATATATCTAGAGGCAATTCAACATTTATGGTTGAGATGAAAGAAGTAAATGAGATACTAAAGTTTGCTACAAAAGATAGCTTCATCGTTTTAGACGAAGTGGGCAGAGGAACTAGCACTAACGATGGCTTGTCCATTGCCTTTGCAATACTTGAGTATATATCAAAGAAGATTAAGGCTAAGACCATATTCAGTACGCACTATCACGAGATACCTCATTTAACTGAAAAATTTAAAAATGTTGAGCAAATATCTATGGATATATTAGAAGATGGCGAAGATCTTATATTCTTAAGAAAGATTAAAAACGAAGCGCAAGACAAGAGCTACGGTATATATGTAGCAAAGCTTAGCGGCATTAATGATGACGTTATATCAAGCGCACAAGAGATGATGGATAGACTTGAATACCAGGACCTTAGCGTTAGAAAAAAAGAGAAAGAAACGACAAACATTAGCCTAGATGAATATAAGTACAGATCTTATGTAGATTCAATCAAGGATATAAATATAAATGCAATGACCCCAATGGATGCTCTAAACGAGCTAAATAAAATAATTGAAAGAGCAAAAAAATTAGGTGATTAGATGATAAAAGTACTATCAAAAGAAACAGTTGAAAAGATAGCTGCAGGCGAGGTTATAGAGAGACCGGTATCAGTTGTCAAAGAACTTGTAGAAAATTCAATAGATGCAGGCGCTACAAATATCATTATCAAGATATATGATGGCGGCAAAAGAAAGATATCAATTTCTGACAATGGCAGCGGAATAAACAGAGAAGACGTTAATCTTGCCTTTATTAAGCACTCTACGAGCAAAATCGAGAATGTTGATGACTTATATAGGATACACACTATGGGCTTCAGAGGCGAGGCTTTGGCAAGCATCAAAGCCATAAGCAATGTTACACTTATAAGTAAGACAGAGGATGAAGAGATTGGCTCTAAAATCAGCTTTTTTAATGACAATAAAAGGATAGAGAATATATCCACTAATAAAGGTACTTCCATAATAGTTGAAGATATCTTCTATAATATTCCAGCAAGAAAGAAATTTCTAAAAAAAGATACTTATGAGTCAAATCTTATAAATGATCTTCTTTATAGGCTTGCTATAGCAAATCCTAGTATCGGCTTTAAGTATATGAATAATGATAAGGTTATTTTTGACTTATTTAGTAATCAAAACTTATACGAAAGGATTAACAGTCTTTATGGCTATGATACTGCTATAAATATGAAGGAAGTCAATATCGAAAGCGATAAGTTTAAGATTAGAGGCTATATATCAAATAATCTTCTATATAGAAGTAATAAAAAGAATCAGCTTTTATATATAAATAATAGAACTGTTAAGAATGATGCTATAAACAAGGTAATTAATGAAGCTTATAAGTCTACTATACCTTTGAATAGATTCCCTGTATTCTTCTTGTTTATAGATATAGACCCTAGTATGATTGATGTTAACATACATCCAGCTAAGACTGAGGTTAAGATACAAGACATGGATGAACTTCTTGTTTTGCTTAACTCTAATCTAAAGCGCGTCATCAATAGCGATGTTGAGCTTAAGATAGCTTTTTACGATAAAAAAGATGAGAGGGAAGAGGAGACTAAGCTTAATATTGTTGAAAAAGATGAAGAAGATAGCGATGAAGCCGTGAGAATTACTTATGAAGATGACACTAGTACTCAAGATAATGCGGTTTATGCCAAATCTACTGATACTGAGTATGATGAATTTATAAGTAGTGAAGATAGCGAAAGAGATGAAAATAATGCAGATATACCAGTTTTTGATGATGACGAATTCATAAATGACATAAAGTTATTACAAGATAGAAATAAAGATATTAAAAAGTCTTCACAAGAATATGAAGAAATATTAATATTTGATGATGAGACGAATGATGATAAAAACAGAATAGTCATGGATGAGATCAATATACTTGATGCTTATAAGATAGAAGGCGTCTTATTCAATACCTTTATACTGCTTTATGACTACAATAATGACTTCGTAGTTATGATAGATCAACATGCGGCACATGAAAGGATTCTTTACGAAGAGTTTTCTGAAAAATTCAAGAATTCTAAAGTAAATTCTCAATATATAGAAGGCCTAAGTCCTATAAAACTAACAGTTAATGAAGAAGAAACTATAAAAGAAAACATGGATCTACTTAATAAATTTGGTTTTACTATAGATATATATCCTGATCATAATGTTGTAGTAAGAAGCATACCTATAATATTTGGCGGTAATTACAGCTTAGACTTAATTAAGGATATAATTGGTATACTTGACGAAGAAAAAACTAATATTTATGACTATAAAGTAGAAAAGATCATGAAATACGCTTGTAAAAATGCTATTAAGGCTGGAGATAAAATCTCTAATATTGAGATAGATAAACTTATTGAAGACCTTAATAAGTGCAAGTATCCAACTACTTGTCCTCATGGAAGACCAAGTATGATTATACTTAAGAAGAATATGATTGAAAAGATGTTCTATAGGATACAATGATGAAAGAAAAAATTATAGTTATATCAGGACCAACTGGTATTGGTAAATCAAAGGTCGCTGTTGAGCTCGCTAAAAAGCTTGGAAACGCTGAGATAATCTCATCTGATTCAATGCAGATATATAAAGAAATGAGCATCGGTACTGCAAAAGTTACTGACGAAGAGATGTCTGGCATTAAGCATTATATGATAGATGAAGTGAGCATTCATGAAACTTTCTCTGTCTACGATTATCAAAAGAAGGCAAAAAAGCTAATAAGCGATATGAATGAGCGTGGCACGATACCCATAATCATAGGTGGAACTGGATTATATATCAATTCCTTATTATATAAACTAGACTTTAGTAGTGAAGCTGAAGATAAAGAGCTTAGAGAAAAGCTTAATAAAGAAGCAGAACTATATGGTAAGAAATATTTATATAATAAATTAAAAGAGCTCGATCCAGAATATGCTGAAAAGCTTAGTGTGAATGATACTTTTAGGATAATCAGAGCTTTAGAAGTTATATATAAGAGCGGCAATAAATACAGCGAAGAAAACAAAAACTTCAGAGAATACAATGACGAATATGATAAGCTAATCTATATACTTCAAACAGATAGAGGGCTTTTATATGATAGAATCAATAAAAGAGTTGACAAGATGTTTTCAGCTGGTCTCTTAGATGAAGTTAAAGAAATTATAAAGGATATGAGTAGTGAGGAAATTACTTCAAATAGAGCTCTGCTCGCTATTGGATATAAAGAACTTATAAGTTATCTGCAAGGTGAAATTACTTATGAAAGAGCTGTAGATCTAATCAAGCAAAAGTCTAGGAACTACGCAAAAAGACAATTGACATGGTTTAGGCGCGAAAGTGAAGCAAATTTCATTGACGTAAACTTTGACGATATAGACCAAACAGTAAATACAATATACAATGACATAATGAAAAGGTGGAAGAATGAATAATATTTACAAAAAATACGATTTATCAGATGCTGTCATAAATTTAGTTAATGACGCAAGTGATGAATTAAACGAAACATACAAAGAGTATGAAAAAAATAAAGAGATTAATCAAATAAAAGTTATACATGCTATGCAAAAAAATAACTTAGCTGCATCAGACTTTTATTATGCAAGCGGCTATGGCTATGGCGATATTGGTAGAGACAAAATAGAAGAAATTTTTAAAGATATCTTTAATGCAGAAGATGCTTTAGTAAGAACTTCTATAGTTTCAGGTACACATGCTATATATATAATGCTTTCTTCAATTCTTGATCATGGAGATGAATTAATATACGTAACTGGCACTCCTTATGACACTATACAAAAAAGTATAGGCTTAATTGGCGATTTAAGGGACTCATTAATGAAAAAAGGTATAATGTATAGCCAAGTGGAGCTAAAAGGCGCTACGATCGATTTTGAGGCCTTAGAAGCGAAAATCACAAAAAACACCAAAGCTATAGTCGTGCAAAGGTCAATTGGCTACGAATTTAGAAAGGCAATTAATCTTCATGCAATAAAAGATGATATGCTTAAGTTTAAAGAGAAGCATCCAGACATTGTTATAATGTATGATAATTGTTATGGAGAATTTACCGACAGTATCGAGCCAACAGATGTCGGCGCTGATATAATAGCTGGATCACTGCTTAAAAATCTTGGTGCTGGTATAAGTTTAGGTGGCGGCTATTTAGTAGGAAGAAAAGATCTTATAGAGCTAGCTGCAGATCGTTTATATGCACCAGGCCTTGGCAAAGAGCTAGGCTTATCTTATGGCACGCTTAGAACTACGCTTCAAGGCTTATACATGTCATCACGAGTAGTATGTGAAGCTTTAAAGACTCAAAGCTTGTTCTCATATGTATTTACAAAGTTAGGCTTTGAGTGCACACCTGAATATAACGAGCACAAATCAGATATAGTTTGCGCAATAAAGTTCAAAGATCCAGATATACTTATTAAGTTCTGTAAATCAATACAAAAGGCAGCTTGCGTTGATTCATTCTTAACACCAGAGCCTTGGGACATGCCAGGCTATGAAAACAAGATAATCATGGCATCAGGAAGCTTTATAGACGGCTCATCCATAGAGATATCAGCTGATGGCCCTATAAGAGATCCGTATATAGCATATTTCCAAGGATCTATGTCCTTAGAACAAGGTAAACTTGGCTTAATGATAGCACTGCAAGACCTAGTAGACGCAGGGAAGATATCATTATAAAAAAATATAAGCAAAATAAAAGTATTAGAGCAAATCTAATACTTTTTTCTATTGGCCAATGGATTATTTTCGATTGATTTTTTAAGAGTGCTATTGTCAAGATGTGTATATATCTGTGTTGTAGCAACTGATGTGTGACCAAGTATCTCTTGCAAAGACCTTATATCAACTGAACCATATTTATACATAAGGGTAGCGGCAGTGTGTCTTAATTTGTGGACTGTAAACTTATTTTTATCAAGACCAGCTTCAAGTAAGTACTTATCGAACATGTACTGAACAGCGCGGTTTGACATACGAACCTTCTTTTGAGAGATGAATAGGGCATGTTTGTCACTTTCTTTAACATCTTTCGGCCGCACTTCAATATAGTCATTTATTGCACTAAATGTAGCATCGTTTAAATATATTTGTCTTTCTTTATTGCCTTTACCAACAACATTGATATATCTATCCTCATTAATAGAGTCTAAGTTAAGGCTAGTAAGCTCAGATATACGTAGGCCGCAGTTTAAAAACAGCATAATTATAGCATAGTCACGATTGCGCATTTCGTTATTTTCATTCTTCATAATGGTATTTAATAGCGTTTCGCATTGATTAAGACTAAGATATATAGGTAGACGCTGATCAATCTTAGGCATTTCTAACTCATTAGCAACGTTATTGTCTATGAGATTAACTTTCATTAGGTATGCATATAGAGCATGAACTACAGCAGCCTTTCTATATTTACCATAGTTAGTGTTATCAAGATCTTCATCAGCGTAGGATATAAAGGCATATAGGTCATTAATTTGAAGCTTTTTAATGTCATCAACAGTAACAGCTTTATAATAATATTCATCGTTTTCATCTAAAATTTCTAAACGAATAGCGACAAAGTTAAGGAAGGATTTTAAATCATAATAATAACTTTGAATGGTATTAGGAGACAAACCCTTAACTGATTTTAAATATCCTAAAAAGTCTTTTATGTAGTTAGGATCGTTTTTTTGTGTAATTGCCATATATTTGGAGCCCCTTTCGATATTATGTGTTTATGTCACTAAATTTATATTTAGCGACATTTTATCTAAATCTATTATACCACCCTTTTATATAAATGTCAAAGCTTTTTTCTAACATTTATTGTTTAATTAAACTAAATCACTTTTATCATTATACAAATTCCATTTATAAAAATTGCATATAAGATTGTATACAAATAAAAAATGTGTAGACTTTTTATCTACACATTTTATTTAAATACTATTTTGCATAATCAGTACTTCTTGTTTCTCTAATGACAGTAACTTTTATTTGTCCTGGATATTCCAAATTTTCTTCAATTTGCTTAGCAATATCGCGGCTCATTAAAAGCATTTTATCTTCATCTATAACTTCAGGTTTAACCATTATTCTGATTTCTCTACCAGCTTGTATAGCAAATGATTTTTCAATACCCTCAAATGAGTTTGCTATACCCTCTAGTGTTTCTAGCCTCTTGATGTACGATTCTAATGTTTCTCTTCTAGCACCTGGTCTTGCAGCAGATATTGCGTCTGCAGCTTGAACGATAACAGCTTCGACTGTTGTTGGCTCTTCGTCACCATGGTGTGATGCGATGATGTTTAGAATTTCTTTGTTTTCCTTATATCTCTTGCAAGTATTTACACCTATCTCGATATGGCTTCCCTCCATTTGTTGGTCAATGGATTTACCTATGTCATGAAGTAGGCCTCCTCTTCTAGCAAGTCTTATGTCTGCACCAAGCTCTTCAGCTATAGTTGCTGATAGTTTAGCTACCTCTATAGAGTGCTCTAGGACATTTTGACCATAGCTTGTTCTAAATTTAAGTCTACCTAATAGTTTTACTAGCTCAGGATGTAAGTTACGTACGCCGGCTTCGATAACGGCTCTTTCACCTTCTTCTTTTATAACTGTCTCTACCTCGACCTTAGCTTTGTTGACCATCTCTTCAATCCTAGCCGGATGAATTCTTCCGTCAGCTATAAGTTTTTCTAAAGCAATTTTGCAAATCTCTCTTCTAATTGGGTCAAAACTTGATAATACTACTGCTTCCGGTGTATCATCTATGATTAGATCTACTCCGGTTAAAGTTTCTAGTGTTCTTATATTTCTACCTTCTCTACCGATGATTCTTCCCTTCATCTCATCATTTGGTAGGTTAACAACATTAACACTAACTTCAGTTACATAGTCAGATGCATTCTTTTGAATAGCGTCAGCTATGATTTCTCTAGCATTCTTTTGTGCTTCTTCTTTAGCTTCATATGTAGCTTGTCTGATATAAGTAGCACACTCATGAGTCATTTCCTTTTTAACTTCATCCAAGATAATGTCTTTTGCTTCTTGAGTACTCATTTTGGAAACGCGCTCAATTTCTTTTCTTCTTTCTTCAATTAATTGTTCAACTTCTTCTTCTTTCTTGCTTAGAGAGTTCATCTTATTCTTAAGTTGTTCTTCCTTCTTTTCGTAAGATTGTGTTCTCTTATCAAGATTTTCTTCTTTGTTGATCAATCTTTTTTCCGATTTTTTCAGTTCGATTTCTTTTTCTTTTGCTTCTTTGTCGAGGTCATTTCTTAGTTTGTGAATTTCTTCTTTGGCTGATAGTATCTTCTCTTTAGCTTCTTGACTTGCTTTGTTCTTTGCATCTTCGATAATTCTACTTGACTCAATTTCAGCACTTTTAATCTTCTTTTCGCCTAGAATCTTTCTAATTATATATCCTATGATAAAACCAAGAACAATAGCAATTAAAGCTGTAATCAGTACTTCGCCTGTTAAAAACTTATCCAAACTTAAAACACCTCCTATTAAATTTTATTGGTTTTAAGCATCACGCTTAAAGTTATTATAACACATTTTTGATTTATTAGCAAGTTTTTAGTATGATAAATATAGATATTTTTTATAGCAAAGCTGTATCTATAAAAAAAATAAGACTAAACATCTTGTCTAGCCTTATACAATATATATTTATTATAGCATTGGTGAAAACAATCTAGTTATTGACTCTTTAATCTTGGCCATTCTTGATCTTTGATTGTATCTATCAAGAGTTAGCTCTTTCGACTCTTCCATATCCCTCAAAAACTGTTCACTTAATAATGCGTTTGTATCTTTATCATAAAAAATCAGATTCGCCTCAAAGTTTAACGAGAAACTTCTAATATCAAAGTTAGCTGTTCCTACTGTGCATATATCATCATCTTTAACAACTTGTTTAGCGTGTAAAAAGCCTTTTCCATACTCATAAATCTTTACTCCGTCTTCAAGCAGCTGTCCTACATAGCTTTGCGTTGCCCAATATACAGAGAAGTGGTCTGGTTTATCTGGTATCATGATTCTAACATCAACACCTGATAAAGCTGCTATCCTGACTGCTTCGAAGATAGATTCATCAGGAACAAAGTACGGACTTTGTATCCATAGCCTATTTTTAGCTGAGCTTATCATTTTCAGATAAACATTCTTTATACTTTCATACATAGAGTCTGGTCCTGATGTTACTAGCTGCATTCTGCTTAAAGTCTTAATGTCATGATCTTTATAAAATTCACCTTTAGTTTTAATCTTAGTAGCAAATCTATAGTCAAAGTTAAATCTTCTTAGGTACTCTTCTACTATGTCCCCTTCTAATCTAAAATGAGTATCTCTCCAAAATCCAAATTTTTTATCTTTGTTAATATACTCATTACCAACATTAAAACCGCCGCTATATGCAATTTTACCATCAATAACAACTATCTTTCTAT
The DNA here is from genome assembly GCA_900539225.1 of uncultured Eubacteriales bacterium. GTDB lineage: Bacteria > Bacillota > Clostridia > Tissierellales > Peptoniphilaceae > Fenollaria. The sequence goes on from UQBO01000004.1 coordinate 52,258, forward strand.
GATTTCTATAGTTGAATCTTGTAGTAAATTTAGAGAAAAACAATGGGAAGAACGAGTCTACTTCTCCGCCTAATTTTTTAAACTCTATAAAGTGTCTTTTTCTGATGCTTCTAGAGCCAACTGCGTCGACGAGTATCCTTACCTCTACCCCTTCTTTTAACTTTTGATTAAGAAGGCTTATAAGCTCCCTTCCTAGCTCATCTGTTTTAAAGATGTAGTACTCTATATAGATGTATTCTTTTGCATTCTTGATGTCTTCAAATAAGTCCTTAAACTTATCTTTTCCATCAAAGTAAAATTTAATGTCGTTATAATCGGTAAAAGCAGAATCGCTTGTTGCTAAACATAAATTTATTAAATCTTTTTGATCTGCATTTAGGCTATCTGAATTACTTAGAGCTATATACTTTTTTTGATGTTCAATAAGTCTTTTCTCTTGTTCATCTAGCATCATCTTTTCATCAAAAGTTTTTCTCTTTCTGTAATTAAGTCCAAAGAACATATAAAGTATAAAGCCAACAAATGGCAAATAAAGTAGTATCATTAACCATAGCCATGTTGACTTTATATTCTTTCTTTCTTTAAAAACTATAAATAGGCCTAATAGCAAGTTTAATAAATAACCAATTAAAACTTGTAATGAGACATCCATCGCATTATCTCCTATTTCTTAGTATTTTTTGATTTATACCTCTTGTTTGTATCCAATATTTTCTTTCTTATTCTAATAGATTTTGGTGTTACTTCTATTAGCTCATCGTCTTCAATGAATTCCAGTGCTTCCTCAAGTGATAATACTCTTGGTGGGCTAAGTCTGATAGCATCATCAGAGCCCGCTGCTCTTGTATTAGTCATTTGTTTCTTCTTAGTAACGTTAACTTCTATATCAAGGCCCTTTGGATTTTCTCCAACAACCATACCTTCATAAACTTCAGTTTGTGGTCCTATGAATAATATACCTCTGCCTTGAGCGATATTTAATCCATAGCTTGATGCTACGCCTGTTTCAAAGGCAATTAGTGAACCGGTAGTTCTTGTAGGTATCTCTCCTTTATATGGTTCATAGCCTAAGAAGCTCGAGTTTATAATACCTTCGCCGTGTGTATCAGTCATAAACTCGCCTCTGTATCCAATTAAACCTCTTGCAGGCATCTTAAACACTAGTCTTGAGTATCCAGCTGAGTTTTCTTTCATCTCTTGTAATTCAGCTTTTCTTCTTGATAATTTATCAATAACTGCTCCAACAAATTGTTCAGAAACGTCTACTGTAACCTTTTCCATAGGTTCAAGCTTCTTGCCATTCTCATCAGTTTTGAATAGTACTTGTGGTTTTGATAATTGAAGTTCATAGTCTTCTCTTCTCATTGTTTCAACTAAAACTGATAAGTGAAGCTCCCCTCTGCCTGATACCTTAAATGCGTCAGTTGAATCAGTTTCTTCAACTCTCAATGATACATTTGATTGTAGTTCCTTTTCTAGTCTAGTTCTTATTTGTCTAGATGTTACAAATTTACCTTCTCTTCCTGCAAATGGTGAATCATTTACAATGAAGTTCATAGAGATGGTTGGTTCAGATATCTTAACGAAGTCTAGTGCTTCTGGGCATTCAGAATCAGCTATAGTATCGCCTATGGATATGTCTTCAATACCTGTAACGGCAACTATCGCCCCGCCCTTTTGTTCATTTGTCTCAACTTTGTCAAGACCAATGAATTCATAAAGTTTACCTATCTTAACTTTTCTTTGCATTTCTGGATGAAGCTTATTAACTAAGACAGCTTCTTGGCCATTCTTTATAGTACCTCTTTCAATCTTACCTATACCAATTCTACCAACATAGTCATTGTAGTCAATTGTTGATATAAGTAATTGTAGTGGCTCGTCTTCGTTTGATTCAGGAGCTGGTATATGCTCAATGATGGCGTCAAATAAATCGTCCATATTATCTTTTTCGATAGTTGCTTGATTTGATGCGTAGCCTTTTTTAGCAGACGCAAAGATAAATGGTGCTTCAAGTGCTTCATCTTCAGCACCTAATTCTATGAATAAGTCTAAAACTTCGTCAACTACTTGAACCGGTCTTGCTTCTGGTCTATCAATCTTATTTATACATACAATAACTGGTAGGTTTAAATCGAATGCCTTCTTCAATACGAATTTTGTTTGTGGCATAGGTCCTTCAAAGGCATCTACGACCAAAACTACACCATTAACCATCTTTAGAACTCTCTCTACTTCACCACCGAAGTCAGCATGGCCGGGTGTATCAATGATATTAATTTTTTTACCGTTGTGTATAACGGCTGTATTCTTTGAAAGTATAGTAATACCACGTTCTTTTTCAAGATCTCCAGAGTCCATAACCCTGTCTTGAACTACTTGGTTTTCCCTGAAAGTTCCTGATTGTCTAAGCATTTGGTCGACTAAGGTTGTCTTACCATGGTCAACGTGCGCTATGATTGCTATATTTCTTAAATCTTCTCTTAACATATTATTCCTCCTAAACACTACCTTTTATTATAATACTTTTTCATAATAATTACAAGTATTTTACTCTCTATCATCAATAAAGCTTGAAAAAATAGTGCATTTTATACCATGTTCCAATCTAGCAACGCTATCTGTCAAGGATTCAACTATCTTTAGTCCTCTTCCACCAAGGTCACAGGCAGCATTATTCGAGCATATACTAAGAGTCCCGACCCCCTCATCTTCAACTCTAAGTTTTATTGACTCATTTAATATAGATATGTATAGCTTTACTTTTTTATCCTTGCTATATTGGTTGCCATGTGATGCGGAATTAAGCATAAGCTCATTAAGAACAAGCCTAATATTAAATATCATCTCATTAGGCAAATATTCATATAGATTTTCTACTATTCTATCTACAAATATCTCGACACTTTCAATATTTGAAGATACTGTTCCATAAAATTTATACATTATATCCTTCCTCTACTAGTTTATTTATACCCGCGATAAAAAATTAGTAAGCAAATTGTTACAAATTATCTGTTTTGGGTATAAATAAATCGAAAGGAAGGAGGTTGCATTATGGACAAATATGAATGCGATGCATGCGGTTATGTTTATGATCCTGAAATAGGTGATCCAGACGGAGGTATAGCTCCAGGAACAGCTTTTGAAGACATCCCTGATGATTGGGTTTGCCCAGTTTGTGGTGTTGGTAAGGACATGTTTTCTAAAATGTAACTAAGTAAATTAAAAGCCGAATCACTTCGGCTTTTTCATTTTTATGGTATAGTTAAAGGCGCTCTTATCAGTATTGATATAAGCGCCTTTCTTGTATTTTTATTAAATTATCTCTTCGAACTTATTTAGTACTTCTTTAACTCCTCTTTTGTCTTGCGAGGAAAAAGGTATTAGTAAATCCTTATCCAAGTCGTGAAGCGATTTATTTATTATGCTTACTTGTTTTAGTATTTGTGATGATTTTAACTTATCCAGCTTATTAGCTATGATGAGATAATCCAATCCAGTTGATCGAATGTAATCATACATCATTAAATCTAGCTTAGTTGGCTCGTGCCTAATATCAATTATTTGGCAGATAAAAGCAATGTTTTGAGACTTAACAAGGTACTTTTCTATAATCTTCTTCCACTTCTCTCTTTCCTTCATGGATATTTTTGCATAACCATAACCAGGAAGGTCAACTATTCTAAACTTATTATCCATATTATAAAAGTTAATAGTTCTAGTCTTTCCAGGTGAAGACGATGTATAAGCTAGTTTCTTTCTGTTAGTAAGCGCATTTATAAATGAGCTCTTGCCGACATTGCTTCTACCGACTAAGACTATCTCCTTAAGTCCATCTTTTGGGTAGCTTTTCTCATCAACTGCCATCCTCTCTAAGAAAGGTTCATTAATCTTAAGCATCTTTATCACCATCTATGAAAATAATTTTGCTAAGCTCTTTAAAGTTATTAACGTAGTGTACATTAAGACTTTCTTTAATATTTTTTGGAAGCTTTTCAAAATCTTTCTTATTTTCCATAGGAAGAATTAAATCCCTAATCTTCATTCTCTTAGCAGCAAGCGCCTTCTCTTTAAGACCGCCTATGGCAAGAACATTGCCTAATAAAGTAATTTCTCCAGTCATAGCAAAGTATCTGTTAATCTTTTGATCTGTCAAAGCTGATAGTATCGCCGTTGTTATGGTTATACCAGCACTTGGTCCATCCTTTGGAATAGCGCCCTCTGGTACGTGAACATGTATGTCGTAATCTTTGAACTTCTTCTTGTCAATATTAAAGTACTCGTAGTTAGCCTTTAAGTAGCTTATCGCTAATTGACAAGACTCTTGCATAACTTTACCAAGATTACCAGTTATATTAAGTTTGCCATCACCTGGCATCAATTGAGCTTCAACGTTTATGGTATCGCCACCTACCCTTGTCCATGCAAGGCCTACAGCTTTACCAACGCTGTCTTCTTTATCAACTAAGTTGTATTCAAAAATAGGTCCTTCTAGTAATTTATCAACAGTTTTTACTTCAACTTTTTTTACTAGATCATCATCCATATATTTTTTATAAACTAGCTTTCTAATTATTGATTGTATCTTTCTTTCAAGCTCTCTTACACCAGACTCTCTTGTGTAATTATCTATAAGTCTATAAAGAGCTTCATCGTCAAATTTTATTGCATCTTTAGTTAAACCAGCATTTTCTAAAGACTTTGGTACTAGATACTTCTTAGCTATATTAAGCTTTTCTTCGTCAGTGTAGCCCTCTATCCTTATTATTTCAAGCCTATCTAAAAGCGCTTCTGGTATTGTATCTAAAGAGTTTGCTGTAGTTATAAATAGTACTTCTGATAAATCATATGGAAGTTCTAAATATCTATCAGTAAAATCACTATTTTGAGAGCTGTCAAGCACTTCTAGCAGTGCGCTCGATGGGTCTCCTCTAAAATCTTGGCCTATCTTATCTATCTCGTCAAATAAAAATACTGGATTCTTTGACTTAGCCTTCTTCATTAAAGAAATAATTCTTCCTGGCATTGATCCAACATAGGTCCTCATGTGACCTCTAATATCAGCTTCGTCCTTGATACCGCCTAGTGACATCCTAACAAAATTTCTGTTCGTAGCATTGGCTATAGAGTTAGCGATAGATGTCTTACCAACCCCTGGAGGTCCAACAAAGCATATGATAGAGCCTTTTATAGCTTTCTTATTATTAAGTATAGCAAGGTATTCAAGTATCCTGTCCTTAACATCTTTTAAGCCGTAATGATCCCTATCAAGTATCTCCTTAGCTAACTTTAAGTCTTTTGTATCCTTAGTTCTAGTATTCCAAGGAAGGTCCTTAATTAACTCGATATATTGAAGTGTAGAAGGATAATCAGGGGATGTCACTGGCGTTTGCTCAAGCTTCTCTATCTCCTTAAAAGCCTTCTCCTCTACTTCTTTTGGAGCCTTTAATTTTTTTATATCACTTCTATATGCATCAAAAATGTTTTTAGCTCCAGATTTATCCGCATTAAGTTCATTTTTTATAATCTTTAATTGTTCATGTAGGATGTAGTCTCTTTGATTTTTGTCCATGGCATCTTTTGTTTTATCTTGAAGTGTTTGTAAAACCTCAATTGTAACTATGGATTTATCGATAGTATCAATAACTATCTTAGTTCTTTCCTTCTTGTCAAGCGCGTTATTATAATCTTGAGTAATTTTTTTATCAATATCAAGCCTTGAGAATATACTATCCAAAAACACATTGTAGTCAACAGTACTTGGAACTATCCTGTCCTTACTTGATTGACTCTCCATAATAAGTGCATTTAACTTATCGAGTGCACTCTTAACTACCTCAGAGTATGTAATATTCTCAGGATTGTCAAATGAATAGTCGTTCTCGTCATTTAATTTTATAAGATCACCATAAACAATGCCGTCGTTCTTAAAAACATTAGTCAAATAAACCTTAGATAGAGTTCTAAAATTCATCTTCATGTACTTATTGTTAGGAACTATGGATTCAATTTCAGCAAGTATACCTATCTCGTGAACTGATTTTGCGCTTGATATAGACTTTCTATTTGTTTTTAATTGAAAAACAGCAAAGATACCATTGGTCTTAGATGCCTTCGCTATAGAAGTAACCAAGTCTTCATTATCTAGATTGATACTGTAAAAGTTATTACTAACAAGGTTTAAATCTTGAATTGAAACGATTGGCGCTTTGATGCCATCTTCACCATAGTCATCGTCAAATGAAAAATTATCGATTATTTCTTCATAATTATCCATATCTTTCTCCTTTAATAAAAGGCCGAAACATATTTGTCCGGCCTTATTGAGCTTCTAAATAAGCAATCTGCTTAATCTATGAAACAATTTTTTCTTCTTTATCCTTATCGTCACTTTGATAAGTAAGCTTCTTATTTCCATCAATTACAGAACTATCTATCTTTAATGTTCCATCGTACTTCTTAGATGGAAGTTCATACATTATATCAAGCATTACTTTTTCAATAATACTTCTTAGTCCTCTAGCTCCAGTCTTCATCTCAATAGCTTTTTGAGCTATCCTTCTAACTGCATCATCAGTAAACTCAAGCTCTGCGCCATCCATCCTAATAAGCTCTTGGTATTGCTTAATAAGTGCGTTCTTTGGCTCTGTAAGTATCTTGACTAAATCATCTTCCTTAAGCTCGTTAAGTGTTACTGTAACTGGAAGTCTACCAATTAGTTCTGGTATTAAGCCAAACTTCATTAAGTCTTCGCTCTCAACATGCTTTAAAGCTTCTGACTTTTGTTTAGATTTGTCAAAAATTTCTGAACCAAAGCCGTAAGACTTTTTATTAGTTCTCTTCGCAATGATATCATCTAGACCTTGGAAGGCTCCACCAACTATGAAGAGTATATTACTTGTATCAACTTGAATAAACTCCTCTTGTGGATGCTTTCTTCCGCCTTGTGGTGGAACATTAGCTATAGTTCCCTCTAAGATCTTTAGAAGTGCTTGTTGAACGCCTTCACCGCTAACATCTCTTGTGATGGAAACGTTTTCACTCTTCTTAGCAATCTTATCTATCTCATCAACGTAAATTATGCCTCTTTCAGCTCTATCTACATCGTAGTTCGCATTTTGGATAAGCTTAAGAATGATGTTCTCAACATCTTCACCAACGTATCCTGCTTCAGTAAGAGTAGTTGCATCACATATCGCAAATGGAACGTTAAGTATCCTTGCTAGAGTCTCAGCAAGAAGTGTTTTACCGCTTCCTGTTGGACCAAGTAAAAGTATGTTACTTTTCTTTATTTCTACATCTTTATCAGTAGTATCCTTTGTGATTCTCTTATAATGGTTATATACAGCAACAGATAAAGTCTTCTTAGCGTCATCTTGTCCGATGACATAGTCATCTAAAGACTTCTTTATCTCCATTGGTGTAGGTAAAACCATATCTTCGAAGTCATAATTTTCTTCATTTAGTAGATGGTCTTCCTCTAATATATCCATACAAACGTTAATACATTCATCACAGATGTATACATTTGGTCCAGATATCAATCTTTTGACTTCGTTTTGAGTTTTACCACAAAAGGAACATCTTATTTCATCATATTTCGACATTTATTAATGTTTCTCCATAACTTTATCTATTAGACCATACTTAACTGCATCTTCTGCATTTAAGTAGTAGTCTCTGTCAGTATCTCTATTGATTATCTCAATATCTTGTCCAGTTTTTTCTGACAGTATCTTATTTATTCTCTTTCTAATTTCAAGAATCTTTTCTGCTTGAATACGAATGTCTTCAGCTTGTCCTTGAGTTCCACCAAGTGGTTGATGTATCATAATGTCTGCATTTGGTAGAGCATATCTCTTTCCTTTAGTGCCTGATGCTAATAGAAAGGCACCCATTGACGCAGCTAAGCCAACGCATATAGTTGAAACATCAGGTTTTATATATTGCATAGTATCATATATAGCAAAGCCAGCTGATACTGAGCCTCCTGGCGAATTTATATAGATTTGTATATCTTTATCAGGATCTTCTGCTTCTAGAAATAACAATTGAGCTACAATTAAGTCAGCCATCTCATTGTTTATTTCGCCTGACAAGAAAATAATTCTTTCTTTTAAAAGCCTTGAGTAGATATCATATGACCTTTCTCCTCTGGAACTTTGTTCTACAACCATAGGAATTAATGCCATTTTATCACCCCATTAAATATATTTTACTTTTTTCTTTATATCGTCTATTGCTTTTGAGTTAAGTATGCCTCTATCTAGAAATTCTAGAGATCCTTCACTCATTGATTTTTTAAATTCTTCTTTATCTTCTGCTTTATACATTTCAGCTAATTTATCAAGTTCTTTGTCATAATCTCTCTTTGTAGCTTTTAATTTATTTTCTTGAGCATATTTTTCAAGAATTAAACCAAGTTTAACTCTCTTTTCTGCAGGTTCTTTGAATGTTTCCTTAATTTCTTCGTCTGTATTTCCAGTATACTTCTTGTAATCTTCATAATTCAAGCCTTGAGCTTGTAGTCTGTATTGGAAGTTTCTTAATTCGTTTTCTACTTCGTCTTCAATCATTCTATTTGGGACGTCAAATTTTGTTTCTTCAATAACTTTATCAAGTACTTTGTTTTCTCTTTGAGCGTCAATCATTTCATTGAATTGAGCTTTTAATTTCTTTCTTAAATCAGCTTTGAATTCTTTTAATGTATCAAATTCTGAAACATCTGATGCAAAGTTATCATCAAGTTCAGGTAATTCTTTAACTTTAATTTCATTTATAGTGCAGATAAATTTAGCATCTTTTCCTTTTAGATCTTCTGCATGATATTCTTCAGGGAATTTAACATTTACATCAAATTCTTCGCCTATAGCTCTATCTACTAATTGATCTTCAAAGCCTGGTATAAATGAATTAGAACCAATTTCTAGTTCATAATCTTTTGCTTCTCCGCCTTGGAATGCTTCATTATCTACATAACCTTTAAAGTCAAGTTTAACTATATCGCCCTTTTTAGTCTTTCTATCTTCAATGATAGTGTATCTAGCATTTTCGTTTCTTAATCTTTCGATTTCGTTAGTAACAACTTCTTTATCGAATTCTTCTTTAACGTCTTCAACTTCTATCTCTTCAAAGTTTGGTAATTCAAACTCAGGAACTACTTCTACTTCAAATGTAAAGTTAATATTTTCATTTTCTTTAAAGTCTTTAACATCAACATCTGGTTGGTCAACAACTTTTAAATCTAATTCTTCTAAAGCCTTTGGATAGATTTCTTGAAGCATGATGTTTATAGCTTCATCGTAAAATACTTGAACGCCATAGTTTTGTTCAATAATCATCTTAGGTACTTTACCTTTTCTAAATCCAGGAATATTGAATTTTGATCTAATCTTCTTATAAGCTTCGTCTATCTTAGGTTCAAAATCCTTCCAATCTACGTCTACATTGAAGTAAACTTTATTTTTTTCTCTTTTGTCAAAATTAACTTTCACTTAATTCACTCCTTAAAATTACTTATGTTGTTATTATATCACTAATATTGCTATAAGTAAATAAATATTTTACTTAAATACACAAGAAAAAGTCAAACAAGATCAAAGTTTGACTTTTTAATTAAATTATTTACCGAAATCAACACTTGGTGCGTTCTCTGCTCCAGCTTGAGCTTTAAATGTTTCAAATTTATCAAAGCCTAGCATCGATGCAAAGATATTATTAGGGAAAGTCCTAACTGATTTATTGAATTCAGTTGCTTCGTTATTAAAGTCACGTCTTGCAACTGCTATCCTGTTTTCAGTACCTGCTAATTCATCTTGTAAACTTAAGAAGTTTTCATTAGCTTTTAAATCTGGATAGTTTTCTACAACTATGTTAATGTTTTTAGCTAGTTCTGTATCAAGCTTTTCATAGTCTTCAGGTGTTTTTGCTTCAGTATAACCACTTCTAAGTTTAGCAATATTTTCAAGTGTTTCTTCTTCATGTTTAGCATAACCTTTTACTGTTTCAACTAAGTTTGGTATTAGGTCTGCTCTTCTTTGATATTGTGTTTGAACTTCTGCCCATGTCTTATTAACATTCTCTTGTCTGTTAACTAGGCCATTGTACTTTGATGCTACTAGTGCACCTAAAGCAATTACTATCACTAGTATAATTAAAAGTGGTGAAAATTTACCTCTTCTTTGTCTTTTTTCTTCCATTTCATATTCTCCTTTATTTAAAATTTATTTACCAAGATCCTGATGCCCCGCCGCCGCCAGATGAACCGCCGCCAAATGAGCCGCCACCTGATCCGCCGAAGCCACCAAATCCTCCTGACCCACCAGAGCCTCCGAAAAAGCCACCGAATGGATCATCGTCATCGAAAAATATATTTCTACGTCTACGTCTATACATTCTTCCTCTTCTGCCGTAGATATATCTTGATCTATTAAGCCTAGATGTAATCATAATAAATAAAAATATTAATAATATTATCATTACTGGGCTTATAGATAAATCATTTTCAAGTCCTAATTCATTTACGTCTATTTCTTCAAACTTTACATTGTACTCTTCTCCGATGTAATAAATTACGCTATCGAACGCATCTCTAATACCTTTATCATAATCTTCTGCTTGAAAATTTGGTTTTATTACATTTCTTATTATTCTTCCTGCTTTAGCATCATTTATTGCGCCTTCAAGCCCATAACCTACTTCAAACCTTACCCGTCTATCATTAAGGCTTACTAATAAAAGTACTCCGTTGTTCTTTTTCTTATCACCTATGCCCCAATCTCTAAATACTTTATTAGAAAATGATTCTATATCCGTTCCGCCTAAGTCATTAACTGTTAGTACAGCAACTTGACTTCCATAGTCTTTCATCTTAAAATTCATTTCATTAATATGATCAATAGTATCTTGAGAGATAATATTTGCATTATCAAGAACAAATCCATAATCAGGCTTTGAGATTGCTTTTGCAGTAAAGCATTGTAAGAAAATTATTTGAACTATAAATAATATTATAAATTTTTTAAGAAAGCTCTTTTTCATATTTACCTCCGTATATAAAATATACCCCAAATGTCATGCTTTTAATCAATTAAAGCTTTCCTTCCTTTTCAAATATTTCTCTCAAAAACTTTCCTGTATATGATTTTTTATTCTTAGCTACTTCAATAGGTGTTCCTGTGGCAACTATGGTTCCGCCCATGTCTCCGCCTTCTGGACCAAGGTCTATAATGTAGTCTGACTGTTTAATAACATCAAGATTGTGTTCTATGACTAAGACTGAATTGTTTTGATCAACAAGTGTGTTTAGTACCTTTATAAGCTTGGCAACATCATGTGAGTGAAGACCTGTAGTTGGCTCATCAAGTATATATATGGTTCTTCCAGTTGACTTTTTAGAAAGTTCTGTGGCAAGCTTAACTCTTTGTGCCTCCCCACCAGATAGCTCTGTTGAGCTTTGACCGATCTTTATATATCCAAGACCTACATCATAAAGCGTTTGTAGTTTCCTTGCTATACGCGGTTGATTTTCAAAAAACTTTAATCCTTCCTCAACTGTCATGTCAAGTACATCGGCAATAGTTTTGTCCTTAAATTTAACTTCAAGTGTCTCTCTATTGTATCTCTTACCCTTACATACCTCGCATGGTACGTATACATCTGGCAAGAAATGCATTTCAACCTTTAATATACCATCGCCCTTACATGCCTCGCAGCGACCGCCTTTAACATTGAAAGAGAATCTTCCTTTTTGATAGCCTCTCATCTTAGCCTCTTGCGTCATAGCAAAGACATCTCTGATTAGATCAAATGTGCCAGTATATGTCGCCGGATTTGATCTAGGTGTTCTACCTATTGGGCTTTGATCAATTACTACTACCTTGTCAATATTTTCAATGCCTTCAACAGCTTTTCTCTTACCAGGTTTATATTTTGATTTATTTATTTTTTGTGCTAGTGATTTATAAATAATTTCATTAACTAAAGTTGACTTTCCTGAACCAGAAACACCCGTTACTGTTACAAATTCACTTAGAGGAATATCTACATCAATATTTTTAAGATTGTTTTCGCTAGCTCCTATGACCCTCAAAACATTATCTTTATCAGTCTTTCTATACTCATCCTTAAGAGGAATTTTCTTTCTTCCAGATAAATAATCGCCTGTGATAGACTTTTTGCATTTCATAACCTTATTAATATTGCCTTGAACAACAAGGTGGCCACCATGTATACCCGCTCCTGGACCAATGTCTATGATTTCGTCACAATGGTGCATAATCTCTTCGTCATGTTCTACTACAAGTAAAGTGTTGCCTGCGTCTGTTAGCTCTCTAAGCGCCTGTATAAGCTTTAAATTGTCTCTTTGATGTAAACCTATGGATGGTTCATCTAAAACGTATATAACGCCCACTAGAGCCGAACCTATCTGTGTAGCAAGCCTAATTCTTTGCGCTTCGCCACCAGATAGCGTCTTTGCCATTCTGGATAGATTTAAGTAATCAAGTCCTACAGTTATTAAGAATGATAATCTCTTCTTTATCTCAATCAAGATTTGTTCAGCAATCTTTTCTTCTGTTTCATTAAGCTTTAAATTATTTATATAATCAAGTTCGTCTTTTATACTTAACTGAGTAAATTCATAAATATTTAAATCGCCTACCCTAACAGCAAGAGCTTCCTTTTTTAGTCTTGCACCGTGACATTCAGGGCATTCAATCTCTTCAACGTACTCCTCAGTGTTGTCCCTAACTGCTTGTGACATAGAGCTTGTAAGCCTGTCCATCATTACAGAGAGTATGCCCGGCCACTTCTTATTAAATTCTTTAGATGTTTTTGTGAATAATGAATTGTACTTAAACCTTACATTGTAGTCAGTACCATTAAGTAAATCATCTATCATTTTCTTAGGTGCCTCTGAGAATGGCTGGTCTTCTTTAAAGTCATATTTATCTAATATAAATTTAAATATCTTATAATAATAAGTGCCCTTCTTTGAATTTTTAAATGGCTCTATGACTCCTTCTTCAAGTGAAAGTGAATAGTCAGGTATAACTAAATCACTGTCAATGCTTCTAAAGTAGCCTAGTCCGTTACATCTTTCACACATACCAAAAGGACTGTTGAATGAAAATAATCTTGTAGATAGCTCATCAAATGATATACCGCAATCAATACAAGCATACTTCGTAGAATAAGATTTTTCATATAAGTCTAAATAATTTATCTTAACAAGTCCATTCGAATAATGAACCGCAGTCTCAAGTGAGCCAGTAAGTCTTGATAATATGCCATCTTTAATCACAAGCCTATCGATAACGATATCTATATCGTGTTTCTTGTTTTTGTCTATATCTACTTTATCTGTAATATCATACATTTCGCCATCTAATATATATCTGACAAAGCCATCTTTTTGGATTTGCTCAAGAACTTTTTTGTGCTGACCCTTTTGTCCTCTAACAATAGGTGCTAAGACATAAATCTTTTGTCCTTCTTCGTGGCTCATGATTATATCAGCTATCTGATCAATGGTTTGTGATGTAATCTTCTTGCCACAGCTTGGGCAATAGATTTGGCCAATTCTTGCATATAAAAGTCTTAGATAATCATAAACTTCTGTAACTGTTCCTACTGTTGATCTCGGGTTATTGCTTGTAGTCTTTTGGTCTATGGATATAGATGGACTTAGGCCGCTAATAAACTCAACATTCGGCTTAGTAGTGTTACCTAAGAACATTCTAGCATAGCTTGAAAGACTCTCCACATATCTTCTTTGACCTTCGGCATATATTGTGTCAAAAGCAAGTGAAGATTTCCCCGAACCTGAAAGTCCAGTTATAACCACAAATTTATTTCTAGGTATATCTATATCTAAGTTTTTTAAATTATTTTCATTGGCACCTCTAATAACTATTTTATTCTCCAATGAATAATTCCTCCTTCTTCAATTCTTCTATCATATCTCTATATTTAGCAGCTTCTTCGAAGTTTAAATCCTTTGCCGCCTTATTCATCTTTGTCGTAAGTTTCTTAATCTTATCTTGAACGCCCTTTGCGCTATAAGTGTACTTTTCGCCCTCATCCATCGCCTTAGTTACTTCAATAACATCTCTAATGGATTTTTTAACAGTCATAGGCGTTATATTATTGTCTTCATTGTACTTCATCTGTATCTTTCTTCTTCTAGCTGTTTCATTAATAGCGCTCTCCATAGATTTAGTTATAGTATCTGCGTACATAATAACTAGTCCATTAGAGTTTCTAGCTGTTCTACCAGCTGTTTGAACCAAAGATGTTTCGCTACGTAAAAAGCCTTCTTTATCTGCGTCTAGTATTGCTACTAAAGAAACTTCTGGTAGGTCAAGACCTTCTCTTAGAAGATTTATTCCGACTAAGCAGTCAAACTTCTTCTCTCTTAAATCCTTTATAATCTGCATTCTATCAATTGCAGTGACATCTGAGTGCATATAAGTAACATTGATACCTAATTGATCAAGATACTTAGTTAAGTCCTCAGCCATCTTCTTAGTAAGTGTAGTGATTAATACTCTTTCATCTTTTTTAGCTCTAATTCTTATTTCCTTAATCAAGTCATCTATTTGGCCCTTAGTAGGTCTCACTTCAATCACTGGATCAAGTAGACCAGTTGGCCTAATAACTTGCTCTACAGTGTTTTTAGAGCGTTCTAATTCATATTGAGCAGGTGTCGCGCTCACGTATATAACTTGATTCATCATAGCTTCAAACTCAGTGAATTTCAAGGGCCTATTGTCAAGAGCGCTTGGTAGTCTAAAGCCATAATCAACAAGCGATGTCTTTCTAGACCTATCTCCCTCATACATTGCTCTGATTTGAGGGACACTTACATGTGACTCATCTATAAAGGTTATAAAGTCCTTTGGAAAGTAGTCTATCAAGGTATATGGTCTAGACCCTGGTTGTCTTTGTGATAAATGCCTAGAATAGTTTTCTATGCCTGAGCAAAAACCTATCTCATTAAGCATTTCCAAATCATAATTAGTTCTCTCTTTAAGTCTTTGTTCTTCAACTAGTTTGCCATGCTCATGAAGCCACTTAAGTCTATCATCTAGCTCAAGCTTAATACTTTCAATAGCTTTTTTAACTTTGTCATCAGTTGTCGCATAGTGAGACGCCGGGAATATGGATACATGCACTCTAGTACCAATGACTTCGCCAGTTAATGAATCAATCTCAAGTATCTTATCAATCTCATCACCAAAGAATTCAATTCTAAATGCATTTGTCTTTTCAGATGCTGGGAATATATCTAGTATATCTCCCCTAACTCTAAATGTACCTCTGATGAAGTTTATATCATTTCTGACATATTGTATGCTAATTAATTTCTTAATTACATCATCTCTTGAGATTTGCATCTCAGGTCTAAGTGATACCATCAGCTTTTCATAATCAATTGGGTCACCTAGTCCATATATACAAGAAACAGAGGCAACAATGATTACATCTTTCCTTTCAAATAAAGCTGCCGTTGCAGAGTGCCTTAGCTCATCTATGTCATCATTGATTTGGCTGTCTTTAGCGATGTAAGTATCAGTTGCCGCAACATAAGCCTCTGGTTGATAGTAGTCGTAGTAGCTTATGAAGAACTCAACAGAGTTTTCTGGAAAGAACTCCTTAAACTCGCTGTATAACTGATACGCAAGAGTCTTGTTGTGTGCGATGACTAAAGCTGGTCTTTGCGTCTGTTTAATTATATTTGCCATAGTAAAAGTTTTACCAGAACCTGTTACGCCTAGCAAAACTTGATCCCTATAGCCTTTATTAATTCCTTCAGATAGTGATTCTATTGCCTTTGGTTGATCTCCTGTAGGAGTATAATCAGACTTTAATTTGAATTTCACTATGCATCACCTTTACTAATATCTATCTCATAAATAATGTTCTTTGTATAATTCTTATCAATAACCTTTGTACTTTTATATAGCTTCTTTAAATCATTAGTCAAATATAAACTTAAGTTATCTACATTTTCAAAAAGAACTTCCTCTTTAAGATTATTATCCAAATTGCATAATAATAAATCATATGACTCAAGATTTATGTCTTTTTTTGCTAAAACATATGCTTCATCAATCTTTTTGATGTAAGAGTAATCACCCTTAATTATCATCTTATAAAATCTTTCACTTAAGTTGTAAGTGTAAAGACTTGTGCCTTCAATCTTATTATCACTTCTATATACAAAGGAGTTGTCATCAGCATAATAATAGTTTTCTACTTCATCAATGAAGTCATAATCTTCAAAATCTCTCGTGATATATAGCATTTGATTAATATCATACTTTGATAAGTATACATAGAAGCCGTTGATATAAGAGGCTCTGATTATATTATCCTCAGCGCTGAATAAGTCTATATAGCTATCGTCATTCATATCCACTTCGTATAGAGTAGTCATATTAGCCTCGCCTCTACTTATTGCAAGTAGTGAATCGTCGCTCTTAAAGTTTGCGTCAATTATGTTTAAATCATCTCTATAATCAATAAACTTTATTTCATTTTTTTCTCCATTATAAATAGCACTTCTTAAAGCCGATGCCTTGTCTTTAAAATTGATAATTATGTCATCATTTTCATTTCTCTTGTATATAGACTTAATATCGCCACTAAAAGAGAATATCTTCTTAGAACTTCTGCTAGCTATATCATAGATATAAATATTGTTAAGTCCGTCGTCTTTCTTATTATAGTATATAGCTTTATCTGTATTAAGCTTAAAGACGTTACCATTGTCAATAAACTTTGAAATAATTTCTTCATCAAGTGAAAGAGCTTTACCCTCATTCGCATCAAAATTTATTTTTAAATTTTTTATAGGATGCTCATAATCATCCTTATCATAAACAAATTTATATTTAATCTGCCAAATGGGCCTATCTGTATAAATTAAGTCAGCTGAATCAGGTAAGTTCGCAATAAGCTTATATTTTTGCTTGACATAGTTGATTGCATTGTCCTTAGTATACTTTATATCGATATTCTTAATACCACTTTTGTCAATAACAAAATCATCCGCTTCTATATCATCAGGAAGTTTATTAAGCAGCTTAATACTTATATATGGCGTGCAAACATTGTTAGAGTCATTCTTAGAATTAAGTAATATATGAAACTTTCCGTTCTTGTATACTAGAGACGAAAGCTCTATATCATCAGTTAAGCATGGCTTAATAACCATGCTTAATAATGAACTATCATTTTTATCAATTTCTACTCTGTCATTTTGTACTTCAAGATCTTTTAAATAATTAATCTTTCTAAGCACAAAAGGAATTTCTTTATTTTCACTTAATTCAATCTCTTCTCCTTCATTTATAGGAGCTTCAAGATCGTCAAAACCGTAGCGCTTATCACTATCCTTGATGAATAGTGGTCCGTTAGTGCAAGCGCTTAGTGCAAGTATCGAGATAAATATAAGTAATAAAGATATATTTTTTCTCATCTAATTAATTATATTTCTTCATCTTCATTAGATTCATCATCTGAACCTAAGTCTATTTCATTTAATAAATCTCTTAACTTTCTAGCTTCAGCATGTGTTAGGGATATGCCCTTACCCATCCTGCTGTGGTCTTCTCTCCAGTTTCTTATGTCAACTTTACCATCGGCACCGTTCCAAGAAATAACGTTTACTTCTTTAACCATGCCCTTGCCATTGTTAGAAAATTCTCCTAATTGTTCTAGTATTTCGTATTCAAAATCTTTTGCCATTTTCTTCTCCTATTTATTTAATATTCCTATAGCTTTTTGTATTTGATTATCTTTGCCAAGATTGTCTATAGATATAGTTTTTACTTCTTCATTTAATTCTACTTTTACATCTGGTGCTATGCCCTTGCCGTGTATATTGACTCCGCTAGGTGTGTAATAAGCACTTGTTGTTAGTTTTAGGCCTTCACCATCTGGCATATTATATACAGTTTGTACTATGCCCTTACCGAATGTTTGTGTACCGACTATAGTTGCTCTCTTTCTGTCTTTAAGCGCTCCAGCAACTATTTCCGAAGCTGATGCAGAGCCCTTATTAACAAGAACAACTATCTTGATATCGTCTGCGCCTTTAGTAGCGTTTATTGTTTCTTTATTGTTTTGCTTATCAAGTGTGTACATTATTAAGCCACCATCAAGAAAAGTGTTAACTACTTGTGTTGATGTTGTTAAGAGTCCACCAGGATTGTTTCTTAAATCAAGTATTAGCTTAGTCATCCCTTGCTTCTTAAGATCTTTGTATTGCTTGTTGAAGTCATTATATGTTGGTGTATCAAAACCTGATATATTTATATAACCAATATTATCTTTTAAAAGCTTTGATGAAACAGTTTGCACTTTAATTATTTCTCTAACGATATCAAAGTCTAAGAACTGCGCTTTACCGTTTTTATCTCTTCTTAATATAGTGATTTTAACCTTTTCACCAGGCTTGCCTCTCATTATCTTTACAGCGTCATCCAGCTTATCAGCAGTAAAGTCTTCTCCGTTAATCTTTATGATCTTATCATCAGTCTTTAAGCCCGCTCTATCAGCTGGTGTGCCCTTCATTGGTGAAACTATAGTAATCAAGTTGTCATCAATTGATCCACTTACGTATATACCAAGACCAGCGAACTCTCCATCGGTCTCTTCATTAAACTTTTTGTATTCATCTTCAGTCATGTAGTATGAGTATGGATCATTTAAACTACTTACAGCTCCTTTAAGCATGCCCATAAGAACGTCGTAATCATCAGCCTTCTTATAGTAATTCTTGTCAATCATACTCTTAACTTCATTTATTCTCTCTAAAACATATTCGTCATCAAGTTTTTTATCCACTTTTTCGTTATCTTCTTTTTTGGCAATGATAGTCGAATCAACACCTTTACTCTTTGAATTGCCAATATTGTACGAAATAAGATTACTAGTAAAGAATAAAGCTAGGACCAATATTGTTATTAATACTTTCTTTAATTTCATTTTATCCTCCGTTATCTAAGCCAATTTATTGGGTTTGTGAAATTACCGTTCTTTCTTACTTCAAAATGTAAGTGCGGACCAGTTGAGAAGCCGGTTGATCCAACTTTGGCTATTGCTTGACCTTTTTTAACTTTCGCTCCCTTGCTCTTCAATAATCTCGAACAGTGTCCGTAGCCAGTAACTATCTTTCCTCCGTGGTCAACTAGTACTAGGTTGCCATAGCCAGCATATTTGCCAGAGAAAATTACTGTGCCATCTGCTGCTGCGACGATATTTGTTCCTGTTGGAGCAGGTATGTCTATGCCGGTGTGTAATCTTTTTATCTTAAATATAGGATGATTTCTATAGCCATAGCCTGAACTAATTCTAGTATGACCAGGTAGTGGCCATCCAAGCTTACCGCCTACAAACTTCCGAGAATTAGATTGAAGCTTAAGTATTTGTGCTCCTAAGTTCTTAGAGTCTTGCTCGAGTTTTGCCAGACTCTTCTTTGCCTTTTCTATATCATTTTTTAATATTGAAAATTGTTTTTCTTGTTCTGATTTTAACTTGGATACTTCATCTTTTTGACTAGCTAGTTTGTTTTTATTCTCAACTTGAGTGTTCTTTAAGCTTTCTAGTGAAGATTTTATCTTGACAATGTTATCAACTTCGCCTTCAATGCTTGCGATTAGGTCCTGGTCTCTCTTGGCCATCTTTTGAACCATGTTTTTCTTAGAAAGATAATCATCCAAAGATTTAGATGAAAGAAGTACTGTAACATAGTTATCATCACTATTCATATACATACTCCTTAGTCTCTTTCTAAACAAAGCGTCATTTTCTTTTAGTCTTTTTTGAGCATCATCAAGCTCAATAGTCTTTTGATCTATCTTATTGTCAGTATCTTTAATAGCGTTATTAAGACTATCAATACTCGAGTTTAAAGATGAAATACTATTTCCATACTTAACTATATTGTTATAAACGTTTGTAGATTTTTTCTGTTTCGTGTTTATCTCAGTTTTAGTGTCCTTTATCTTCTTGTCAACATTTTTCTTCTTATTCTTTAGCTTACCAGCTGCAAAGACAGTTTGAAAAGTTAAAGCTAATATTAATAAAACAATTATGAATCTCTTCTTCTTAAACAAATAATCACCTATACCTTTAATAACTTCTTAAGTGAACTGATGCTGCCAAGCATACCAATTCCAACGCCTAATGTCACAAAGATAATACTAAAGTCTGTAATAATATTCTCTGGGCTAACTAAGGCATCACTAAGCATTCCATTTTTTGATCCAGCTAGATAATCATATACATATGAGTAGCCAAATTTTACACATAGTATTGCGATAAGTGCTGCAATGAAACCTATCATTATACCCTCAAACACATATGGACCTGTGATGTAGCCGTTAGTTGCTCCAACATACTTCATAATCTCAATCTCTTTCTTTCTTGAGCTTATGGATAATTTTATAGTATTTGAAATCAAGAATATTGAGATGAATATTAAAGCTATTATTAAGCCAAAACCGCCTATTTGCATATACTTAGATATTTTTAGTAAATGTATTACTTCATCAGATAAATACCTTACATCTTCAACGCCTGGCATCATCTTGATCTCTCCAGCAACATCATTTATCTTTTCTATATCATTAACATGAATCTTGAATGCATTTGGTAGCGGATTATCTTCCTTGTATTCTTCAAGTAAGTAGCTCTTATTTTCCCATTGTTCAAACATGCTTTCTAGGCCTTCATCTTTGGAGATAAATTTAACTTCTTTAACTTCATCTATGTCCTTGAGCTTCTCTTCCATGTCCTTAATACCTTCATCATCAACACCATCTAATAAGAAGACCTTTACTTCATTTATCTTTTCTTTAGTGTCTCCAACAACTTTATTAACGCTTAAAACTATAATCAATACAGTTGAAAGTATTAACAAAACCGAAAGTATCGATACTATTGCTGCTAAGGCCATGTTGAAGTGCCTTGCTATACCTTTAAATCCATCTTTAATTATATTTATTGTCTCTCTAAATCTCACAGTAGTACCCACCTTCATAAACATCACTTATAACATTACCGTGGTTTAAAGTGATTACTCTCTTTTTCATCTCGTCAACGATGTTCTTCGCATGCGTTGCCATGACTATGGTTGTTCCTCTGTTATTAATATCTTGCAATAGGTTCATTATTTCCCATGCAGTATCTGAGTCGAGGTTACCTGTTGGCTCGTCCGCAATGATGACGTCTGGCTTATTTACTAAAGCTCTGGCAATGGCAGTCCTTTGGCACTCGCCTCCTGAAAGTTGGTGAGGATAAGACTTTGCCTTGTCACTTAGACCAACCATGCTTAGTATAATTGGCACACTTCTTCTAATCTCTCTAGGCTTCTTACCAATAATCTCCATAGCAAAAGCAACGTTTTCATAAACAGTCTTATTAGGTAAAAGTCTAAAGTCTTGAAAAACAACTCCTATATACCTTCTGATATATGGAATCTTTCTGTTGCTAACGTCAGTTATGTCTTCATTGTTCAAATATATCTTGCCGCTAGTGGGCCTAATTTCTTTCAATATTAATTTTGTCAAAGTTGACTTGCCTGCCCCAGATGGTCCTATCAAAAATACAAACTCACCCGGTTTGATGTGTATGTTTATATCATTAAGAGCAAGAACTTCGCCATATTTTTTACTTACGTTTTCTAATCTAATCAAAAATATAACACCTCTTGTCATTTATAATCGTTTTGTGGTAGAATATACATATATATTATAATACAAAATGCTTAAAAAATAAAGGGGGAATTTCTTTGAACAAGAAAACACTAAGATCTCAGCTCTTAGAGACAAGAAAAAAAATCTCCGAAGAAGATAGACTTAATAAGTCAAAGATAATAATCGATAAGCTGATGGCGACTCACGAGTATAAGAACGCTACTAATATCATGGCTTTTGCTAGCTTTGGTACCGAGGTTAATACTCACGATTTTATCAAGACTTCACTTGCTAATGGCAAGAGAATCATCTTACCTATATCAATCAAAGAAGACAGAAGTCTTTTTTTGCAAGAAATTACAAATTTTGATGAACTAAAACCATCTACTTATGGTATACTAGAACCAGAGAAGAAAGAAAATTTTGATAGAAATAAACTTGACCTAGTCATAGTTCCCGGTGTTGCCTTTGACCACAGAGGCTTCAGGTTGGGCTATGGCGGCGGTTACTACGACAGATTCCTAGCCTCACTTGATAAGAGAACTAAGATTGTCGCTATCAATTTTGAAGAGCTATATGTATATAGAGTTATTATTAGCAGGTACGATATAAAAGTTCCTGTTCTTATAACAGATAGAAAAATTAGAAATTTCCAAAGGAGAGCAAGATGAAAAGATATATTGGTACAAGTGTAATGGGTTTGAGATGCCCTATAATAAAAGCTGGAGATGATATAGTTGACATCGCTGTTGACACTATATTAAAAGCAAGCGAAGCTGGTAATTTTAAAATTAATGACAGAGACGTCGTTGGCTTAACTGAATCGATAGTTGCTAAGTCTATGAATAACTTTGCAACAGTTGATGACATAACTCATGACGTAAAAAACAAATTTAACTGCGATGAAGTTGCTCTAATCCACCCTATCATGAGTAGAAACAGATTTGCAATTTGCTTAAAAGGTATTGCTAAAGCGTTCAAAAAAGTATATGTCTTATTTAGCTACCCTCATGACGAAGTTGGTAACCACCTATGCGACCCAGATGAGCTAGATAACTTTGATATCAATCCATATGGTGAGATAGTAGAAGAAAAAGAATTCAAGAAATGCTTTCCAAATACAAAGCACATATTTACTAATGTTGACTACATTGAATATTACAAAGAAATAATCGAAGAAGCAGGCGCTGAAGCAGTTATGCTCTTTGGCAATAACGAAAGAAATGTACTTAAATACACTAAAAACATCTTAGTATGCAGTATACACACTCGCGTCAGAACTAAAGAAAAGCTTAAGAAAGCAGGCGCAGAAAAGATATTCTGTCTATCTGAAATACTTGATACATCCATTGACGGTTCAGGCTTTAACGAAAAATATGGTCTACTTGGCTCAAACAAGTCTACTGAAAACAAGATAAAGCTATTCCCAAGAGATTGTGAAAAAATCGTTTACGCTATTCAAGATAAAATTCTAGAAAAAACTGGCAAAAAGATTGAAGTCCTTGTTTATGGTGATGGCGCTTTCAAAGATCCAGTTGGTAAGATATGGGAACTAGCTGACCCAGTTGTCTCCCCTGCTTTTACAGATGGCTTAAAAGGTACACCAAACGAAATAAAACTTAAGTACATCGCTGACAATAGCTTTGCAGAATTAAAAGGAGAAGAGCTAGAAGAAGCCATTAAGGAAAAGATTCACAATAAAGACAGTAATCTAGTTGGCTCGATGGAGTCACAAGGAACAACACCAAGGCAATTAACAGACCTTATAGGCTCTCTTTGTGACCTAACAAGCGGTAGCGGCGACAAAGGTACTCCTATAGTTTACATCAAAGGCTACTTTGATAATTTCTCAGAAGAATAATAAAGAATAAATATAAAAGGCGACTAGAAATAATTCTAATCGCCTTTAAAATGTTTTCCGATCATATTTGAGCAAAAACTAATTTGTAAGTTTTTCCTCTGCTTTTATTACTTTACCATCTTTTGTTTCAACAATATAAATTCTATTTGCTAAATCCTCGTTTGTTTTAAATAAGGAAGCAAAATCCTTAAAACTTTCAAAAGTATATTTCCTGTCGCCCTTTGTATCTTTAGCGTACTTTTCTTCAACATCAATAATTGTTACCTTTGTATTTTCATCAACTTTTAGCATATCCTTATTATCTAATTCCTTATAATAAAAACCACCTGGATATTCATCTTCAGGTATTTCTAACCTTTCTAGTTCCTTTTTATCTTCTTTAAAAACCAATTTAAAAGTATAACTTCTTGTGCTTCAATCTCAGTTTCATTTACTTTAAGAAACTTATAAGTTTTAACTACACTTTCCTTAGAGTCCCCATTATCATTATTTGATACATCTTTATTGCAAGCAAATAATGAAAGTGTAAAAATTAACAATGTTGTTAATAATAATATTTTTTTCTTGTTCATAATAATCCTCCTTTTTAAACAAGCTTACAAAAATTTTATATAAATTAAATAATTATCAGTAATGCACCCCCATATCACTATTGTTTTATTAAACAATTATAATTACAGCTAGCATTATAAATATAATTGTTTTAATATTAATAATAAATAAAACTATTATTTATAAACGTTTATGTTTATATCACCAGTTAATATGTTTGTTGATTTATTACTTATTAATACTTCATATTTACATCCTTCCATTGTCTTCATTTTAATTATCACGTTATCATTAAACTCATTATCATAAACTAATTTATTATTTTCCATAATAATAATATTGTATTTAATGCCACCATTACAGCTTAAGTCAGATAAATTAAGTGTAAAACCATTATAATTTAATCCTCCTAAATTAGAATTATCAAACAAATAATTAGTATATTCTAATTTTCCAAGTCTTAAATTGTTATTCACATTTACAGATTTTAATTGTGCTGTATATATGTCATTTAATTTTAGTTTACTATATTCTTCTTCACTTATAATATGAATTCTTCCATCAGAATTGTCAACACATTGAAACTCTACTTCTGTTCCAATAACTTCTATTCTGTCCTTTTCTAACTTAACAACACTAGCAAAAACTGGTATGCTAAAAAGAAATGTTAAAGCGAATATAAATGAGCCTAGTATTGTTTTTTTGTAATTTTTCATTATAATCATCCTTTCTAAATTTGGATTTAATTTTAAAGATACATAATCTCTTTTAATTGAATTACTCATAAGTTTAAACATTGACTTACAGTAGTCTTTTCTTTATTTTAAAGTATCTCCCAATCTTGAAATGACCTCTTTGTCTGTAAAGATTTCGATATCTTGCTCTAGATATTTCAAACTTACAATAAGTAGTGGATTACACCAGAATACACAAGCTACAATATTTACTATATGATTAAATAAAATATGAAATCTTTTTATATGTATTAGCTCATGAATCATAACATACTTTAATAACTCTTCATCATCTAGTATATATGGCTGCAGAATTATTTTAGGTTTCAATAAACCATACGTCACTGGTGTTTTTAAATTATTATTTATATAAATACTGACTGTCCTTCTTAATTTAAAAGACTTAATATAATCTATGCACTTATTTTCATATATTATTTTTGAGTCCTTCATAATTTTATCAAATTTTATATACTTATATAGAACATAGCACAAAATAATCACTGTTACTATATAACGATTAATTGGATATAATACATAACTTGTCTTCTGTGACATTAATCTTATAACTGAGTCAATATAACTTAAGATGTATAATATAAAATTAAATACCTTATTGGAGTTAAATTCTTCAATTCTGATTAAAATTTGATATGGGCATATCAAGTATGCAAATAAGAGCGCCCATAAAATAATACTTGCTGATTTAAAAGCATTTTTGTTTAAAAATTTTCTTATGAGTAATATTAATATTATTAGTAAGAAACTTTTAAAACTTTTTATTAAAGCAACCTCATTATATATGTCTACTATCACCTTTACTATCCTCTACCTCAAAATTTTCTAATAAGTTTTTCATTTCTTCAAGTTCTTCTTCTGAAACTTTTTCTGTGCTTAAAAATGTTTTACACATATTTACAAGAGATCCTTTAAATAATTTTTGAAACGCTTCTTTTTGCTTGCTAAGTAAAGCTTCTTCGCGCGACATAATAACACTAATCGTATATTTTGGATAACGCCTATCCAAGACTCCCTTTTCTATTAATCTGCCGATAAATGTATAAGCAGAAGTTTTACTAATTCCATATTTTTCTTTTAAGATTTTGGACAATTCTAAAGCTTGTATTTCTCCGTTCTCATCTAAAACATCTCCTTGCCATAGAAGCTCCATAACTTGTAATTCACCATTTGATAAATCCATATTATACCCCCTATTTCATTTTCATTTATCTTAATATTTTCACCTCGAATATATCATATTTCATAAGAAAAGTCAAGTACTTTCTATAAATTATTAATTGTTTTCACGCATAAAAATACCCTCTCTACTCGTGTTGAGTAAAGAGGGTTTTATAATTTTAACTATTTTTCTATAAGTTTGCTTACTTCTTCTTCAACGTGTTCTTTTGTGATGCCATACTTTTCGAACAATACTTTTCCTGGTGCAGATGAGCCGAATCTATCAATACCAATCGCAGTACCTTCTAGACCAACAAACTTGCCCCATGGCATTGTTGAAAGTGCTTCTACTGATACTCTTGCCTTAACATTTGATGGTAATATCTTTTCGATGTATTCTTTGTCTTGATTTAAGAATATTTCTTGTGATGGCATACTAACGACTCTTATAGATTTGCCTTTTGCTTCTAAATCCTTAGCTGCTTCTATTGACAAAGCTACTTCTGACCCTGTAGCTATGATTATAGCGTCGATTGCATCCTTTGCTTCTTTATGAACAATGTATCCGCCCTTTAAAGCTTCTTCAGATGAATTATCAAGAAGTTTTAATCCTTGTCTTGAAAGTATCAAGCATGTTGGTGTTTCTTTGCTCATGAGTGCGCTTTGCCAAGCGTAAATTACTTCTCTTGAGTCAGCAGGTCTAATTACGTTTATATTTGGTATGCTTCTAAGCATAGCTAAGTGCTCTATAGGTTGATGTGTTGGTCCGTCTTCGCCAACGCCGATGCTGTCATGAGTTAATATATATATAGCTGGTAAATTCATTAGTGATGCTAGTCTTATTGATGGCTTCATATAGTCTGAGAAGACTAAGAATGTTGCCGCATATGATCTTAGACCACCGTGTAATAAGATACCATTGCAAATAGCTGCCATTGCATGTTCCCTAACACCAAAGTGAATGTTTCTTCCTTCTGGGCATTCGCTTGAGAAGTACTTTTCATCATTCATCACTGATTTGTTTGATGGACCTAAGTCTGCTGAACCGCCTATTATATTTTCTAATACATGGCTTACTTTGTTAAGAACTTTGCCTGATGAAGCTCTTGATGCATCGTCTTTAAGCTCTATATCAGTCATAGCCTTTAATACTTCTTCACTAACTTCTGCGTTATAGAAACTCATAAGCTTGTCATAATCAGCTTTATACTTAGCTTTATATGTTTCTAATTGTTTGTACCAATCTTCTTCATATTTATCAAGCTCTTCGCACTTTTCTTTCATATAATCAAGAACGTCTTGGCTCACATTAAAGCCTTCTTCTTCATAAGTAAGATTCTTTCTAAGTGCTGCAAGTGATTCTGCTCCTAGAGGTGCGCCATGAGCGCCTGCAGTACCTTCCTTGCCAGTTGCGCCAAAACCTATCTTAGTCTTGATTTCGATTAGTGTTGGCTTATCAGTGCTTTTCTTTGCTTCAGATATAGCCTTTGATATGGCCTCGATATCATTACCATCTTCAACTAATAAAGTGTTCCAGCCAAGTGCTTCATATCTTGCTCTGACATTTTCAGTGAAAGCTACTTCTGTATCTCCCTCTATGGTAATGTTGTTTGAGTCATATAAAACAACTAATTTATTTAACTTAAGTGTTCCAGCTAAGGATGATGCTTCGTTTGATATACCTTCTTGAAGACAGCCGTCGCCGCAAAGTATATAGGTCATGTGGTCAATAAGCTTGTTATCATCTTTATTAAATAGTGCTGCTAAATGCTTTTCAGCAATCGCCATACCAACACCCATAGCAATACCTTGGCCAAGTGGTCCAGTGCTTGCTTCAACGCCTTTTGTGTGCATGTACTCAGGATGACCTGGTGTAAGTGAGTCAAATTGTCTGAAATTTTCTAAGTCTTCAATCTTTAAGCCGTAGCCATATAAATTAAGTAGTGAGTATAAAAGCATAGATCCATGTCCTGCAGATAAGATGAATCTATCTCTGTTTATCCAATCAGGATTCTTTGGATTGTGCTTTAAGTGCTCGTTAAATAATGTAAATGCTGCTGGCGCTGCTCCTAGCGGCAAACCAGGATGACCTGAATTTGCCTTCTCTATCGCTTCAGCTGATAGAACTCTAATTGTGTTTATCACCTTTTGTTTAACGTCCATATTAACCTCCTATTTTTCTATATACTCTACTGCGTTTTTTGTAAATATTATCTTCATTAAAAATTTCGGTATATCTAATTGCCTTTTAAATCGTTTTGGCTCCTTGATTAACCTGTATAGCCACTCCATCCCTATCTTTCTTATAAAAGTTGGTGCTATCTTGACATTGCCTGCCAGCACGTCTATGACACCGCCATTAGCAATAGCTAGTTTGGTCTTTAACTTATCTTTATTATAATAGATAAATTTTTCTTGGTAGCCAGCGCCCATACCTACGAAGATGGCGTCTGCCTTTGAGTCATTTATCTTTTGTATTAAAACTTCTTCTTCATCAGATGAAGCGTGACCGTTGTGGCTACCATTGAAATATCCGTTGTTGTAGCCTGCTATGACGATGTTTGGATAATCATGATTGATTCTTTCAATAGCTTTTTCAGCTATGCCAGGCTTAGCACCTAATAAGAATAGTGAGAGGCCTTTCACATTCATTAGCTCTAAGATCTTAATCGATGTGTCGTAGCCGGTTACTCTTGATTTAAGTGGCTTCTTTTTTAATTTTGATGCAATCATTAATCCAATTCCATCACATAAGTTTA
Organism: uncultured Eubacteriales bacterium; assembly: GCA_900539225.1. Taxonomy (GTDB): domain Bacteria; phylum Bacillota; class Clostridia; order Tissierellales; family Peptoniphilaceae; genus Fenollaria. The sequence continues at coordinate 81,053 of UQBO01000004.1, forward strand.
GTGAAGCTGAGTTAATAATTTTCTTAAACTCCTCATCTCTTCCTGCTCTCATAACTATCTCTGGATTTGGCGTATATATATAATTTAGTTCATCGCTATCAAAAAATCCACCTATCTTGTTCATGGTCTCATCCATGTCAACGTTATTTATTCTAACGCCTAATATTTTAATGTCCATTAGCATCATCCTCTAAAAGTTCTAGTGCAAGCTTACTTGCCTCTATCGCCTTTTTCTTATTTTCTTCGTTAATCACGCTTAATTTATTTATAAAATCTTCTCTATTATCTTTAATGTACTTATACGCTTTTAGTAAATCATCATAATTAATCGCGTCAACGTCGATGTTTATACTCTCGTCAAAGTCTTTAAGCAGCGTCTCTGTCTTTGGATCATAAGAAAGACCAATGAATGGCACGTTTTGATGTATCGCATATATCATGGCATGAAGCCTCATGGCCACGATAAAGTTAGCGTTCTTCATAAGACTCATGAGTATCTCAACTGGATACTTTTCATTGATGATCTTACTTGATTTTAAATTTGCTGCAATTTTTTCTGAGATAGTCGTATCTCTAGGCGTTTGCATTGGCATGAAGACTATGTTTTTGCCCTCATCAATAAGATAATTTAAAAACTTACTTAGCTCAGCTATTAGCTTTTCGTCATCTATCCAAGATCTAATTGAGACCAAAACTGTATCCTCATTTATATCAAATTTCTTGCGAACACTTTCATCGCTAGCCTCTTTTAAATTGAAGACTGGATCTGATAAGACTTTTATATTTGGATTGTTAACTCCGATGGACTTTATAAAATCATACGAGTCCTTGTCTCTAAGCGTAATGTAGTCAACTTTATTAAGTACTCTTCGTGTGATATTTCTATTAAATATCTTGTTTATAGGTCCAACACCATTGGAGTAGACGAAAACTTTTTTCTTGTAGCGCTTAGCGAGCTTCATTATTAACAAGTAGTACCAAATTGATCTTGAACTTGTCTTGTCTTGAAGTAAGCTTCCGCCGCCACTTATAAGCATGTCTGATGCCTTTAAACTTTTTCTTACATCAAAGAATTTAAATCTATCAACGGCAGCTACGCCATATTCCCTCTCAGTTAAGAACGGATCTTTTGATAGAACTTTAATATTTAGATAAGGATTCAATGACTTAAATGATTCTATAATTGATTTAAGTATAGCATCGTCGCCCGAGTTTGAAAAGCCGAAGTAGCCCGACATAATTATTTTCTTTGAGACTATCTTCTTGTAAATATATACATGTTTCTCAGCCATCTTGATGTGGGTGAAGTTATCGATGATTCTACTATAAAGATTTTGGCCAAGCTTTTTTCGCTCGTCATCATTATTTTTTAAATCAAGTATATGCGCTGCTAAGGCCTTGTAATCTTGCTTTTCGAATAATTTTCCTGTCTCTCCATCAAGTATAATCTTTGGTATACCGCCAACTTTAGATGCAATGGTCGCCTTCTTTAATGAGCCTCCCTCCATAATAACGTATGGAAATGACTCACTCAAACTGCATAAGACGTTTATATCTATCGCGTTAAGAAAATCGTATGGATGAGTCTCATTACCTAAGAAATAAACATTGTCTTCTAAATCAAGCTCTTTACGTAGGCTCAATAAGTGCTCCTTATCTTGACCGTCTCCCGCAATTAAGAATATGACTGATTTGTCTTTATCAATTACTTCTCTTGCTGCTCTTAAAAAAGTCTCGTGGTCTTTAACCTTATCTAGTCTAGCTAAGATGCCGACTATGAACTTATCCTTATAAGCAATATTTTTTTCTTTTAAATAGTTTTCTTTATCTTTTATAGCTCTATCTTGTAAAAATATACCATTGTATATAGTAAATATTTTATCCTTATCAAAGCCTCTACTTACAAGCATATCCTTAAAACTATCAGAAACTGCTATGTAATTATCAAATCTTTTTAAGGCAAACTTATTAAGATTGGTAAAAACTATATTCTTATAAAAATTATCTTTAAAGTCTAATAAATAATCGCTGTGAACTGTAGTTATGAATTTAGCCTTGACTTTCTTCTTCAAAAAGTAGCTTATAAGGTTTGCTCTTGCTCCATGTGAATGAACTATCTCATAATTTTCACTCTCAATAAGGTCCTTTAGCTTATTAACGACAGAAAAATCAAATCTGCTTCTTTGTTCAATGACCTCTACGTCTATACCATGCTTTTTTAAGTCTTCAGCAAAAGGTCCATCGATAAAGCAAACTAATTTTACTTCTACTTTGTCTTTTAAACCGCATAGCAGATTTATGATGTGCGTCTTTGCTCCACCAGTGTCTCCGCCACTAATTAGATGAAGTACTTTCATAATCAATTCCTTTATTTCTTAGTCCCATGATAAGTGCTGCATACATAACAAAATATATGATCATAGCTGGGAACTCAAATATATTTTCAACAGAGTTTTGTATCAAAACGCCTAAAGCGCCGCAGAATAGTCCGCATGCTAGTATCTTATTATCTAAGTTCTTTTGTGTAAATACTACTTTTAATGTAGATATTAAAAAGCCGAGTATCATAAAGCCTATGGCGCATATACCATAGTAGCCTGTTTCAACTAATGTTTTTAAATAGTAGTTATCTAAGTAAAACGGCGATAAATCGTTATTTAAAGCAACTGCTCCGCCATATCTGCCTAGGCCAACGCCCCAAAACTTATGCTTTGACCAAACTTTTAAGCCAATTGTCCATCTATATATCCTGCCGCCACTAGCTGATTTAAACATGTATTCTGGTGTTAGCATGTATAATAATCTTGTTGATAGTGAGTTGCCTGAAACTATAAACAAAGAGCCAAGTATTACGAATGGCGTAAGCACGCGCACATTTGTAAATAGTATAAAGACGAAGATAGCTAATGCAAAGGCAATCCACGCGCCTCTTGAGTATGTTAATAGTAGTCCTAAGAGCATGACCATGACTTCAATAAAATATATGGCCTTTGACTTTTTATTCTTTTCAATTAAAAATAAAGCTATTGCAAGTGGTATTATTAGTACAAATAGCACGCCAAGTATATTTGGCGAGCCAACTATAGAAAAGGCTCTTACCTTTATAGATTCACTTGAGTCAATCCAGTTGCCTGGCATTTTGACTTTGAATATGAATTGATATAAGGCGTGTAAACCAAGTAAAAATCCACCGTGCATTATAAACTTTGAAGTTGTCTTGACAATATTTTCATTTGTAAAAAATTGTACAAAAATGTAGTACCATAGAATGTGTTGAAACATAGCTCTAAAGCCTTCTATAGCTATCTTTGTGTTCGGTTGCACTACAAGTACATGTATTATACCTAGAATGAAGTATACAGCTAGCACAAAGCCAAATGGAGTGAAATTATATCTGATGCTTCCATTTGAATTCATCCTTCTCATTGCTATATAAAAAATCATGAATAAAAAGTAAAATTCATCCCAATAGTTTGCAAATGAGCTCAGTCCAGGTATCCTTCTGATTATATAGTCAGTAAATATATATGCTACAATTACTAAGACAAAAATAAAGCCAAAGTAGTTTACACCAGTAAGCTTAATAAAGCCCTTGTAAATGATTGACTCATGAAATGCAGTATTAAATTTATCAACTATGCCACGGATAAAGCTTTCTTTGTATACCTTGTTTAGCTTTTTATAAAATCTAGACATCTTATCATCTAGTTTAGCTAATAATTTGTATAAATGGCTGCCTTTTAAACTATCATTATAAGTTCTTAGTTTATATTGCGGTTTTGTATAGTCAAATAGAAAGCTTGATCTAAGTAGAGAGAGTATATAGATATATATTCTATAAAAAAGACTCTCTTTAAACAGTTTTTCCATCTTAATCAACTTTCTTCCTATCAGCTATAAGTGCAGTAAGTCTATAGTTATCAGACTCTAAGAATATTGTAGAGCCAAGTCTTAGCTCTTGCTTGCCAAACTTAAGCGAGTTGTTTACATGTGAAAAATTGCCTTCTATAGTAACTATAGTCTTTTCCTTAAGTGGATCAATAGCTTTTATTACCTCACCATTGTCATCAACTGTATTTACATAGAAGTCTTCTCTTTTAATATCTTTAACGAAGATATCGAAGTGATTTTTCATTTCGCCTAGTTGGTCGCCTACTCTTATACAATCTGTATTGCCTTTATCTTCATATAAATATAGTGTCGCCTCATACTTTTCAGTCGTTTTGCCTAAAGTTATGTCGGCAACATCTTTTCTCATTAATTTTAGTGAAGCAAAGAAAACTAAGCTTATAAGAACTAATACAGCTATTATGTCTAATAAACTTACTTTACCAAATAATCTTAATTTATTATCTATTATTTTCATCTACTTCCTCCACATTAGTTATATAGCCTAGATATGCATGATCCTTAGTCTTTACGTACATATCAACGCCTGCTTTTATCTCTTGTCCGCCTAAAGACATATAAGGACCAGTATAGTTGACATTTGCCTTAATCTTAACTATAGGGTTAACAAATTCCGCATCGTCAACTACAACGATCTCGCCGTTAGTCTTTACTAATTCATTCTTTTTAGCTTGTATATCAACGCTTATTATTTCGCCGTCTTGAAATGTTTCTTGCGCAAATAATTTATCTCCAGGTTTCAAATCCTTGATAGCGTCTCTTGTAATGTCATCTTTAGCTTCTGCTGTGATGATAACTGTTCTTTTTTCTTCTTTACCTATGTTTGACTTAATATTTTTTCTATTGACAAGTAAAAATATAAGTACTAAGAAGATTAATATAATAAATATATCGAAAATATTTATCTTAAATTTCTTCTTCATTTATTCCTCCAAAATTTTGTTTATAATATTGTTTAGCTCTTCAGCTTGTGCTTGTCTTGAATATTTTTTTATTAGCTCTTTATCGCCATAATAATTATTCTCGTTCTTATAGTTTTCGTATAGCCTCATTATAGCGTTTTTAATCTCTATAGTCTCTCCAGGTTCTGCAACAAGGCCAGTCTTTGTCTCTTCTATAAGCTCGCCTGCTGCTCCATGCTTAGGAACTATAGCCAATATGTTTTTATATGCTCTTAGATACTCAAAAACTTTTCCTGTGTAGAAGTTCTCAGAGCCTTTGCCCTTACCTATTAATAGCAAAAGCACATCCGCTTCAAGTAGCTTTCTTATTGACTCTTCATGAGCTAGATAAGATAGATAATTAATTTCTTTTTCAAAATTATATGTTTTTTTATACTCTTCTATTTGAGATTCTTTTACATTGCCTGCAATATTTATCCTAATGTCGTTCTTATTGATTTTACCATCATCTACTAGCTCTTTTAAGGCTGATAAAAATTCATGCAAATTCCTTCTGCCATATAGAGCACCTGTATGAATAAAAGTAAATTTATCGCTTTCTTCTTTAGGATATATGCCTAAAAAGTCTTCTTCGTCGTAACCGTTCGGTATATATGTCGACTTGCCCTTAAGCTCAGGTAAATCTGCTATAAAGTTATCGAGCATAAATCTAGTATTTGTAATAAAGTAATCGCACTTAGAATTTATTCCAAGCTCAGTCTTTTTAGATGCTTTCATCTTCATTCTTGATGAAAAACTATCTAGATGGAAGGGATTATTCGTCCATTCATCTCTATAGTCAACTATCCACTTCATCTTCGGAAATTTTTCTTTTAAGTATAAGCCAAATAGATGAGCCGAATATGGGTAACTTGTAGTATATATAACATCTGGATTGAATTCTAGAGCTATCTTTTCTATTTCTTTTTTGTTAAATTTATACCAAAAAACTTCTGCATCAGGAAGAGCAAAGAACTTTGCATAGACTTTTTTAAATAGACCGCTGTTATTAATATCATGGGCCTTAAGTCTAATAACTTTGACATTTTCTGGAACGTCTTTTAGTAAGCTATCGTCTTTTAAATCCTTACTAGCGTCTTTCGACACAACTAAAACTTCATTGCCAAGCCTTGATAGGTATTTTACAAACTTTAAACTTCTTTGCACGCCACTTCCACCTATTGGCGGGAATTGATTTGCAATAAATAATATCCTACTCAAGTTCGCCACTACCTAATAAATAATAATTAAAGCCTAAAGCTTCTACTTTTTCTCTATCAATATAATTTCTTGTGTCAAAAATATTCTTTTTATTCATAATTTTACCTATTTCTTTGTAGTCAAGGAAACAGAACTGTCCATGATTTACTCCTAAAACCAATAAATCTGCGCCTGTAACTACTGGACGTATATCATCATAAAGTTCATTAAATTCAAGAATTTGATCATTCTTAAATGGATCGTAAACTGCTACATTGTAATCATCTTTCAATAAAGCAATAAGATGAGTTATTGGGCTTTCTCTAAAGTCATCTATATTTGGCTTAAATGAAGATCCAAGTATAGCTATCTTAGAGCCTTTTTCTACAATCTTCTTTATCTTGTCAGCAGTGAACTTAGGCATAGAGTCATTTATATCTCTAGCTTGGTGAATTAACTTAGAATTTTCCTTATCTGCTGTTACTAAGAACCATGGGTCTACGGATATGCAGTGTCCGCCAACGCCTGGTCCTGGTGTATGAACATTTACTCTTGGGTGTTTGTTAGCTAATTCAATCAGTTCCCATACATTAACGCCAAGTGTGTCACAAATCTTAAGCATTTCATTTGCAAGAGCTATGTTGACGTCTCTAAATGTGTTTTCTAATAGCTTACATACTTCAGCTGTTGTTGCGTCTGTTGTAAATACTTCTGCATCAACAAAAGTCTTATACACATCTCTAACTATTTCGGCAGATTTTGCATCCACTCCGCCTACTACTCTATGATTATTCTTTAGCTCATATAAAATATTTCCCGGAATAACTCTTTCAGGACTGTGAGCTAAATATATGTCTTCTGAAACTTTTAAGCCAGACTTTTCAAGTATAGGCTTAACAACATCTTCAGTTGTGCGTGGTGGCGATGTTGATTCAAGAACAACGGTATCACCTTTTTTAATAACTTTTAATATGTCGTGACAAGCATCCTTAATGTACTTAAAGTCGCAGCTCTTGTCATCATTAAATGGTGTTCCAACGCATATTATATACATATCAGCTTCATGAATCCTATCTGCAACTTCTATCCTTCCTTCTTTAAGAGCTTTGTCTAGAACTTCTTTAAGTCCTGGCTCATCTATCTCTAAAGTTCCATTCTTAATCTTTTTGATTTTTTCCTTAACTGGATCATATCCAAAAACCTTGAAATGATCACTTAGTATTGTGGCTGTTGGTAAGCCAATATATCCTAATCCTAATACGGAAATGCTTTTAATACTCATTATTTCCTCCTAAATTTTGTATATGTAAAAATTATTTAGTCAATGCTAAACTTATCTTTAGTCCCTCGTCAACCTTGGCCATAAGCTTTTCAGTTACGCTGCCTATCTTTTCTCTTAATCTTTTCTTATCAATAGTTCTGATCTGTTCAAGCAAAATTACACTATCCTTAGGCAAGCCAAATTCCGGTCCATCTATCTCTATATGGGTCGGTAGTTTAGATTTATTCAGTTGACTTGTAATTGCCGCAACAATGATGGTCGGTGAATACTTGTTGCCAACATCGTTCTGCACGACAATAACTGGCCTCACACCGCCTTGTTCAGAGCCTATGACAGGTGATAAATCTGCATATATAATATCACCTCTTTTAATCATATTCTCACATCCTTTCTGATAAGTAAGACAATTATATTATAAGTTAAAATCGCTTATAAGTCAATAACTTTACGGGTTTAAGCTATATATCTTTATAGTTGTGAGAGCTTATTTCTTCTCCGTCGTAAAAATACTTTCTAGAAATTCTATCCTTCATATCAGTTAGAACTTCGTAGTTAATAGTGCCCTCAATCTTAGCAAGGTCATCGTAAGTCATAGCCTTATTAGTGCCATCACCTATTATGGTTACTACATCAGCAATCTTAGCATCAGTCCCTGTAGCATCAATCATAAATTGATCCATACAAATGTTTCCGATGTTATTCAATAGCTTATCCTTATAAAGAACTTTTAGTTTGTTTTGCAAAAGTCTTCTCACTCCATCTGCATAACCTATAGGTATTGTGGCAACCTTAGTCTTTTTATCAGCTATAAAAGAAAAAGTATAGCTAACGCCCTCGCCTGCTTCTATCTCTTTGACATTTGATATACAAGCTTTTAATTGCATCAATTTCTTTAGAGGTAAATTTTCTTTTATAACCTCATCTGATGGATAGTAGCCATACAGTATGATGCCTGCTCTAACATAATCAAGGTTTAAATCCTTTAGATCCATGATTGATGCTGAGTTAGAAACGTGTTTTATCCTTATCTTAAGTCCAGCTTCTTCGAGCATGGCCACTGTTTTTTGATAATTGTCATATTGCTTATGAGTTAATGTTTTATCTTTGATATCAGCATTAGCAAAGTGAGTAAATATGCCTTCTATGTCAATATTGTCAAGCTTTGATATCTTTAAAATTTCTTCCACAGACTTTGCTCTATGAACTTCATCAGCTTGAAAACCAATTCTTGACATCCCTGTATCTAAAGCGATATGTATCTTTGCTAATTTATTTTGTTTTTTGGCCTCATCACTAAGTTTTTTAGCTTTTTCATAAGTAAAAATGGCGCTTGTTAAATTGTTTTCTACTACTTCTTCTAAATAATTATCCTCTAAGTAATTAAGCATAAGTATATCCTCTTCAATACCTGCTTTTCTAAGCTCCATTGCCTCGCTCGCAACAGATACTACAAATCTATCAATGCCTAAGCCTTCCGTAAACTTCGCAAGCGCTACAGCTCCATGGCCATATGCATCAGCCTTAATAACTGGCATGATCTTCGTTTGAGGACTTATAGCCTTTTTAATAGAATTAATATTGTATTCAAGATTGTTTAAATTGATTTCAAGCCAAGCGGCTCTATTGCCCTTCATTTATTTTACCTCCATCATCTTAATAGCTTTCGGTATAAACTCAATGATATCGCTTGCTATTAATGAACATTCTGTGTATTTTTCTTTTGCAAGATCCCCTGCTAGACCATGCAAATATACCCCGTACTTCGATGCATCGAAAGCCTTAAATCCTTGAACAAGTAGTGAGGCTATAATTCCAGCGAGTACATCACCAGAGCCTGCTGTCGCCATACCAGGGTTTCCTGTATGATTTATGTATTCATTGTCTTTATCCATAACTATAGTGTTGTGGCCCTTTAAAACTACTACTACTTCAAACTTATCGCTAGCAAGCCTAGCATATTTTTTAGGCTTTTCTATAATTTTTTCTATCTCCACATCTAAAAGCCTAGCTAGTTCAGCAAAATGCGGTGTAATTATGGCTCTATATCCTAGTTTATCTCCATATTTTTTCAAATAATGAAGGCCATCTGCATCTATCACAAGTTTTTTATTTGAAGCGACTATGTCTTTGTAAATTTTATCCCTGTTCTCAAAGAATGACCACGCTGGTCCAAAAAGCACTGCATCCATATCTTTTAAATCATATTTATCATTGCATCTGATTATAGTTTCAGACAGCTTCACGCTGAGTATATCCTGTATATCCTTGTCAATGTACAAATAAGATAAGCCGCATCCCGTCCTCATTGCAGCAAGTGACGCAAAGTAAGGCGCCCCAGTCATTGAGAGAGATCCAGCAAATATGGCAAGCTTACCATAGTCGCCCTTATGAGTAAAGTCATCTCTTTTCTTAAACACTTTAAATTCATCAGCAATACTTATTTTGCTAGAGTATTCTTCAGTAGTAGCAACGCTTATTGCGTAGTCGCCATCATGCGAGATTGAGACAAAAAAATTTATACCATTCACATAAGCAAATGGTACATCATTTTTTCTCTCTATAGAGATGTCTTTATATTGTAATCCAGCTAAATTGCCATTTAAAGCCTTAATAATAGCTTCTTTAGCAGCAAAAATTCCAGCACAAGTTTCATCAGCCTTAGCTGATGATTCTATATAGCTTATCTCCGCATCACTAAAGAAGCGATTCAAAAACTTTTCATTTTCCATTAATTTTCTAATTCTAGATATTTCAAGTATATCTACACCTATACTCATTAAATTATTCCTCTAATCTCTTCAAAACTTTCTATCTTATTATCTTTCATGTATTTTTCTAAGTCTTCAGCAATATTAGCCATTATCATAGGCTCTGTAAAGTTCATAGTGCCAACTTGTACAGCACTTGCACCAGCCATGATAAATTCGATTACGTCTCTATAGTTTTGTATGCCGCCCATGCCTATAACAGGTATATTAACTGCCTTTGACACTTCATAAGTCATTCTCAAGGCTATAGGTTTGATGGCTGGACCTGATAGACCTGCAGTTTTGTTATTAAAAACAGTTTTGCGTCTGTCTATGTCTATAGCCATGGCGTTAAATGTGTTAACAAGACTTAGCGCATCTGCTCCGACTTCTTCACATACCTTTGCCATTTCCACTATGTCATTAGCATTTGGTGATAGCTTAACTATAAGCGGTTTGTCTGTTACATCTCTTACTTTTTTAACAACATCTTTAGCAACGCAAGTCTTGATACCAAAGGCCATGCCGCCGCTTTTAACGTTTGGGCATGAAATATTAAGCTCTATCATTTGAGCTTCTGTTTTTGATATTAATCTAACTGCTTCTAAATAATCTTCTATGTTATTGCCACCAATATTTACAAGTGTTATAAGGTCCTTTGATAGTAAAAAGTCTAGTTCATTATCGATAAAAGCCTGAATGCCAGGGTTTTCAAGGCCTATAGAATTCATTAAACCACTAGGTGTTTCGAATAATCTTATGCCTTCATTACCGGCTTTTGGCTTAAGTGTAAGGCCCTTAGTTGAGACGCCACCTATCTTTGAGATGTCATAATACTCATCATATTCTTTACCAAAGCCATAGGTGCCGCTCGCCGCAATAAGTGGGTTTTTAAATTCAATATCAGCTATCTTTACTCTTAAATCAGTCAATTAAAAACACACCTCCTCCAAATATTGGTCCGTCCTTACATACACGTCTCATGCCAACCTTAGTCTTTATGCTGCAGCCCCTGCATGTGCCTACGCCGCAAGCCATCCTTGATTCCATGCTTACTAGAACTTTATTTCTATTATGTGCCTTTAATAAAAGGGCTTTCATCATTGGGAATGGTCCGCAAGTGTATATCTTATCGTATTTCTCCGATTCTAAAATATCTATGATATATCCTTTATAGCCGACTTTGCCACTTTCTGTTGAAATATAAGTATTGTCAACATATTCTTCAAAATCTTCGATTAAGTATGGATTATCTCTAAAACCTGCATAATAATCTATATTCTTAGTGATATCTTGTATGGATCTAGCAAGGTACTTAAGAGGCGCTATACCAACTGAGCCGCCAACTAAAGCCACTTTTTCGTCTTTACTAGGTAGTGGAAACTTATTTCCTAGTGGTCCAAGTAGATATAATTTATCGCCTTTTTTAAGCTTCATCATTATATCTGTTCCTCTACCAACATTTGCCAGTAAAAGATAGATATTGCCCTCCTCATCTATATCATAGATGCTTATAGGCCTAGCTAGAAGAGGGTCTGTTCCTTGCCACGATTTAATCATATAAAATTGGCCAGGTGCACCTTCGAATGGTCCACTTACTTTTAAAACGTAGATATTATCAATAATGTGATTGTTTTCTAATATCGTACCCTCTTTGTATGCATTTCTAGCCACAGATATCCTCCTTCATTCTAATAACAGCTTCTCTAATGTATTGTAAATAATTTTCAGACTTATAATCAGTGTCGTCCATGTGCTTCATATGGCTTGTTATTATACCTCTTGATGAGTTAACGATGCCGCCATTAAGCTCTGTAAGCAATTTTCTTACAGTTGAAGCTTTTCCGCCTTGAGCACCATAGCCAGGAACTAAGAAGAATTCTCTAGGAAATCTCTTTCTTATCTCGTCTTGTTCGCCACTGTCCATGATGTTGTCACCAACAACGAAGCCAAGTGATGAGTAGCCATAGTCACCAATGTATTTATCTGCAATCTTACTTAGATTGTCTCCAATTATATTATACAATGTTTCGCCATTACTTTCAAGGTATTCTATGTCTAAAGCACCAGGATTTGAAGTTCTTAATAGCACAAATATTCCTTTTTCTCCGCTTTCCAAATAAGGCAAATAAGGTTTTATGCTGTCATAGCCCATAAATGGTGAAAGTGTTATGAAGTCAGCTTCAAAATCTCCCTCAAAATGTGCTTTTGCATACATTTCAGCTGTTTTAGCTATATCAGACCTTTTAATATCGCCTATGCTTAGCTTATTTTTACCTCTAAGGTATTCTAAAGTCTTTTTGTATGCTAGTAGTCCTTCTACGCCTAAAGCTTCGTAGTAAGCAATTTGAAGCTTATATACAGCTACCAAATCATAGCTTGCATCGATTATGTCCTTGTTGAATTTAAAAACTCTATCTGCGATGCTTTCAATACTATTTAAATGCTCTGGAATATAGGACAAATCTGTGTCTAAACCGACACAGATTGGACCAAATTTTTGAACTTCTTCAAATAATCTATCTATAATCATATTATTCCCCGTAAACATGATCACAATAAGCACATTTGTACTTGCCTTTTTCTTTATCCACTAAGATAAACTTATGAGGAATATTTCTTTCAACAGATGTTATACAGCGAGGATTCTTGCATTTTATAACGCCTTCTACAACTTCTGGAAGAGTAAGATTTATCTTTCTTTCAATCTTTTCATCTTTTATAACGTTTACTGTGATATTAGGATCGATAAAACCTAGCGCAGATAAATCTAAGTCTATTTCATTTTCAATCTTAATCATGTCTTTGCTGCCCATCTTTTCACTGTGTGCGTTCATGATTAATGCTACAGTGTAGTCAGCTTCTCTAAGATTTAGATATTCAAATATTTGTATACCATGTCCAGCTTGTATATGGTCTATAACTATACCTTTTGAAATACTATTTATACTTAACATTATTTAACCCCCAATAATTTTGCTATCAGTGCCATTCTTATATACATACCGTTCTTAACTTGTCTAAAGTACCAAGCTCTTGGATCGTCGTCTACATCTACAGCTATTTCGTTAACCCTTGGTAGTGGATGAAGTATTGCTAGGTCTTTCTTAGCATTCTTTAGCTTTTCAAGGTCAAGTACATAGCTGTCTTTTAATCTTACATAGTCAGCTTCGTTAAAGAATCTTTCTTTTTGTACGCGTGTCATGTATAATACATCAAGATCGTCAATTACATCTTCAAGTCTTTCTACTTCTGTATATGGAATCGACTTTTTGTCTAGAACTTGTTCTTTTAAGTATTTTGGAACTCTTAGTTCATCAGGTGAAATAAGAACAAATTTGTTATTGCTATATCTTGACATTGCTTTGATTAGTGAGTGAACTGTTCTACCGAACTTTAAGTCGCCGCATAGACCTATAGTCATGCCGTCAAATTTGCCTTTAGCGTTTAGTATTGTAAATAGGTCTGTAAGTGTTTGTGTAGGATGTTGATGTCCGCCGTCTCCTGCGTTAATTAGTGGTACTGTGCAAGCGTTGTGGCCATATTGTGGAGCGCCTTCTTTTGGATGTCTCATAGCAATGATGTCTGAGTAGCAGCTAACTGTTCTTAGTGTATCAGCAAGTGTTTCTCCCTTTGCTACAGAACTAGAGCCCGGCTCCGAGAAACCAATAACATTTCCGCCTAATCTTAACATAGCGGCTTCAAATGAAAATCTGGTTCTGGTGCTGGGCTCATAGAATAGAGTAGCTAGGATTTTACCATCACATACGTGTATAAAATCCTTTTCGTTTTCAACAATTTCTTTACCTAGTGCAAATAGCTCATCAAGCTCCTCTAGGCTTAGATCTTCCGGATCAATATAATTTCTTCCTTTAAGCATAATATCCTCCCTATATTTTTTTATCCTTATAATCATACTACTAATAAATTTAAAAGTCAAGAACTTTTTTTACTTTTTTTCAAATTTTACAAATTTATATGCTTCATCTAATTTTTTTAAAATCTCTTGTCTTATTTTTTCTAATTCTTTATCTTCTTCCTCGTGTGCAAGTGAAGCCTTAAGATATTCATATCTAGCATCAAGCAATTCGCTATCGGTATTGTCGTCTGAGTAAAGTGCGCTTAAATTTGTATAGTATTTAAAGTTTTCAAAGTTCTCTAATGTATAGTTCTCAATAAATAATTTATCATTGTACTTGAAGTTTTTAAAAAACTTTTCTTTTTTTGCAAATTTCTTACTACTAATATAAGACAGTATAATTAAATACATGATAAATATAATCATCATGATGATAGTGTACTTGATGAAGTAGTGATTTGTATACATCTCAAGGTCTCTCTTTATTATCACACGCACTATTAAAAAGTGTAAAAAAGCCCTTCTTGTTGCATTACTTGCAATAATCCTAAAGACATAGAATGTTTGTGTATCCTTAATTCTGGGTCTTATAATTAGGTAATAAAAAATTAATGATATGCTTAGTGCTATATCCAGTCTATGCACCTTTGATATTGGTAACAAGATTAGATTGAGTATCATTAAAGAAAAACTAGATATCTCAATAATGGAACGCAAATCCATAATATATTCTTTAAAGTATTGTTTATTTCTTTCCATAGTATCACCACATATATTATATCATTAAATAAGTAATTTTCATATGCTTTATCTTAATTTTTTAATAGTAATATTTAGATTGTATTGATTAATCTTTTTAATTTCTTAATTTCTATATTTCTATATAGCTGTGTTTAAACGAATTTTTGCATAAAAAAATGAGGCTTGCGCCTCATTTTTAATTAGCAATTTGCATCGCTTGTTATATATCCAGCTTTTGCTAAAACTTCTTTAGCTTTATCTAGGTTCTTTGTGCTAACCATGATAACTGGTCCTGTACAACCCATACCGCTTTCAGCATAGATGCCTTCTTTCCAAAGTGCTTGAACTGAATCTTCAAGTTCTAGAATATCGATACCAGCGATAGCTTCTTCAACAACTTCCTTTGCTGGAGCTGCTACTGCTTCCTTTGGACCGTCATCTTTCTTTTCGTTAGCTTTATTTAATGATGCTAAAACATCTTTTAAACCAGCTGCATTAGCTGCTTCAAAAGTAGCCTTTGCTACCTTGTGTAAGTTACCTTTAACTAGGCTTGCAGCATATGTTAGTGCATTTGCTACAACAGGAACACCAGATGCTCTAGATACTATAAGTATAGTTCTATCGAAGTCTTCACCAATACCAGGTCCATAACCAAAGCCAGCTGCTTCGTATGATCCACCAGTTGTGAATGAAGAGAACATCTTCATAAGAATGTTACCTGTAAGTGAGTCATTAACTACAACATCGCATGAAGCTTGTAATAAGTCGTTTCCTCTCATTACATCTCCACCGTCTGCTCTGTGTGACTCAGCAAATTTTATATTAAATCCATTTTCGTTTAATTGTTTAAAAGCTCTTTCAACTTGTCTTGCTCCATCAACATTTAGTATACCAAGACTTGGATCTTGATTACCTAATGCCTTAGCTACGATTAAACCATAGATACCATTAAGAACCATTGCTTCTACTCTGTGTGCAGAAGATGTTCCTGTAGTTGTTGCTATAAGCATTTCTTTACCATATCCAGGAGTAATAGCTCTACCTACAGTAGATACTCCGATTGGGAAGTTATAATGCATAGTAACGCATGCATCTATCTCTCCAGCATCTAGTAGTTCTTCCATCTTCTTATAACCTTGATCTTCATCAGAAACTTCATATTGAGTTAACTTTGTTTCTGCCTTAGGTCCGATAAGAACAACTTCTATTGAAGAATCTCTAGATTGAGCAAGTTCTGCAGCTTTAACTAAGTTTTCAGTACCGTGTTCGCTACCAAAACTTGTTAAGCCAACACGTACTTTTTTACCGAATGAACCAGTTTCTAAACCATCAGCGATGTCATTAAAAACTTGTCCAATCATTTTCTTAATGTTGTCTGACATATCGTCACCTCTAATTTTCTTCTGTGAATGATTTAGCGAAATCTCTCATTGCATCTGCTACATATTTCTTGATAGTTTCTTCAGATGCTGCGCTTTCTTCGCTAACCTTTCCTGGGTTCTTTTCGATTACTATAGAAACACCGTCGAATAGGTTTGTCATTCTACCTAAGAATAAGCTTCCCTTACCAATAATCATAGCTCTTTTTACTGCTCCGCTCTTGATATCATCTATAACAAATCCAAGATAAGGTGCTCCTGAAGGTATATGACCTTGAGTTGGAGCCCAACCTTTCATACCATGTTCAACGATAAAATCAGGAAGTGCGGTTCTTTCGATTTCGCCATTCTTTACAGCTAAAGCTCCTATCATCTTAAAGTTAGCTTCAGGAACGTCACCTGCTCCAGCTGGTCTTGTTATATCTGGATTTTGCATTTCTACTGAATATTTATCTACATCTATGATTTTTAATCCAGCTTTTGTTAGTGGATTTGTAACTAAAGAAGTGATAACTGCTTGTGGTGATGAACCAGTGCCAACTGTGTGTCTACCAACTATATCAGTTCTGATTATTGGATGTTCTCCATCGTTTTGAGAAACAACAAATGCAAATCCTGCAACACAGTCTTCGATTATTGGCATTTCTTTCTTAACATGGTCTCTTCCGTTCATACCAAGTTTAGCACTAGAACCACCAGCTACAACCATAACATTCTTAAATGTTCCAGCTTGTACTAAAGAAGCTGCAGAAATTAAAGAGTGAGTTGGAGCAGCACAGAAGCCTCTTACGTCTGAACCTGATGCGTTAACTAAACCAGTTAATTCTGCTATAGATTTAGCAAAGTTACCGCCACCTCTTTGATTCATATCTCCACATGCTTCTTCTGAACATTCAATAACGTATTCAATTGATTCAGGATCAATATTGTTCTTTTCTATACAGTTTAGAGCAGCAAATATACCTGATGCTTTAACAACAAGGTTTTCAAACATTACGTGAGCTGATAAGTTTTGATCAACATCATGTGCTCTCTTTACACAACCTACGATTTTGTCTTCGTTCATGATTGCTTCTGCACCATGATCATTTATTAAACTTTCGATTTCTGATAGCTCAGTTCCTTCGCCTAATCTTTTTATTAAATCTTCTTTAATTAGAGGATGTTCTTCAAATTCTTTTTTAACTTGGCTAGTGAATTCTGGAGTTAAAAAAACTAACTCAAATACGTCAGCTACCTTCATCATACCAATAAGTTCTGATTGTGGAAGTATTTCACCTTTTTTTCCGTGTCTGTCTGCGCCATTTAATAAGTTTTCATGCCATGGCTCAGGTACTTCTCTTAATTTTTCAGGAACTTCATTACCTATATAAATTTGGTTAGGTAAATAGTTAACACAGTCTTCGAAACTTCTTAAATGTTTTGGAACTTCCTTTAGATACTCTGAATCTGGATGTAGAGTTCTTTCTGTTGTTTGTGTAGTTCCATTGTGGATTACCATATCAGGTGCTTGTAACAATACATAAGCTGCACCCTTTAATACTGAATAATTCATCCATACACCTCCGTAATATTTTTTTATTATGAATTATCTATAACATAGCAATACTATGACATAAACTAATTATGTACTTCGCCCTTAATTGAAAGGGCGAATTATAATTATCTAAAATAATTATTTATCGAAAACAGTTTGTCCATCAACTTCAGTTTCTAAAGCATGTAATGCTTTTTCAACTAATTTTCTTCTTAGAGAAACTTCTTCATCATGATCAAGTTTTGGATCTCCAAGAGGATGTGGAATAGCTATTGTAGGAACTATTCTGTTAGCACCTACTGTTAATGAAATTGGAACTACTGTACACATGTGAACTACAGGGATTCCTGCGCGTTCAATTTCTTTTACCATTGTTGCACCGCAACGTGTACAAGTACCTCAGGTACTAGTTAATATAACTCCATCAACATGGTTTTCAACTAATTCTTTTGAGAATTCTGATGCAAATTTCTTAGCGTTTGCAACGGCAGTACCGTTACCAACTGTTGTGAAATAAGCATTATATAGCTTACCAATTTTACCTTCTTTTTCAAATTCTCTCATGATGTCAAGAGGTAAAACTCTGTTAGGATCTTCGTTTGCATATACTGGGTCGTATCCACCGTGTGCTGTTTGAGCATTTTCACTTGTGAACTTATCTACACCAGTAATGTCATATCTTCCGTATTTAGAAGCTGATGATGCTTCAATGTGATCAGGGTTTCCTTTTGCACAAATACCGCCTGATGTTACTAAAGCAATAGTTGCATGAGCCATATCTTTTATAGCTGGATTTGGATCAACCCTGTCAAAGTTAGGCATTGGATATTCTGTAACATATTCTTCGCCTTTTAACTTCTTAAGCATCATGTCTACAGCTCTTCTTGCTCCTCTTTCTTCTGCGAATAAATTGTATCTTACTCCTCTTTCGATGTATCCTTCTTCTGCTGGAGTACCGATTTCTTCATTCTTAGCTACTTTAAGAGCTAGTGGAGCCATCTTCTTAACAGCGTCAACCATACCAGCCGCACTGTTCTTTGTGCTAACTATATATACTGATTTCTTGAACATATCTGCGCCTGGGTTTTCAACATACATACCAGTTACTGCAGGGATGCCAAGTTCATTTTGTACTGCGTCAGTAATTGTAGCACAAGCTACACCGTATCTTCCTGCGTTAAATGCAGGTCCTGCGATGAATAGATCAGGTTCATATTTTTTAACCATTTCTAGTATAGCTGATTTTGCTTCTTCAATGTTTTCTCCGAAATATGAGTCACCACATACTATAGTTGCAACAATTTCAGCTTCTCCTTTGAATTGGCCATTTAAAGCCATTCCAGGACCCATAACCTTTTCTTCAACGTAAGGTTTTATATCAGCTTTATCTTCTCCACCTACACCAGCAAAGAATTGGTTAATATAATGAACTACTCTTAATTTACTCATCATATCTCCCCCCTTTTACTAAAATTTTTGGGCACTATTTATATTGAGTGTACTCATCTCTGATATTTTTGATTTCACTAGTAATAGCATCTACGTCTAATACCATTTCCATCATGCCTATTTGTTCGTCATAAACGCCTGCATCAACACTTTCCTTAAATTCAGGTTCTAATGCATGGTATACCTTAAGTCCCAACGAGACTCCGGCTAAAGGACCAGCCCATGTAGGGTCACCTGCTGTAACAGTTTCAGCTGCTAAGCCTGCTGTTTCAGCTTCTCCTCCACCAAGTAAAACTATGATGTTTTCTGCACCGTATTTATCTACGGCTTCTTTTACTCTGTTTTGGTTTTCTAGGTCCATAGCGCCTGCAGCTGTTCAGACAAAACACTCAGTAGCTGAGAATACAACTTCTGCTGGAGTTGTCTTAACACACTCTTCCATAGCAGGACCAGGAATACCGTCTCTGTCGCCAATTATAACAACTTTTGAATTTTCATTAAATATTGACATTCAAAAACTCTCCTTTCCTAATTTGTTATTTTTTTTTTTTTAATTATTTGCCTCTTGCTGTTAAATATCCGAAACCTACTTCAGAAGTAGCTCCTGTTATAGCTTGGATTTCAACTGTTACTGAGCCGTCTTCCTTTAATGAACCGTCAAATCCACCTGCGATTGTATCGATAAATTCAGGGTGACCTATAACTTTGTCCATCTTAGGTAGTTCAATAACTTCGTTAGCGTTACCACCAGTAATAACTGCATCTGCAGCCTTATCAGCGTCTGCTAATGATTGAGAAGCACCGTCTCTACCAGCGTATTCGTCTGTAATAATTACAGTCTTAACGCCTTGTCCTTCGATTTTCTTACAGTTCATGATTAAGTCTGTATCTGGGTTACCAAAACCTTCTTGTGAAACAACAGCTCCATCAAGATCTAGATATCTAGTTAATTTAGCAGTCCAGTTTGAACTTCTTTCCTTATCTGCAAGATAAACGTTTTCGTTAGTGATAATCATACCAACAAAGTTGATAGTTTTACCGTGTTCTTTGTACAATTCTTTAACAACTGGGTTGTTCATGTGTACATAAGATGGGTTCTTATCGCATGATGATACGCAGTTACCACTAATTATAGCTCCATCAAAAACTTCAGTTGGGTATAAAATTGTAGGAACTATTTGCTTTGCATCGACACCATAAACGTATGTGTCGTGTAGAAGTCCTTGAGATTGTAGCATTTGAACATATGCAACTCTTGGAAGTCCTTTGAACTTTTCAGCACCTTCCATTAAAGGTAGTGTTTCATAAACTTCTGTTTCATCTGGAGTCAAGTTTCTTGCTGCTTCAGCTAAGTAAGCTGCAGTCTTGAATCCACAATATCTTAGAGCTTTTTCATGTTCGTGTTGCTTCAAACCATCAATTGGTTCAGCAATAACTACAATGTTGTTAGTTTTTGAGAATGGTGTATATTGAGCACCTGGTCCTGTCATGTCGACAATACCTTCTTGGAAACCAACAATTTTACCTGTTGTCATTACTGCACAACCTTTAAGAACGTTTGTTTTACCTGAACCAACTACGTCAACTTTTGAAAGAATTCCAGGGAATACTCCACCAGGGCCTTCAACTTTAACTCTTGGTTCAACAACATCTTTAACCGGTGTGATTCTAACACTTTCTCCCGGTCTAGCGATTTCTACGTCTACGGATTTAATGTGTTCATCTTCCTTGCAAAGATTGATAATGTCTTCTTTATTTACATATAGAACTCCATTTTCTACCTTTGTCTCTTGGCCGAATTGAACATCTTTAATAAGCACGTTGCCTATTTCTAGACGCATAATCTCACCTCCCTTAAAATTTGAATATATTTAACTATAAAATAGTAAATAAACTTTAGTTATATTTTTCTAACATTTCTCTAACTGATTCTTTAGTAGCGTCTTCTTTAACTCTTGAGTCTACTTGAGAACCGTCTTTGTAAATAGCAATTACTGGTAAGCCCATAACTTTTTCACCAATTGCTAATCTTCTACCTTTTGAAATATCAAATGATGTGAATTTAACGTTTTTAAATTCATCTTCCATTGCGTGGATGTGTGGCATTAAAGCCTTGCATGGTTCACATGTAGGACCCCAGAAATCCACTAGTACATAGCCTTCTGCTTGTTTAACTTCTTGTTCAAAATTGTCTTTTGTTACTTCTAACATTACGATTCCTCCTTAAAATTTCTTTACTTTATATACTTAGACTATTAGTCTGCAAAGTTTTCGTTGATATATTTTTCTGCTTGTGTAGCTGCTATAGCTCCATCTGCAGTAGCTGTAACAACTTGCCTTAATTCTTTCTTTCTGTTGTCTCCAGCCGCAAATACTCCAGGGATATTTGTGTGCATATTTTCATCAGTAACGATGTAGCCGCCTTCCATATCTAGGATGCCTTCAACAATATCGTTCTTTGGAATATATCCTACGAATACGAATAGACCAAATGTTCCGTCGTTTTCGTCAGCAAATATTTCGCGTTGTTCTTTTGTCTTAGTATCTTCAAGAACTATGCTTGTTAAGATTCCGTCACCTTTTACTTCTACAACGTTAGCGTTCCAGATGTAGTCAAGTTTTGGATTCTTGTATGCTTTTTCTTTAATACTTTCAGCTGCACGTGCTTCTTCTTTACCTTTTCTGTATACAAGTGTAACCTTTCTAGCAAATTTAGATAAGTACATAGCTTCTTCGAAAGCTGAATCTCCACCGCCTACTACATAAACTTCCATGTCTTCAAAGAAGTTAGCATCGCAAGTTGCGCAGTAGCTTACGCCTCTACCTGTAAATTCAACTTCTCCTGGGCAACCAATCTTTCTTGGTGTAGCGCCTGTAGCAACTATAACAGTCTTGCCTTCATAAGTTTTGTCTTTGCAAACAACTTTTTTAACTTTATCGTTTAATTCTACTTTTTCAACAGTGTCTAAAACGAATTCAGCACCAAAGCTGTCTACTTGATCTTTCATTCTCTTAATTAGGCTTGGACCTGAAGCTTCTTCAACAGAACCAGGATAGTTAGCAACTTCATCAGTTATAACTATTTGTCCACCAGCTTTTTCCTTTTCTAGAATAAGAGTTTTAAGTCTTGCTCTTGAAGCGTATAAGCCAGCTGCTAGTCCTGCAGGGCCCCCTCCAATAATAATTACATCATACATTAATGATATACCTCCTTATACTACATATTGTTTATTAACAAATTTTCTTATAAAATAAAAAAACAGAAAACAAGCCACTCTTGTTCTCTGTCTATAACCTGTGAGATTCTCTTAAACAAGATTGCTCCATCGGTGCTATAAGCTTTCCAGAGTACTGTCAAAATGCGGTTCTTTTACCTGAGACTTTTGAATTTAAGTAGTGAGCTTAAATTCTTTACCCTTCGGTGACATATGTTCTCTCCCGCATCTGTCTTCCAGTTCTTTACTAATTACATTATACCACAATTAGTATAATTTTACAAGCATTTCTATATTTTAATTTTTTATATCTGAATTAAAACAATTTATGAAGAAAATGACTTAATTATTCAAAATGTTTTAATATATATCCTGCAATATTATCTGCATGGTCGCCTATTCTTTCTAGATTTGATATTGTATCTAGGAAGATGATGCCTTGCTCTTCTTCACATTCGTTTGTCATCAGTCTTCTAAAATGTTTTTCTCTAAATGCTTCTTCGCAAATATCTATTTCTTTTTCAGTATTAACTATGTCATATGCTTTTTCCTCTGACATAGATCTATAAGCATCCATAGTAATAGTAAATACTTTATAAGTTAAATCATACATTTCATTTAATTCGTTCTTACCTTCTTGTGTAAAATGTATGTCCATGTTAGTTTTTTCTTCGCTTAACTGAGTAATGTTCTTAACATGGTCTCCAGCTCTCTCTATATCATTTACAATAAAGAATAAATCGTCGACCGTTTCGTGCTGTTCTTTAGAAAGTCCTGACGTTGATACCTTTACTAAATAATCTATAATTTCTTTTTGCAAACTATTAATAAGCTCTTCTCTATCGTAAATAACATCCATTAGTTCGCTCTTTTTATTAATCAATAAATCTCTTGAATCATCAATATTTTGAAGAACTAAATCATTCATTCTTGTTAATTCATCCATAACTGTTTCTATTGCTAAAGCTGGTGTAGTAAGTATACGATAGTCTAGATGTATTGCATGCTTATCAGCTTTATCATCACCTTCTGGTATCAGCTTTTGAGCTAATTTAACAAGTACTTTCGCAAATGGCATCATCCATAAAACGTTGATAACGTTGAAGAAAGTATGTGCCATGGCGATTTGTGTTGTTGTTTGACCAAAGTTATTAACAACATAAGTTTCAATAGGATTCTTTAATAAAAGCATAAATAGTAATGAGCCAAAAACGTTAAAAATAAAATGTATAAAAGCTGCTTGTTTAGCTGTTCTGCTAGCTCCAATACTCGAAATAAGTGCTGTAGTTGTTGTTCCTATGTTTTGACCAAATAATATTGGAAAAGCTATGTGCATATTAATAATATTTTGTGATGCTAAAGCTAGTATAATCGCTTGAGCAGCTGATGATGATTGCAGTATAGTTGTCATAACAATACCTACTAACATTCCTAGCCAAGGATTGGTAAGTTTCGCCATCAAATTTGCATATACAGTACTTTCTCCTAATGGCCTCATTGCTTCTCCCATTGCCGCCATACCAAAGAAAAGTATACCTATACCTAAAATAATTTCTGCATAGCTCTTAATCCTTTTCTTTTTACCTAGCATGAAAAGAAGCACACCTACAAATATTGCTATAGGTGCATATCTAGATATATTTAAAGCAAGCATTTGACCAGTAATTGTTGTTCCTATGTTTGCTCCGAATATTATTCCAACTGCTTGATATAGGTTCATTAAACCAGCGTTTACAAAGCCGACAACCATAACCGTAGTTGCTGATGAGCTTTGTATAATCATAGTTACTACTGTACCAACTAATATACCCATAAAGGTGTTTTTAGTTAACGCCCCAATTATTTTTTTTAATTTGCTTCCTGCCGCCTTTTGAAGTCCGTCCCCCATAAGGCTCATTCCGTATAGGAATAAACCCAGGCCACCCATAAGTCCTAATGCATAATCCATAAAATCACCTATATAAGTTCCATAAAATCTAATTGCCTAAGAGCTTCGTATAAAATTACTGTACAAGAGTTTGCTAGATTTAATGATCTTTTTAAATCTTTAATCATTGGTATCCTTATTGCTCTGTCACTGTATTTATTAATTAAGTCCTCTGGCAAGCCCGCTGTTTCTTTTCCGAAAAATATAAAATCGCCATCTTTAAATTTAACATCAGTATAAATGTTTTTAGTCTTTGTTGTTGCTAGATAAAAGTTTGCATCTTTATTCTTTTCAAAAAAATCATCCAGGTTTTCGTAGATTGTAAGGTCCAAATACTTCCAATAATCTAAGCCCGCTCTTTTAAGGTATTTATCACTTAAATCAAAACCGAAAGGTTTGATTAAGTGAAGTCTAGAATTAGTGAGCACACAAGTTCTCGCTATGGCCCCAGTATTGTGAGGTATCTCTGGTTCATGTAATACTATGTTTATTGCCATGAGCTCCTCCTAAAAATATTGTTTCAAAAATTTCATAATTCCGTCGTGATCATTATCGTAATCAGTTATGAAATCAGCTTTTTGCTTTAATTCGTTTGTTGCATTGCTCATAGCAACGCCGACTTTCGATTCTTCAATCATCTCTATATCGTTATTATTGTCTCCAAATGACATCAAATTATCTAAACTTAATCCTAAATTCTTACATAAATACTTAAGTGATTTAGCTTTATTTACCCCATCTGGAACAATCTCAATATTATTAGACCAAGAGCTTGATATTTTAACGCCATCTATCTTCTTTAACTCTGTTCTTATTTCTTCAAGATAACTTTCATCCTCTTCTACTAATAAAACCTTAAAATAAGAATTACTTTCACATGAATCTCTAAGCTCTCCTATATTATTGTATTCAATTATTTCAATAGTATCTTTAATATTTTTAGGAACTCTTGAATAAGTGTTTAAGGATGTAGTTCCTTTAAGTCTATAGAACTCATTTACTCCATAAAAATGGAAATTCATCTTGTAGTCATAAAGCAGATTCACTACTTTTATAAATGCATCTGTGTCGATGGGTTTCTCATAGACTCTTCTGCCTTCGCTGTCAGTAACAACGCTGCCATTTGTCGCTACTATAGATGTTTTAAATGGCAATATCTTTGCATATGCTTCGATTGACTTATGAAGTCTACCGCTTGATAGAACTATCTCAACGCCGCTTTCACTTAATCTTTCAAGCTCTAGCGAAGTTCCTCTGCTTACCATTTTCTCGCTATTTAGTAAAGTTCCATCCATATCAAAAGCAAGTACTTTTATATCTATCATGGTAGCATCACCGCATCATCACTATTTGAAGCATCTCCACTAGGAGCTTCTTCATCAGTTTTAGTAGAAACTCTAACTATAGTGTCTCTCTTTGGATAATAATTTTTTGTAAATTGTTTATTTGAAATAACTTTTCCATCTTTTGTAACAATCTTGTTTGTTACTACTCTGTAACCATCATATCCTTTTACATCAACAATTCTTTCGCCAGGTTTTAGGCTTGGATCTTCTTTCTCGATAGTTTCTGACTTAATTACTTCAACTATCTCTGATTTAAAACTTATATCGTAATCTTTCTTTGTTTTATCGCCATAAACATAAAATGTTACTTTGTTATTTGTAACGCTTGAGTCTATATATATAGGAAAATCATATGAATTTTGAAATCTTAGGTTTTTAGATCCTTTCCAAACCGCACAGTCTTGTCCTTTTGGCACATAGTTTGCAGCTCTTGAGTGAGGGTGTCTTTCAAGTATTTTAACTCCTGCTCTAACAAGTGCATTATAAAGCGTAGTTGAAGTTTGGCACATGCCTCCTCCTAGACCATTTTCATACTCTCCGCCCTTTAAAACATGTGCGTTTTTATATCCATTAGCTGCTGTTATGTCTCCTATTGCATTATTAAAGTTAAAAGACTCTCCAGGAAGCAATAATTTTTTAGAAACAGACTTTGATGATACTCTGATATTTGTCTTTCTTTCGTTTGTGCTAGTGCTTATATCTGTTGTGAATGAGCCTATAAGTCCGTTTATTCTTTCAAGATCAGAATGTTTCTTTTCTGGTTCAATAGTTTCTACACTTGCAGTAACTGTTTCCGTGCTATTATTAATAGCATCTAAGATATCGTTTTTAAGTTTTTCTCTATCTAATTTTTTACCATCTTTACTTTCTGTAGATGTGATTTTACCATTGTTTACGCTAAATTCTGCGTTTACCGCTTCTGTATCAATTTCACTTGCAATTTTAGCTACAAAATCATCTACATGTGAGTAATCAATCTCTTTATCTATGGCTATGTTCAACGGATTTTCTTTAAGAGCCTCTAATTTATTGTATCTTTCTTCTAGTTCGCCCTCCCTAGCATATTCGTAAGCTTCGTTTATAGCCTTATCTATGTCCATCTTATAATCTAAATTTTTTAGCTCAAATGTATAATTCTTATCTTCTACATTAATATTGATATTTTTACCTTCTAGCTCATCAGCTTTTGCGGTAAGTATCTTATCCTTAGCTTCTTCTTTAGATAAGCCGCCAACATCTATACCATCTATAGTAATACCCGTATAAATATCGTCTCCTTTAAGAGCTTCTTCCATAGCTTCAGTTCTTTTTCCTTCAGTATACTTTGTGTAGCCAAAGTACCCTCCGCCTAAAATTAATATTAGTACTATAAATATTAATAATCCTTTTTTCATTTATCAATTCCCTTTCTGTATAAACAAATATCACTTAAATTACAAAGTTCACATAGTGGTCTTTGCGCCTTGCACACTCTTCTTCCATGAAAGATTAATAGGTGATGTGCTAGTGACCAAGTGTCCTTAGGCAGCTTTTTCATAAGCGCCTTTTCGGTATCCAAGACATTGTCTTCATCTACTAAGCCGATTCTGTTTGACACTCTAAAAACATGGGTATCAACAGCTATCCTCTGTTCACCAAAAGCATTAGATAAGACAACATTGGCAGTCTTTCTACCGACTCCTGGTAATTCAATTAGCTCTTCAAATGTGCTTGGCACTTGGCTATCGTATTTATGTACTAATATATCGCAAGTCTTTTGTATGTTTTTTGCCTTATTTCTGAAAAAGCCTATGGATTTGACCATGTCCTCTATTTCAGAAAGCGGTCTTTCTATGTAATCTACAGGCTCTGGCATGATTTTAAACATCACATCAGTAACCTTATTGACTTGCTTGTCTGTAGTTTGAGCTGATAATATCGTTGCTATTAAAAGCTCAAATTCATTTCTAAAGTGCAGCTCAGGACCTGCGTCAGGATAATCCTGACGCAGTATGTCTAAAACTGTATTTACTTCTTTTTTATTTAATACTTTTCTCATAACTATACATCTCTTTATCTATATTTGTAATTTCTACTCTATCGTCATTGTCGATAAAGTTAATAATCTTTTCAGCAATTTTCTCGTTATATTTACTTTCATTTGAAACGAATGAAAAGCCTAAATCACTTATCTGCCACTTATCATTTTCCGAAGCTTCACAAACAGATACATTAAACCTTGACTTAATCCTTTCAACGATTGATTTAACAACCATGCGTTTGTCTTTTAAACTCAAAGCATCATATATAGTTATGCTGATAAGCATATTTGTAACGAACATTATTGTAAAATGTTCATTTCCTTTCCAACTTTTTCAAATATTCTGCATGCTTCGTCAAGTTGTTCTTTAGTATGTCCTGCTGTAACCATGCATCTTACTCTACCTGTTCCTCTTGGTACTGTTGGGAATACTATAGCTGAAACGAATACTCCGTTTTCAAGTAATTTTCTTGAGAATTCCATAGCTTTAGCTTCTTCGCCAATAATTACTGGAGTGATAGGTGTTTCGCTGTGGCCAGTGTTGAAGCCAAGTTTGCCTAATTTTTCCTTGAAGTATTTAGCGTTATCCCAAAGTTTATCAGTATATTCGCTGCTTTCCATAAGCATCTTGATAGCTTCTGTTATAGCTCCAACTGATGCTGGTGTTAAGCTTGTTGAGAATAATACTGGTCTTGCTCTATGGATTAACCATTCATACATTGTTTCAGAACCTGCTACATAGCCACCTATACAGCCTATAGCTTTTGATAAAGTACCAATTGAGAAGTCAACTCTTCCGTGTAAATTGAAGTGGTCAACTGTACCTCTACCATTTTCACCAAGTACACCAGATCCATGAGCGTCGTCAACATATGTCATACATTCATACTTTTCAGCTAAATCAACAATGTCAGGAAGTTTTGCTATATCTCCGTCCATTGAGAATACACCGTCAGTTATGATAAGTACGTTTCTATAATTTTTTCTCTTTTCTTTTAAAACGTCTTCCAAACTATCCATATCAGAGTGCTTAAATATAGCTCTATCTGCTTTAGAAAGTCTTGATCCGTCGATGATTGAAGCGTGGTTTAACTCATCAGAGATGATTAAGTCGCCTTTTTCAGTTACTGCTTGGATAGTACCAGCGTTGCAGTTAAATCCTGATTGATAGATGAAGGCTCTCTCTTCTCTTTTGAACTGTGCTAAAACTTTTTCAAGTTCTTCATGGATATCCATGTTACCAACTATAGTTCTAACAGCTCCTGAACCTGCTCCGTATTTTTCTACCATTTCGATAGAAGCTATTTTGATTCTAGGGTTATTAGCAAAACCTAAGTAGTTGTTTGAAGATAGGTTAATTACCTTTTTACCATTTAAAATAATTTCTGCATCATCAGGTGAGCTTAGTATAGGTAATTTTCTATAAACTCCTTGATCCTTTAACTCTTGGATTTTGTCTTTTAAAAATCCTAATTCGTGTACATTTGACATAATACCCTTCCTTTCATTAAATATATCATTCTTATTTATATCTATAATATTTGCATTTCTCTGAAGTATTTTCTTGCCACGCCATAAAGCGGCCATAGCTTTGTATTTTTCTTTAAATTCTCTGTTACTTAATTTAAAATCTTCTTTATAAACAAGGCCATAGTCATCCGACTCGTGGAACTCTTCATGAAATACTTTTTTTGCATCTTTATTGTATGGACATACTTCTTGACAAATGTCGCAGCCATATATGTAAGTCTTTATATTCTTCTTTTCAAAATCGTTTAGCTCGCCCTTCTTCTGAGTGATGTATGATAAGCACTTAGACATCTGCATCTTATAGTCACACAAGGCTCCGTTTGGGCAGGCTCTTTCACATATATCACATGAGCCACAATCAATTTTTAAACTTTCATCATAATAATCACTAGGCTCACTACTTATTATATACCCAATAAAGATAAAAGAACCTAAGTTCGGATTGATAATACAAGTATTTTTACCTAAAAATCCTAGGCCTGACTTTTGCGCAAGTAGTCTTTCTACTAGTGGACCAGTATCTACAAAGACGTGACTTTCTGATTCTGCATCAATAAAGAGCTCTCTATCAATTGCTTTAAGCTTATCCATAAGCACTATATGATAGTCATAACCATATGAAGATCTTGACAGCAAATAAGTACCATCTTTTTTCTTGGCTTTTTTATAATTATAGCTCAGTCCAAAAACTATTATGCTCTTTGCATTAGGGAAAAGATCTTTTGGATTTAGCCTCTCTTCCTCACTGTACTTTGTAAATTCATTTGACGCCACTCCAATAGCTTCGAGCCTTCCTGCGTCAGTAATTCTAAAAGCGTCTACGCCATATTTCTTAATTAATTTTCCAACTTCGCTGTGCTTGATAATCATTTTAGTAGTTCGAAGCTATCGTCAGTAAATCTTGTAGCTCCTCTGTTGTAATTAACAGATAGAACTAGACCTATACAAGCTAGACTCGTTAGCTGGAAGGTTCCCGCATAACTTATGAAAGGTAGCGGTATACCTGTAACTGGCAGTATCCCAAGTATCATGCCTATGTTTTGAACTATATGAAAGAAAAACATTCCTAAAAATCCCGATACCATGGCTGAGCCAAAAACATTATCAGAATTTTTAGCAATAATAATCATTCTTCTTAGCATGCTATAGTAAAGGAAAATCATTATAGCTCCGCCCACAAAGCCTGTTTCTTCGCCAACTATAGCGAAGATTGAGTCAGTGTGCTTCTCTGGAACGTACTTATACATATTTTGCGTACCTTTGAATAAGCCTCTACCAAATAATTTTCCTGAGCCTAGAGCAATCTTTCCTTGAATAACTTGTCTACCTGAGCCCATCGCGTCTCTTGTAGGATCCAAGAAGTCATAAATTCTGTTCTTTTGATATTGATTCATAGAAAACCAAAGAGCAGGTATCGATAATACTCCTAAGCCTATGGCGTAAACAACATACTTTATAGATATCCCTTGTGAAAATAGCATAATGAATATAAAAAACACATAAACGATTGCTGTTCCTACGTCTGGTTGTAATAATATTAATACAACTGGTAGAAATGCAAAAGCAAGTATCTTTAATAAAACAAATGGATTATTGATATTTTCAATATTGTTTTCTATGTATTTCGCAAGCGATATTATTAAGCCTACCTTTACAAACTCTGATGGTTGAAATGTAAATCTTGAGCCAATCTCTATCCAGCTCTTGGCATTATTAACAGTCTTACCGAAGATAAGTGTTGCAATTAACAACAATATACATCCAGCGTATATTATTAAGTATAATTTACCCCAAATATTATAATCAATTAGCATTAAAGCAAACATAATGACTATGCCTAATGTTAAAGACAAAAAGTGTGTCTTCATTAGACCGTTTTGCACTGGCTTTGAAAATGATAGTGTAGTTGAATACACCATGATGGTTCCAAAGGCAAGCAGCGCTAGTATTGATAAGACAAGTATTATATCTACTCTAAACTTAGGTTTTTTAATCATATTACTCTCCCTTTGCATACATATTTATTATAAAATAAAGGCACTTATAAGTCAAGGAGTAAGCGATTATTATTTTAAATATTCTTAATAATCTTATACAAATTAAGTGGTTTTTTTCTTAAACGTGAATCGCGTAAAACGATTTTACATAATAATGATTTTTAAAAAATGCTTTTAGCAAAATAAAAAGCCTTGCTACTCACAATGAGCGGCAAGGCCATATAATAATTAATATTATTCGTTGTCAGCTTCTTCTTTTTCTTCTTTACCTACTACAGGTACATCAGCTGCTGAAGTTTCTTCTACTTCTTCCTCTTCTTTTTCTTCTCTTGGCATTGATAATGCACATACAACTTCATCAAGATCTATAAGTACTTCAACATCTTCGTTGTGTCCTACTAGGTCCTTAACTGTGAATGAGTCATCATAATCCATGTTTTGAACGTCAATTGAGAAACTATCAGGAATATTGCTTGGTAATACTAAAACTTCGATAGTATCAAGTTGTTGATTTAATACAGATG
Source organism: uncultured Eubacteriales bacterium (assembly GCA_900539225.1). Lineage (GTDB taxonomy): Bacteria > Bacillota > Clostridia > Tissierellales > Peptoniphilaceae > Fenollaria. The sequence goes on from UQBO01000004.1 coordinate 112,656, forward strand.
GTTGCTTTCTGATTTCATCTCTGTTAATTAATTCAACTGGAACTTCAATTTTAATCTTTTCGTCCATGTTAATTCCTTGGAAACCAACATGATAGATTTGATTTTTGAATGGATGTCTTTGAATTTCTTTAATGATAGCTGGTCTTACTGCTCCATCGACGTCAAGATCGATAACGCTTGTCATACCTGCTTTTTGATATAACATTTGAAATTCTAGATCATCAATAGTGATGTTTTCAGTTTCTTTTCCTTTTTGAAATATTGCTGCTGGTAATTGTTCGTTTTGTCTAATTTTATCAACTTTATTTTTTCCTACAGCTTCACGCTTTTGTGCTTTTAATTTGTATTCAGCCATAATATCCTCCTTAAAATTTATTACTTATTTATTATCTGACTTGTCTTCAGCTTCACTCTCATCAGATGTTTCGCTGTCTTTGCTGTCTTCTTTAGTTTCAGAATCTTCATCTTCTTCTTTAGTCTTTACATCTTCATCTTTTATTTCAGGTAAATCCATCTTCTTAACATCTGCATTTGCTCTAAGATCTTTCATGTATTCAATGAATTTTTGACTCTTAAGTGTTTGTTCGATTTCAGTTCTTAAATCTTCTAATTGATCTTTCTTATCATCAACTTTCACTATATGATAACCCATATCACTCTTAAATACTTTAGAGTAAGATCCAATTTCAGTAGTGCTTACTGCGTTTAAAAACTCTTTAGGCATAGTAGACGCTTGTACTTCACCCATATTGCCACCGTTAGCAGCTGAGTAAGTATCGCTCGATTCGTTTTTAGCTAGTTCAGCAAAATCTTCACCAGCTTCAAGCTTATCATAAAGCTTCTTAGCATCTTCTTCATTATCTGCCATGATTTGACTTAAGCTATACTTAATAAGTCTTTCTTTATTAGCATCGTAGAAGTCTTTAATTTCTTCTTCAGTAACTTTATTGTCCTTATAGAAGGCTTCTTCAAGCTTTTGTTGCTTATAATCTTTTTTATTACTATCTTTAATGAAGTCATCAGTGATATTTTGTTGCTTCAAGAACTCTTCATATTGTTCTTGTCCACCCATATTCTTGATAGTTTGTTCATATAAATTATTTAATTCTTCATCAGTGATAGCAATCTTTTTGTTATCAATTTCTTGATTAATTAGTTCATCAACTATAAGCTTTTCAAGTATATTTTCTTTAAGCTTATCTTTGAATGAAACACCATCTTTATCAGTTTTCTTTAGTGCTTCTTCACCAAGTTGTTGCTTATACATAAGTTCATATACTTTATAGTTTTCAGTGAACTCTTTTTCTGATATTGCCTTACCATTAACTGTTGCTACTGCACTTTCATCTGCCTTCTTGCAAGAAACTGCAAAAATCATTGTAAGAATCGTTAATGCAAGCAAAACAATTTTAAATTTTTTCTTCATTATATCTCCCCTTAAATTTTACTCATAGAATTATTATATAACCTTTTGAATATTTTTTCAAGCTTTTTTTATCTATTTGCTCATTTTAAGCAAAATTAATATATCTTTTATAAGCTTTAGCTTGTTTTCTCCCTCAATAGAGATTCTTATAACGTTCATATATCTCTTATTGATATAAAGTCTGTTCTTATACTTCTTATAAATATCTGCTATCCATTCGGGATTTATGACCTTCTCGTTTAAAAACTCTATCCTAAAGTCGCCACTCACTTCGTTAATGGACGTGATTGAAAACTCTTTAGCCATGGATCTAATCTCACTAATATCGATTAAATTTACTATCGGCTTAGGTATGTCAGCAAATCTATCGACAATTTCGTCAATAAGTTCGCTCTTCATCTCTTCATTTTCAACAGCAGCTATCTTCTTATATAGATCCATCTTAACATATTCATCAGGTGCAAAGTCATCTGGTATATAAGCGTCCACGTTTATGTCAACTCTTGTATCGATATCCTCTTTCACCTCGTAGCCTCTAAGCTTCTTTATGGCAAGGTTTAGATACTTAATATATAAGTCGTAGCCAATAGCTGCGATGTGACCATGTTGTGAAGTGCCTAAAAGGTTACCTGCACCTCTTATCTGCAAGTCGCGCATAGCAATTTTGTATCCACTACCAAGCTCAGTAAACTCTTTGATTGCCTTAAGTCTCGCTTCTTGCATTTCAGTAAGAACTTTATTTTCCCTATAAGTAAAGTAGCCGTAAGCAATTCTGTTCATTCTACCTACTCTTCCGCGGAGTTGATAAAGCTGGCTTAGACCCATATTTTCTGAGTTATATACGATGATGGTATTTGCATTAGGTATGTCAAGACCAGTTTCGATTATGGTTGTCGATAGCAAAACGTCGTACTTGTGATACATAAAGTCTATCATCACTTTTTCAAGCTTCGCCTCAGTCATTTGTCCGTGGCCAATAGCGATTCTTGCTTCGGGCACTAAGTTTTGGAGTTCATTATACATAGACTCAATCTTTTCGACATTGTTAAAGACAAAAAAAACTTGGCCATCTCTATCCATCTCTTTAAGTATAGCATCTCTAACAAGGCTTTTGTTGTATTCCAAAACGTATGTTTGTATCGGGTACCTGTCTTGTGGCGCCTCTTCTATGACCGACATACTTCTAATGCCTGATAAAGCCATGTGCATAGTTCTAGGTATAGGTGTCGCTGAAAGCGATAGCACGTCAACGTTCTCTTTAAGCTTCTTTATTTTTTCTTTGTCTCTAACGCCAAATCTTTGCTCTTCATCTATAATCAATAGACCAAGATCTTTAAATTTAACATCATCTGACAATAGCCTATGCGTACCAACAACTATGTCAATGCTATGTGTCTGTAGTTCTTCAGCTGTTTGTTTTTGCTCTTTGCTTGTTCTAAAGCGTGACATCATAGCTGAACGAATTGGATATTTATTAAATCTTTCGATGATAGTTTCATAGTGCTGCTGACAAAGTATGGTTGTCGGACACAAGAAAGCTACTTGCTTACCGTCCATGATGGCTTTAAAAGCGGCTCTAAGAGCAACCTCTGTCTTACCAAAACCAACGTCACCGCATAAAAGTCTATCCATCGGCTTATTTGATTCCATATCTCTTTTTATATCGATTATTGCCTCAAGCTGTCCTTTTGTCTCTTCATATGGAAACGACTCTTCGAACTCTCTTTGCCAAGCTGTATCTTTTGAAAAAGCATAGCCTTCTTTTTCTTCTCTTATCGCATATAGCTCGACTAAATCCTCAGCCATCCTTTCAATAGCTTTCTTTGACTTAGACTTTTGCTTTATCCAGTCATTTGTAGATAGTTTATTTATCTTGACATCTTTGCTGTCCTTATCAGAAAACTTCTGTATCCTATCCATCTGAGCGATAGGTACATAAAGCTTGTCCTCGCCTTTATATTGTATATATAAGAAGTCTTTCTTCGCGCCAAGCACTTCTAGCTTAACTATACCCTTATATATGCCTACGCCGTGGTCCTCGTGAACTATGTATGTTCCTTCTGATATATCTGATATATCAAGCTTCTTAGATGATTTCTTCTTTCTAATCTTTTCCTTTTGAGAACCGTATACATCATTTTCAGATAAAACTATAAATTTATTCTCGCTAAAGACAAAGCCTCTAGTCGATGAGTCATTTCTTAATAATAGCTGAGATGATAAAAGTTTATCCTCAATCTCATTCTCTTGCACAAAGCCTATGTCATTATCTTTTAATAGCGAGTAAATTCTATCGTATCTTTCAATGTCCTTAATAGATAAAACAATCTTGTAACCTCTTAATTTATAGTGTCTTAAATCATCAAGCAGCGCCTCGTATTTCGAATTGTACTTAGTTACTGAATTTAAATGCAAATTGTAAATGGCTTTAGGATTGAAATCCTTTGTGTTTAATAAAATATTTGAGATTAGTGCCAATTTATTATTCTTAATTCTAGCTAGTACATCAGCATAAGACATAATGGCATTAAACTCTTTAAGAAGTATCTCGCCGTTTTTATATAGTGACTCCATCTCTTGTGAGTGAAAGCTTAAGTATTTTTCATACTCATCTTCAAGCCTTTTGCTCTCATCTAAATATATATAAGTGTTCTCATCAAAATAATCAAAGATGCTACATTTATATTTATCAGGTATGTATCTTAATAGTAAAGATCTGTTCTTATCAAAGCTGTCTTCCTTTAGCATCTCAAAATACTCTTTAAACTTTTCATTCATTAAGGAGTACGAGCTCTTGTTCGTATCTTTTGTCTTGTCAAAGTCCTTTCTTAAATTATCAATAATGCTTTTTTTGTATTCATCAAAAATTAAAATTTCTCTAGCAGGATTGATTAGAACCTCTTCAGTTGTGGCAATAGTTTTTTGTGTGTCTTTATCAAATATTCTTATAGAATCAATTTCATCAGAAAAAAACTCTATTCTAAATGGCATTTCAGATATCGAGTCAAAGATATCCACAATAGAGCCTCTAAGAGCAAATTCACCTTTATTAGAGGCAATACTTGCTCTTTTATAACCAAGCTCAGTTAAAGAAGTAATTAAGTCATCAATATTAACGACTTGATTAGTCTTCAAGCTAAAACTTAGGCTCTTATAGATATCTTGACTGATAAGCTCTTCGTCGAGAGTCTTTACATCCATTATCAAAATAGAGTTTTTATCCTTAAGTACAGACATAAGTGTCTGTATCCTTGAATATTCAGTTTCTAAAGAGGAGTCGCTAACATTATAAAAAAGCATCTCTCTCTTTTTTAAATAATATACATTGGCATGAGAATTTTTTAAATCCTCATAAATTCTCCTAGCTCTTGCTTCATCATAAGTAATTATTATTGAGCTAGTATCTGTTTCATCTTGGATAGTTTTAACACTAAGGCCTATAGCTTCTTCTACAAGACCGTTAATAAATATAGGACTTACGCCGCCTTTGACGTCATTTACTATATCTTTGTATTGAAAAGCTAATAAACCTTTTTGTAAAATATCCATGTTCCACCTATTTTCCGTTGTACATATTCATCGCATAATCTTCGCCTTTATCGAGTATGCAAAGGCACGCTTTAGCTGCGTTTTTATATGTTTCTTCTATATCTACTTTTTCTTCTTTAGAGTATCTAGACAGAACAAAGTCAGCTAGATCAAAATGTTCCGGCTTATTGCCAACACCCAGCTTTACTCTAGTAAATTTATCGTTATTAAGCTGATAAACGATAGACTTTAAACCGTTATGTGTGCCAGCGCTTCCTGACTTTTTTATTCTAATCGTAGCAAAACTAATGTCGATATCATCAACTATAACTATAAGGTCTTTGATATCAAGTTTGTAATATGCCATAAACTCTCTTATAGCTATGCCGCTTTCGTTCATATAAGTCATTGGCTTCATTAAATAAAGCTTGTCGCCATTATAATTAGTATAGCCAAATTGCGAATGAAACTTAGCGTTATTAAGCTTTACATTCAGTTCGTCCGCTAATATATCTATAGTCTCAAATCCGGCATTGTGTCTAGTTCCGTCAAAGCGATCTCCAGGATTGCCTAGTCCTACTATGAGTTTCATTAATCAAATATTGAGCTTATTGATTCGTTGTTATGAATTCTTTCGATTGCCTTAGCTAGTTGATCAGCTATGCTTACAACTTTAATCTTGTCAGTAACGTTGCCAATGTTTAGTGGTATTGTATCTGTAATTACAAACTCTTCAAGCTTACTAGAGATAAGTCTTTCAACAGCTGGTCCAGATAGTACACCGTGAGTTGCGCAGCCATAAACCTTCTTTGCTCCGCCTTTTTCAGTTAAATATTCAGCTGCATGGCAAATAGTTCCTGCTGTATCTATGATATCGTCAACTAAGATACAAGTTTTGCCTTCAACATCGCCTATAACGTTCATAACTTCTGATACGTTTGGCTTTGGTCTTCTCTTTTCGATTATAGCGATAGGAGCGTCTAGTTCATTAGCAAAATTTCTTGCGCGAGTAACTCCACCAAGATCTGGTGATACAACTACTACATCTTCTAAATTTAATGTCTTGAAGTATTCTGCTAAGTGCTTTATTGCTGATAGATGGTCTACTGGTATATCAAAGTAGCCTTGGATTTGTCCTGCATGAAGGTCCATAAGAACTGCTCTGTCTGCTCCAGCTTTTTCGATTAGATTAGCAACAAGCTTTGCTGTAATTGGTTCTCTTGGTTTAGTCTTTCTGTCTTGTCTAGCGTATCCATAGTATGGTATAACTGCGTTAATTCTACCTGCCGAAGCTCTCTTACATGCGTCAATCATGATTAAAAGTTCCATTAGATTATCGTTAACTGGCTCATGAGTTGGTTGAACGATAAATACGTCAGCGCCTCTAACTGTTTCTTTGATGTTTACAGCTATTTCTCCGTCCGAGAAATGAGTTACTTCAGAATCAATAAGTTCTGCGCCTAAGTGCTTGCATACGTCTTTTGCTAATTGTCTGTTAGCGTTTCCTGTTAATACTTTTAGTTGTCCTAGAAATGAATTCATTTTTCTTCCTCCATATTTTTTTTATTTTTTACCCAATCTATCTTATCAACTTGTCTAGCTCTCGCTACAGATAAAGAGTCTTTCATAACTTTTGTAATTATAGTAGATCCAGCAGCGACATAAGCATTCTCACCTATCTCAACTGGTGCAACTAGATTAGAATTGCTGCCTATAAAAGCGTTATCCTCAACCTTTGATCTAAATTTATCCTTACCATCGTAGTTTGCAAATATTACACCGCAGCCGATATTAACATTGCGTCCAACATCCGCATCGCCCACATAAGCTAAGTGTCCAGCTTTAGTGCCATCACCTAAGCTTGCATTTTTTATTTCAACAAAGTTACCGACTTTACAATCTTTACCAATTTTTGAATTTGGTCTAAGATGTGCATTTGGTCCGACCTTTGTTCTTTCTCCTATAAATGAGTCTTCAATTAAGGAGCTCTCTATCGTAACATCTTTAGCTATGTGTGAATTAACAATCCTAGTATAGCCATATATCTTTACATTGTCCTCAATTATTGTGTCGCCTTCAAGTATAACGTCTGGATATATCTCTACATCCCCGCCAATTCTGACATTTTCTTCTATATATACATTGGATGGATTCTTGAAGTAAACGCCTTCGAGCATCCACTTTGTAATTATTTTCTTTCTAAGAATCTCTTCAATTTTAGATAAATCTAATTGATTGTTAACACCTAAAGCAATATTTTGATCATCACTTATATATGCATTTACCTTTTTGCCTTTGCTTAATAGATATGAAACAGCATCAGTTAAGTAATATTCTTTCTTCACATTATCATTCTTAAGATTGTTGATAGCGTCTAAAAAGTCTTCGCCTTTGAAGCAATATATGCCTGAGTTAACTTCGTTTATCTTAAGCTCATCATCACTCGCATCTTTTTGCTCAACAATCTTAATAAGATTTTTATCAGCATCTCTAACTATCCTTCCATAGCCTTCGCAGTCATTAAGGACAGCGCTTAATATAGTCATATTGTTATCATTATCTTGATGATATTTAAGAAAATCTTTTAGTACTTCTTCATCAACTAGTGGTGTGTCTCCAAATATTACTAAGACATTGTCACCAGCATTTACATGCTCTTTAGCAAGCGATGCTGCATAGCCAGTGCCATAAGGCTCTCCAGGACCCATCTTTTGCTCAATAAACGAAATACTCGTATCTGAAGAAAACTCCTTCATAACCTTGTCTTTGTTATTGCCAACGATTAAGTAACTCTTGTCAAAGCCAGCTCCTTTACATGCGTCCAAAACGTATTTTAGCATTACTTTTCCATTAATCTTATGCAAAACCTTAATCAATGATGATTTCATTCTAGAGCCTTCTCCGGCTGCTAGAATTATTGCTTGATTCATTATATAATTTCCCCTTTCCATTTACCGCTCTTAAATAATATGTATCCATATAGTGCTGTAAATAAATTCGATAAACTCATTGCAAGCCATATAGCTATTGGCCCCATCATAAATACGTATTTAAGTAAAAGAATCATAGGTATTCTAAGTGCCCAAAGTCTGCCTAGAAGCATCTTCATAGCCATATCAGTTTTGCCTGAGCCTTGGAAGAGTCCTTGATAGACACTATATAGACCCATGCAGAAATTTGTTATCAGTATAAAAAACAAAAACTGTCTAGACAAAGACATTACATTTTCGCTTGCTTCTTTTAAAAATATCCCTAAGACTTGATCTCTAAATATCCAAACGACTATCGCTCCCGATATTGTAACGATATTTGACATATTACAAGCCTTTCTAAAAGCCAGCTCAACTCTATCATAGTTCTTGACACCTTTATTTTGCCCAACTATGCTTACTATAGATTGACCAATACCACCCGGTGGCATCGATATGATTGAAGTTACTCTATTGACAGTAACAAAGGCTGTAAGTGTATCTTGCCCGTATGACAAGACAAATACATTTAAGATGATAAAGCCAAGTGCTTCGCCTGACTGACCTATACAAGATGGCAGTGCTATGGATAAAATTTTGTTTGAAGCTTCTTTATCATATTTATAGCTTAAAAAATTAAGATCGATTAATCCTTTTTTACTAGCTATGATTATAATCGCTACAGCCATAAAGGCTTGAGAAATTACAGTTGCAAGAGCTGCTCCCTTAATGCCCATATTAAAGCCTTTAAAACCAAGATACGGAACTTTCTCGTATATGAATATAGGGTCGCAAATCATATTTATAACAGCGGAAATACCGCTTATAATTGTTGGCGTCTTAGTGTCTCCAGAAGATTGAAATATTGAGTTTGTTGCAAAATACAAATAAACAAAGGGAAAGCCTAAATAAAGAATTTCTAGATAGTCTTTACTCTCTGTATATAGATCTCCCTTAGCTCCCATAAGTCTAATTATTAAACCAGATGAAAGTATGCCCAAAACAACTACTATGATAGATAGTATAAAGGTTAATATATATAAGTTTTCTCTATATACTTTTGCTTTTTCATAATCAGATCGTCCTATAAGCTGAGATATAATTCCAGTTCCAGCAATGCTTAGGCCGATACCTATCGAAATAAATAAAAATAGTATTGGCCAAACAAAACCTGTCGCTGCAAAACTTGTTTCTCCTATGCCGCTGACCCAAAATGAATCTACTAAATTGTATAATGTTTGTATTAAATTATTCAAAACTATTGGTGTTGCAAGCGTAATAATCGCTTTTCTCATATCACCATGTAATATTAATTGTTTTCTTTCTTCTAAATCTAAAGCCATCTCGTCCCCTATTTCTTTAGTAAATATATTAGTGCTACAAGTCCAAGTATTGTATATAAATATATGAATGGAGTGTTTAAAAATATTAACAAAGCATTTAGTCCAGCAAATATACTTATTATAAACATAGTTGCCATTCCTGCCCAAAAATATCCTTTTTGACCATTCTTAATTTTTGCAACATCCATTGAAAATGGTATATTCTTAAGCATAAGCTCTGAAGCAATAATACATGATAGCATTATAAATATTATTGGATTGATGTAGTCAATAAACCAAGCATTTCTTATAAAGAATGACATTATCATCGCATTTATGAGTATTGGTACAAATATAAAGGCAAATAAGCCTCCTTTTTTTACGCCATTTCTATATTCTTTAAGTCTTAGATTGCCTGTGATTAAATGTATTATTGATGCTTTATAGTTTGTAGCATAATTTAAAATTTGCCAAATGCTCATAGCCATCATAGCCGACATATAATTAATTAAAGTCACAAACCTCGCATGATCTTTTAAAGCTGTTTCAGCCATTGGATCGCTACCTTTTTTAAACATTGCAAAATAAAATATCAGCGGATAAACTATAATCATTAGTGATAAAGATCCGAGTTGAAACTTTAGTTTTTCATCAGAGCCCTTCATCCAAAAGACCATGTTTACCCCAGCCTTCTCCATATCATTCTTAGCAAAGAATTTATTTGTAAGTCTTTGTAAAAAGCTTTCCTTCTTATTTATAATAACTTTATCCTTTTTAGATAGTATCTCTTCAAAATCCTTGGATATAGCTGTGTTTATAGCGATAAGTGCTACGAATAGTACTATTAATAAAACAGTGTAAATAATATTTACAGTATCAAAATTGCCATAAATTAATTCAAATGGTCCTGTAAACCACATTGGTATAAATAAATATTTAAATGACTCACTTGTAAATACTCTTAAAGCTGTTTCTTTGTCAATAGCGTTAGCAATAATTTGAAATCCTACCATAATAATAACAAATATAAGTACTTGAACTGTTGTTATGATAGACTTTATATTAAGATTTTTAAAGATTTTAAATAATACATAATAAAAAATATATTCAAACATTACAAGGCTTATAGAAAGCATAATTACTTCTAAAAGCAGTATAAAAAACTCTTGTGGCCTTTTAACTAATGTGATTATTAGTGCCGGACCAAACATAATTAAGCTTAGCTTTACAATGTATATAATTAGTGAGATTAATCTTGCTAAGTTTACTTCTCTTTCGCCGACAGGCTTATAAAGAAGTATATCTCTGTCTCTGGTATCTATAAGGACTTCAGTAAAGTCAACAACTATACCTGCAAAGAACAAAAATATACCCACAGCAAATAATACAGTGTATCTTGTTTTTACATCATCAACACTAGCGCAAAGTCCTGCTAATACCAGGCCATATATCAAAAATAATATGTAGCCTTTCTTGAAAAAGCTATTGTTTTGAAAAAATTCACTTACTTTGCTCTTGCTTTCTTGACCCGAAAAACCGTTAGAAAAAGCAGATGTCCTTCTATTCTCCATAATTAGCTTAGCCTTAAGTATTGCTCTAAGCTTGTCATAATCAACTTTTAGTCCTCTAAAAAGCGGCTTGAATAAGTCAAGCACCTTTAGTGAGAATAGTTTAAACATCGCTCTCACCCATAGCCGCAACAAATTCTTCCGCTAATTCTTTATGATTAGTAAAACCAGTTACTTCATTAAATATATTTTCAAGTGATTCTTCATTGTCCTCACTATTATTAAGACTCTTCTTAATATTATCAATGCTGTCGTTCAAGATAACTCTACCATTTTGCAAAAGTATGATCTTGTCAGATAGTTTTTCAACAACCTCTAAGATGTGTGATGAGTAAAATATAGTCTTGCCCTTATTCTTAAGTTTAGCAAGAATTTCTTTTATAACGAGTACAGAGTTTGCGTCTATACCGCTTAGTGGCTCATCTAAAAAGACTATGTCTGGATCGTGTAATAGCGATAAGATAAATAGATACTTTTGCCTCATACCTTTTGAAAATGACGATATTTGTGAATCCATCGAGTCTTTCATATCAAGCACTTCTAGCATAGTCTTAGCTCTTTTAACAGCACTTTCTAGATCAATTTCATATAGAGCTGCATTTAGCTCTATGTTTTCTCTTGCAGTTAAATTCTCATAAACTTCACTTGCTTCTGGCACGTAGCCTATCCTCTTCTTGTAATCAAGTGAGTTTTTAATATTCTTTCCAAATACAAAAACATCTCCGTAGTAACCTCTATTTAGACCCATAATTATTTTTATTGTTGTTGATTTACCAGCTCCATTAGGTCCAATGTAGCCAATGATTTCGCCGGAATTGACAGAAAAGTTTACATCTTTTAAGATTTCTTTACCGTCAAAAGCGTTAGATAAGTGCTCTACTTTTAATATCTCCATATTTCCTCCTTTTTTTTAATAGATTAATTAGCTTTAACTAAGTCTACAATATAGTCTTTGAAATCCTTACCGTTAACTGTAACTGCTCCTGTTCCTCCGAAGATATCTACGCTTATTTTGAAGAAGTTCACTACTATAGTGTCTCCGTCAATATATTTTTCTTCTAAGTGTCCTGGAACAAAGATAAGTGTCTTATCTGCATCAATTCCGTCTAGGTTAAGCTTTTTGATTGGCTCAACCATCATATTAACAACGCCTAAGTCTTCTGTCATCCACATATTGTTGTTCCAGAATTTCTTTTCTTCTTTTGAAGCGTCGCTTAAAAGTTCATTATTTGATATGGCTGATAATACTTTTCTAACTGATTCTTCATTGAAACCTTCGCAGAATGTGTATTTCATTTCTTCTCTTTCTGCTACGCTTCTGATGTAGTCTTCAGAAACCTTTTCTCTCTCTGAAATGCTTTGCCAAAAGAAAAGCATCATCTCAATTACTTCTGTGTTAATTTTTACTGACATATTAATCCTCCTTAATTTCTATGAAATCGTCATTAATAATTATTTTTCTTTGTCTATATAAAATGGCGATTGCCCTTTTAAATGATGACTTACTCATATTAAATACTTTCCTAATCTCATCAGGATCGCTCTTGTCTGCGTAATTCATCTTTCCTTTATTCTTTAATAATATTTCATACACTTTAAGTGAGTCACTCTTATGTTCGTTATAAGCTGACTTTTCAAGCTTAGTGCTTAGTACAAGCCTTCCGTCATCACGAACATTTTGTACCCTAAACTTCATTCTCTCTCCTACTTCATAGTCTTCGAAGACATCCTTCTTTTGAACCATGGCTTCATACTTGTCATCAATTGCTACAAATAAGCCAAATTCTCTTGATATATTATAGATGATACCATCAACAATATCTCCTTTTTTAATATTAGTTGATCTCTCTAAAGTTTTTCTTATCTTCATAGTAGTTGCTAATCTGCCAGATTTGTCTATATATAGCTTTACTAAGACCATGGAGTTAAGCTTTGGATCTCTAATGGTTTCTGAAAATGGTAGCAAGACGTCCTTGTCAAGTCCCATGTTTAAAAAGTATCCTATCTTAGTTTTGCTCACTACTTTTAGCTCTTTTATATCGCCCACTTCGATAAATGGCAATTTAAAAGATGATACAATCTCATTATCAACTGGATAGTTGAAAATTTTAACAGTATCTCCTACGTCGTAATTCCTTTCATTAGACTTAATATGATAAGTGTTTTTATCAAAGTCTTCAAGAGTATATTCATCACCTTTGTGATTAATTACTTTTGCTTCTATTGTTTTACCTAAATTGTTCATTTAATACCTCTACATAAAATTTCATGATAATTATATCATAAACAATAATTTTTTTCAATATAAGTCAAGTCAATATAAGAGTCTTAATCGATTGAATGAAATCATTGGCACATGAAAAACACCTCTAAAGCTAGAGGTGAATTACTTTATTTGTCTCTATAAGCAATCATGATGTCTTCAAGTATCTCTGGTGATGTTCTTGGTGTGTATGAAAGACAGTTTGCTCCTGCATTTATAGTCTCAAGTATATGTTCGTCACTGTGGCCACCTGTAGCTATGATAGGAAACTTCTCTCCGACAATCTTTCTTGCGTGTCTAATTAAGTTTGCTGTGTCTTTGCCACCAGCTATATTAAGTATCCTTGCCCCAGCATTGATCTTGCCTTCAATGTCGTCGTTGTATGATGCAATGGACGCTATAACAGGTATGTCAATATACTCAGACATCTCTTTAATTACTTCGTTCTTCATAGGCGCGTTAACCACTACACCAAAGGCTCCATATAATTCTGCTTGAAAAGCTATCTGTATACTTCTTTGACCAGTAGTTAAGCCACCACCAACGCCAACAAAGACAGGCCCTGGTGATACATCAAGTATCGCCTTTGTAATTGATAGTTCTGGTGTGAATGGATATACAGCTATAACCCCATCTGCATTAGTATTCCTAATGATGGCAACGTCTGTTGAGAAAACTAAGGACTTTATTCTTTTGCCCTTTATATTTATGCCTGAGCATCTATAAACAGCTTCTGGCACCTTTTGTACGTGTCTTCTAAGGATTGTTTCAACGCTTGGCACATATTTTTTTTCTTCGTTATTCATTTTTTTCTACCTCTTTTTCTGTCCTAAAATTAATTGTAAATAGTGCTCCAACTATGATTGGTGCATAAAATGTAAATACCCTCCAAAGTATTACTACTATGGCAATGGATGAGATATTCTTATAAAGTGGCCCGAATATACCTAAGAAAGCACCTTCTGCGCCTAAGGCTGCACCTGGTAGTGGTACATAACCAGATATCAAGGCAACCATACAAGCTGCACTTACACTTAGAACAATATCACTTGTCACTCCGCCAAAAGCAGCGAAAACCACATGTGGTATTGACCATAAGGATATGTTTTGAAGCGCTACAAAGATTGCGCACGGTATAAGCTTATACAGCCCTTCCCTTTTAAATACTCTAAATGAATCGTAGAATGAATCTATCTGCTTATCAAGCTTTTCAATTTTTTCCTTTGCATTTTTCTTATTGAAAAATCCTATGACTTTAACTATGATCTTCTTACTCTTTCTTGGAAATATTATTACACTCGCTATTAATAAGGTTACTAAAACACTTAAAGCAACGCCAAGTATCATCATAAGACCTGTAAACCATGTCTTTCCAAGACTTTGATAAGAATAATAAATTGAGAATAGTCCTAAAATAAGCGTAACTACATTATTTATTATCAATAGTAAAATAACTACAGATGATGAAAGCCCTGGTGCTAGGCCAAAGTCCCTCATTCTCAAGACTTGCATTGGCTGTCCACCAGTTGACGATGGCGTTATAGCATTAAAAAATGCTCCAGTCATAGTTACTTTAAATGCATCAATTGGTCTTAATCCAGCTCCAAGAACCTTTAACAAAGAATTTAATGATAAAGATCCAAAGAACCAGAATAAAAACATTAAAAAGGCAGCTAGTAATAAGTAAGGCGCTTTTGCTTGGCGAACTGTTTGAAGTATTTTTTCAGGTCCGTCTATAAAATAAGCGCTTAAAATTACAGCAACTATGGATATTGCGATAACGACTAAGGAAAAAATCTTCGTCTTTTTATTTTTCATTATTTAAAAAATTCTGTAAATATCTTATACAAATTATAATGATCTTCAACACTGCCAAACTCTCTAACTGAGTGCATAGCAAGTATTGGGTTACCTATGTCAACTGATTTTATATCTAATTGTGTTGAGCTTATTGGGCCAATAGTTGAGCCGCCACGAACGTCTGATCTGTTTAAGAAAGCTTGTACCTTTGCTCCAGCTTTTTCTGCAAATTGCTTAAATACAGAAGCTGACTCAGCATCTGATGTGTAGCTTTGATTTGCAGCGTACTTAATACAAACGCCTTCGCCCATCTTAGGCATGTTAGTTATATCGCACTTTTCAGGATAATTTGGGTGATAAGCATGAGCAAGGTCAGATGATATCATAAATGATTTTGCCTTTGCTCTGTAAAATTCTTCGTCATCTAAGCCAAGTGCTAAAACTATTCTTCTCATTACATTCTTTAAGAATGGACTGTTAGCGCCTTGCTTAGTCATAGATCCAACTTCTTCGTTGTCAGAAACGTAGATTAGATTGATGGCATCTGAAGCATCATTTGCTAATAAAGCCTTGTATGACAGATGAGCCATAGCTAAGTTGTCAAGTCTACCTATTTGCATAAACTCATCATTTAAACCAAGTATCTTACCGCCTTCTCTATCGTATAAGAATAAATCAAAATCAAGAATATCTTCTCTAGCTACTTTTAGTTCTTTTGCTAAAATATCTTCCAATTTAAGTTTTTCCATAGTATCATTAATCAGTTCAAGTATTGGAAGTGTATCCTTTTGCGCATTTATTTCAAAACCCTTATTTACTTCTCTGTGTTGATGAATACATAGACTTACTATGCTCATTAAGTCCTTGTCAATATTTACAAGGTGCATTTGAGGGTGAAGTGCATCCTTTTCGTTCTTTGTATATACTCTACCAGCTATTGATAGAGCTCTGTCAAACCAAGTGTGTAAGATGGCACCACCATAAACCTCAGTGTTTAACTTATGATAGCCGTTTTGATATATATCAGCAGCTGGCTTTATTCTAAAGCATGGGCTATCTGAGTGAGATGCGATTATCTTAAAAGCAAGATCTTCCTTAGTCTTTGGCAAGTCAAAAGCTAAGATGGCTGAGTCGTTCTTCTTTACAAAGTACTTTCCGCCTAAGTCTAAGTCCCACTTGTCCTCTTCTTTAAGTTCTTTATAGTCATTCTTATTTAGTTCTTCTTCAATTGCCTTAACAGCAAAAAAGGCACATGGACTTGCGTCAATAAAATTAATTAAATCCATTGCTAAATCTTTTGAATTCATATCGATTCCTCCTTTTTATATAATTCAATTATAAACGATGCTTTATTTTATGTCAAGATAAAGAGTTTATACATCTCCACCGATATAATTATGGTGAAATTGTTACTATTTTGTAAGCTTTGCCTAATTGACAAGTGCTCCCCAGTAAATTATAATTTTAATTGAGGTGGTTATATGAAAAATATATTTAAAATTCTATTAGCATTATTGGTGGCAGCATTACTTGTCTCATGCTCGCCTAAGACTAATGATGCAAACAATGTAACAGATGGGCCAGTTGATAGTGACACACAATCTCCAAGTGACAAGGACGATGACACTATAATGTACACTAATCTTACAAAGGATGAGACTAAGGACGAATTAAAAAAGACTCTTAGTGATAAGGGCCTTGATGATGGAGATATTAGTGCATTCATTAAGAATCTTGATCAGTACAATGAAAGTGCGGATACAAACGAACTAGCTAGTGACTTCACAAAGTATAATGATGAAGTAGCTTATTATAATAGCATGGATAAATTTGCAGAGAAGAATCCTGATTTCTTAGGCGTTAACTGCAGAATAACAACATTTTCACTTTTTAAAAATAGCTTAGATATCGCTAAAGAAATTCAAGATAAATCTTCTGTTTTGGATTTTGATAAAAAAGCAATAAACGACAAGAACTTGCTTAATGAAGATGAATTAAAGAAATTCATTACTTACTATGCCCCAATAAACGTTAATGACGAAAAAGCAAAATATGAAGATTTAATCATTAAGGGGTTTAATGAAAGAGATATTAAGTTTAAAAATGACGATGTAAAAGTAGTTTCTGTCTACCTAAACTCAAACGATGAGATTGACGGCAACATTTTATTCATTGGTCACACTGGACTCATGTATGAAGATCAAGGCAAAGTTTACTTCTTAGAAAAATTAAGCTTCCAAGAGCCATATCAATTACTTAAGTTTAATACAAAGAAAGACCTTTATAACTACTTGATGAAGAAGTACAATCAAGACATGGGTGAAAATACTCACGAAGCCATTATTACAGAGAACGATAAAGTTTTCACATACTAAAAAAAGACGGATAAACCCCATTAAAATAAAATAAGTATATACATGAAAAAGCTCTCAGCACATATGTACTGAGAGCTAATTTATTAATGAGAATAATATTCTACTACGTAAACGTCTTCGATTTCTATTGGAATTTCTTCTCTTTCTGGTAATCTTGCTAGAACAGCTTCAAATTTATCAATATCTTTTTCGATGTAAGGATATGAGTTTCCAACAACTGTTTGGAAGTTTTCCTTGAACATTTCGTTTGATCTTGATTTTTCTTTTAAGCTAACCTTTTGTCCAACTTGTAATTGATAAGCTGGTTTATCTACTCTCTTACCATCAACAAGGATGTGTCCGTGAACAACCATTTGTCTTGCTTGTCTGATTGATTGAGCAAATCCTGCTCTAAGAACAAATGCATCTAATCTTGTTTCTAGTAATTTGATAAGAGCGTGACCTGTTTGGTCCTTAGATTTCTTAGCTTTTAAGAATGCCTTCTTTAATTGAACTTCTGGCACTCCGTAGTAAGCTCTTAATCTTTGCTTTTCTAGTAATTGAAGTCCGTAGTTAGATAATTTCTTATCTGAACGTGCAGCTCCTTTTTTCATACCCTTATTAGCTTTCGCTAATCCATAGACATTTAAGCCTAATCTTCTGACCGTTCTTACTCTTGGTCCGTTTAAACTTGACATTAAAACACCTCTAAAAATATATTTGCCGCGGTATATTTTTAACATTCACATTCTATCACATATGATAAGCCTTGTCAACTACTTTTTTTAAATTTTTCTAATTATCCATATTTGATTGAAAAAGCTTCGATAATGATATATAATTATTTATATAAATATAAAGGATGAATAAAATGAAATTCGAAGACATAGAAAAGTACTACAAAAGAATAGATATAGTCAGCGAGGCAAACCTTATTAATTTTTACGCTACTCGCCTAGCAAGAACTAAAAGCTTTGATGAGAAAAACAGCATAATCAGAGCTGTAGACATAATCAAAAGGCGCTACGATAGCTTTTACGAGTATGTGTTTATAAGATATACACAGGATACTACAAATAAGTTCTTTAGTGATGAGTTTAATTATTTTGAAGCTAATGAGGATGAGTTTAATAAGGCCTGTATTAAATTTGCTCAGACTTTATTAGATGATGATGACTTGGATAGGCTTAAGAAAAGATGGGGCAAATACTTCTTTGATAAACTAGAGATAATGCAAAACCTATACTCTAAAGATGTTATTGGCTTAAATATTAACGAGAACAAAATATTAAAAGAAATTATTGACTATAGAGATTCGAGAGCCATCTATTGTGATGGTGAGAAAATTACTAATAAAAACTTATCTAAGTACATTTCCTTAGCTGATAGAGAAAAAAGAAGAAAGCTAATTATTGCTATGAATAACAATAACGCAGAATGTAAAGGATATTACGAAGAAAAGTACAGAGACCTTGTTGTTATTAGGCATAAAATTGCAAAGAGGCTTGGCTTTGATGGCTACCTTGACTTCTCTGACAAAGACAGATGCAGAATTGATTACGACCACAATGATATTGTTAGTTTCAGAAACGCGATAAAGAAGTATCTTGCTTCTAACACTCACATAATTGCTGATATACAAAAGGATAAGCTTGGCATAGATGCTTTATATACCTACGACCTAAGAGTCTACTTTAAAGACTACAATCCGAGCCCAATCAAAGATCCCTACCTATTGTTAAAGACAATATCTAAAAATTTAGAGAGATACAATCCATATCTATCAAAGATAATTAAAAAAATCTTCGATGAGAACAGTCTAGACTTGAGTCCAAGAGCTAATAAAGTCAATATGACATATGCCTCATACCTTCATAACTATGATATTTCATACATCTTTACTAATTATAAAGGAAGCGATTTAGACTTTTCGAATTTTATCACTTGCCTAAGCTACACTTTGATTAACTATGTAAGCTCCTACAACGAGCTTATTGAGTATACAAACCCACAAGATGATATAGTTCGCGCATACTCAACCGCCTTTGCCTTCATTATCTTAAGCTTTGCAGATGAACTATTTACTAAAGACGCCAAAAAGTATGCTCTTGCATATAAGATAAAAGTTTTGTATGACATACTCTTCTACTGCTTGATAAATGAGTTTGAAGAAAGTCTCTACCTAGATATAAAGACTGATGTAGACGAAAGATATGAAATCTTTAGACAGCTTCACTCAGAGTATTTTCCTTTTTTAAAAATAGAGCAAGATGTTTTCGATGTCGGCATGTGGTGGCTTAATTACCACACCTTATTTAATACGCCAATGCTGTCAATTAACTACGCTTTAGGCGCTTTAAGTGGCCTTGACTATTATAATAATTTCACAGATGACAGAGAAAATGCTTTAAAAAAAATGACTACGCTTATGGAAAACGCCAGCAAAGAAGATTTCTTAAAAAGTATTGAGCTTAGTGGTCTTAAAAATCCATTCATCGAGGAAAATATTAAAGATATAGTAATTAAATATATAGACAATTTAGCTAGTGAATACAAAAAAATATAGAGGGCTCATGCTCCCTATATTTTTCTTTATATTAACTTAATGCTTTTATCTCTTCAATCGATTTGTTAAAACGTTCTACTAAGAACTCAATTATCTTTCTTGGATAAGCTAGATTTATCCTGACAGAATACTTATCACCAAATGTTGTTCCGTCTGATAAGAATATCTTGTTCTTAATAAATATCTCATGCATTTTCTTTGGATCACAATTTAAATCAGATAAATCTACCCAGATTAAATAAGTTCCTTCAGGCTTTTGAAATTTAATGCCATCTATCTTAGAAAATTCTTCTGAAACATAGTTTATATTTCCTTCTAAGTACTTTATCATCTCTTTGTACCAGTCTCTGCTGTCATTGTAGGCAGCTTTAAGAGCACATAAGCCAAATGGATTTACTCCACCCATTAAGGACTTACTAGCTACATCATTAACCTTTGCTCTTAAATCATCATCAGGGATTATAGCATATGAAGTAGTTAGACCTGCTATGTTGAACGTTTTTGATGGAGCCATAAAGGAAACCACTTTTTCATAATTTTTAAACAATCTCATCATAGGCGTATAAAAATTGCCATTAAAAGTAAAATCTTGATGCATTTCGTCGCTTAATATATATAAGTTGTGTTTATAAGCAATTTCAGATATCTTTTCAAGCTCAGGCTTAGTCCACACTCTGCCAACCGGGTTGTGTGGATTGCAAAGTACTAGCGCTTTTGCCTCTTTAGCTTTTTCTTCTAAATCTTCAAAATCTATCTTGTATTTGCCATCTTCAAAAAGTAGTTTATTTTCAATAATCTCCATATTCTTTAAGTTAGAGAACTTAAAGAATGGTGGATAAACCGGTGTCTGTATAATGATCTTCTCGCCATCTTCTATCATACTTCTAATAAGAAGATCAAGTCCTGGAACAATACCTGGTGTAAATAGTATCCACTCTTTCTTAATATCAAGCTCATGCATATCCTTTTGCCAATTTATTATTGCCTCATAATCATCATCGCTTGGAATTGTATAGCTGTAAAAATCTTTATCAGCTCTCTTAAGACAAGCAGCTTTAACCTCAGGTGCAGTTTTAAAATCCATATCTGCCATTGTAAATGGTATTACTGAATCATCATTGCCTGCTAAACGAGAAAGTTCATACTTAGCACTTGATAAAGATCTTCTATCAATTATTTCATCAAAATCAAACATAGTACCTCCAAAAGTAAATTATTAGTCTAAAATATTTCTCCATCTAAATCCATATACTTCACTAGCATTCATTACTACCAAGAATGAATTAGGTGCATTCTTTTGAATAAATCTCTTAAGAAGCAAGTAATCCCTTCTTGAACAAACAGTCATAATAACCGTACGCTCTTCGCCAGTATAAGCTCCAACAGCTTTGTAAAGGTTAGCTGAGTGATTAAGGTCCTTAACTATGTAATTCTTAACAAGTTCTGGATCTTCAGTATTTATGATGATGTTTTTAGATGTGTTCAAACCATCTATAGTAAAATCTATGATTAGTCCATTCATTATTATTCCTAGTAAAGAATAAAGTCCTATCTCTAAGCCAAATACTATGCCTACAAATAATGTGATTACTAGGTCACATAAAAGTACTCCCTTGCCTAAATCAAGCCCTGTGAATTTATTTATGATCTTTGATAATATATCTGTTCCGCCAATAGATGCATATTGATTAAGTATGATGGCCATACCTACTGCAGAAACTATAACTGCAATAATCATTTGTAAGAGCATGTCATCAACTATCGGACCATCTAGCGGAATTACTTTTTCTAAAATAAATATTATAAACGAAATACCAAGTGATGTAAGTACTGTCTTTATACCAAATTTATTACCTATAAATAAAAAACCTAGCGCGAACAAAACTATATTCGTTGCAAATAAAACATAGCTCATTGGCAAATTTAATAAGTATGACAAGACTATGGCTATACCTGTGGCTCCACCTATAGTCATATTCGTTGGAGTTAAAAAGAAATAAACAGCTATGGCAACCATAAAGGCTCCCAAAACTATTAATAAATTAGACTTTAATTTTGCGTTCATTTTATACCTTCCTACAAAATAATTATGTATTAGGGGCACTTATTTGTGCCCCAATTATATTACTTACTATTGTTCTTCTTCTTTAGTGTAGACTAAAACTGGCTTTCTAGCTGCCAATGTTTCATCTGGTCTACATACCTTTGTTGTTAATGGTGCATTTAGTAAGTCTTCTGGATTTTCTTTAGCTACCTTAGCTATATCGTTAAGAGCAGCTGCATATGCATCCAATGTTTCTTTACTTTCTGTTTCAGTTGGTTCAATCATTAATGCTTCATGAACAATTAATGGGAAGTATACTGTTGGTGGATGGAATCCTCTGTCGATTAGTCCCTTAGCAACATCAAGTGTTGTTACGCCAGCATCAGCATTCTTAAGTCCGCCTAAAACAAATTCGTGCATACAAATTGTATCATATGGCACATTGTAATTTTCTTTTAATAAGCTTAGTAGATAGTTTGCGTTTAATACAGCATTTGTTGATGCTTTTCTTAAACCATCTGAGCCCATTGTTAAGATATATGTGTAAGCTCTTACTAGGATAGCGAAGTGTCCATAGAAGTCTTTTACTTTACCAATACTTTCTGGTCTGTTATAGTCAAGGAAGTATTTATCGCCGTTTTTAGCTATAACTGGCTTAGGTAAGTATGGAATTAATTCCTTCTTACATCCTACTGGACCTGCACCTGGTCCTCCTCCACCGTGTGGTGTAGAGAAAGTCTTATGAGTGTTAAAGTGAACTACATCAAAGCCCATGTCTCCAGGTCTTGAGTGTCCCATAACAGCGTTCATGTTAGCTCCGTCGTAATATAGTAGACCGCCTTTTTTATGAACTATCTCAGCAATCTTTTCAATGTTTTTATCAAACAAGCCTAATGTGTTAGGATTTGTAAGCATTAGACCAGCTACTTCTTCTGTCATAGCTGCTTCTAGTGCTTCTAGATCAACTAAGCCATTCTCATCAGATTTAATTTCTATAGGAGTAAAACCTCCCATAGAGCATGTTGCAGGGTTTGTACCGTGAGCAGAGTCAGGAATTATCATCTTGTTTCTGTTCATATCGCCTCTTGCTTCATGATAAGCTCTGATTAAAAGAACACCTGTTAATTCTCCGTGAGCACCAGCTGCTGGTTGTAGTGTAGCTGCATCCATACCTGAAATTTCAGCTAATGATTCAGCTAAATCATACATTAATTTTAAAGCGCCTTGTGTGCATCCGTCGCCTTGATATGGATGAAGATTTTTAAAACCATTTAGGCCAACTATTTCTTCATTAATCTTAGGGTTATACTTCATTGTGCATGATCCAAGTGGATACATGCCAGTATCAAGTCCGTAGTTTTTCATTGAAAGATTTGTATAGTGTCTTACTACGTCAACCTCAGATAATTCAGGTAAATCAAGTTCTTCTTTGTTTAAATATTCATTTGGAATTACGCTATCTAATTTTAAATCATCAACGTCAAGATCTGGTAAATTGTATCCAGTTCTACCGGGTCTTGAAATTTCAAATATTATTTTGTCATATCTATCTAACATTCAACACCCTCCAATACCTTAACTAATTTATCCATTTCTTCTTTTGTTCTCTTTTCAGTAACAGCAAGCATAAATGTGTTCTTGTATTCATCGCCATAGAACCATGAAAGCTTAAATGCGTCCATGAAACCGTTAGCTTTAAGAGCATCATTAATCTTATCTACGCATATATCACTTGTGATAACAAATTCTTTATAGAATGGTTTATTATATAATAATTTAAATTTACCAGACTTGCAAAGTTCTTTTTGTAGATAATGAGCTTTTATAGCGCATTGTTCAGAAACTTCTCTTAAGCCCTTCTTACCCATAAGTGCCATGTAAATTGTTGCGCAAAGTACGTTTAAACCTTGGTTTGAGCAGATGTTTGAAGTAGCTTTATCTCTTCTGATATGTTGTTCTCTAGCTGTTAGTGTTAGTACCCAAGATCTCTTACCATCTTTATCAACTGTTTGACCAGCGATTCTACCTGGTAATTTTCTCATGAACTTATCAGTTGATGAGATAAATCCAAGGTATGGTCCACCATAAGATAGTGGTATACCAAATGGTTGTGCTTCACCAACAACGATATCTGCACCATAGTCACCAGGTCTTTGAAGTATACCTAGTGAGTTAGTGTCAACGTCAGCGATGAAGTAAGTCTTCTTTAACTCATGAGTTAAGTCGCAAGCAGCCTTCATGTCTTCAATAACGCCGAAGAAGTTTGGACTTTGCATAATTACACATGCAGCGTCATCACTTAGTTTCTTCTTTAAATCATCTAAGTCAGTAGCACCATCTTTAATGTCTACTTCAACAACTTCGATGTTGTGGCTGTGTGTATATGTGTCTAAAACCATTCTAGCTGATGGGCTTAGTGCTTTTGATACTATAACTTGTTTCTTACGAGTTGTGTTGCAGCACATAAGAGCTGATTCAACAACACCATTAGAATTATCATATAGTGAAGCGTTTGTAATAGGTAGACCTACTAAGTTACTCATCATTGTTTGGAACTCGAATATCATTTGTAGAGTTCCTTGAGATACTTCTGGTTGATAAGGTGTATATGAAGTATAGTATTCACTTCTTGAAGCAATAGCTCCGATTACTGAAGGAATATAGTGATCATATGCTCCTGCTCCTAAGAAACATACTTTCTTATCTGTTGAGCAGTTCATATCTGCAAGATTATTCATAATCTTTCTAACTTCTAATTCTGATTTGTGTTTAGGTAAATTTAATTCTCCATTAAATCTAACACTTTCAGGAATACAATCAAAAAGATCTTCTTCAGACTTTACACCTATCTTGTCAAGCATCTCTTTTATATTTTCGGGAGTTTGACTAAGATATGGATACATACTAATCCTCCTTAGCGAATTCAGCGTATTTTTCGTCGTCCATTAAGTCGTCTAATTCAGATGGGTCGCTCATTTCAATCTTGAATATCCAAGCATCGTAAGGTCCTTCATTGATTAGAGCTGGTTCGTCATCAAGTTCTTCGTTAACTTCAACTATCTTTCCGCTAGCTGCTGTAAATACTTCTGAAGCTGCCTTTACTGATTCAACTGAAGCTGCTGCATCGCCTTTTTCAAATTCATCATCGATTTCAGGAAGTTCAACGTAAACTATGTCACCTAAGTTGTGTTGAGCATAGTCTGCTAAACCGATAGTAGCGATGTTTCCATCAACTTTAACCCATTCATGATCTTCTGTGTAAAGTAAACCTTTTTTAATTTCCATAATAATTTCCTCCTATATTTTTATAATATTATTTTACGTCTTTTAAGAATTTTCTGCTAATTTGTTTAGCTTTTTGAGCCTTACCTCTGATAATTACATCAAATTCAGCACCCATTTCCTTGTAAGATGCATCGATTAGTGCGTTACCTATCTTTTTGCCAAGTGTTGGAGAAAGATATCCTGTTGTTACGTAACCAATCTTCTTGCCATCTTTTTCAATTTCATAGCCTTCTCTTGGTATAGGCTTATCAATCATTTCGAAGCCAACAAGTGTTCTCTTCTTTTCTTCTTTGATTTTCTTAAGAGCTTCTTTACCAATAAAGTCAGCTTCTTGATCAAGTTTTACGAAGAAGTTTAATCCGCCTTCTACTGGAGAAATATCTTGTGATATTTCATGGCCGTATAATGGTAGCATTGCTTCAAATCTAAGTGTATCTCTGCATCCTAGTCCGCATGGTTCGATACCAAACTCTTCTCCAGCCTTCATCACTTCTTCATAAAGATGTACTATAGATTTGTTATCAGTGTAAATTTCAAATCCGTCTTCGCCAGTGTAACCAGTTCTTGAGATTAAAACCTTTTTACCAGCTAATTCAAATCCATCAATAAAGTGGAAGAATTTGATTGTGTCTAAATCAACATCAGTTAATTTTTGTACAGCTTTTTGAGCAAGAGGTCCTTGAACAGCTATTTGAGATGTTTGATCAGAAACGTTTTCAACCTTAACATCAAAGTTTTTAGCTTGTTTTGTAATCCATTCAACGTCTTTTTCAACGTTTGCAGCGTTAATTACAAGGTAGAACTTATCTTGATTAAATCTGTAAACAAGTAAGTCATCTACTGCACCACCGTCTTCGTAGCACATAATGTTGTATTGTACTTGACCATCTTCAATAACAGTTAGATCATTAGTAATTAGATGATTTACAAAATCAAATGCATCCTTACCTGTAACCCATACTTCACCCATGTGAGATACGTCAAATACACCAAGTTTTTGTCTTACTGCATTGTGTTCTTCGATTAATCCTGAGTATTGAACAGGTAGTAACCATCCAGCATAATTAACAATTTTGCCGCCTAGTTTAACATGTTCATCGTATAAAGCAGTTTTTTTGCCTTCCATTTTTCATCCTCCTTAATCTACAATTATAATATACAATATTTCTTATCTTTTTACAAGGAATATTTTGAAATATGCCTATATGGCTTAGATACAAAATATAAGGCCTCCTTATAAAAGAAATATTGCTATTTATCGTTTTAGTGGTAATGTCTATAAAAATACTTTACTATAGTTCATAGACAAACCATCACTATTATTATACCATATAAATCTTTTTTTTACTATTAAAATAGCTTTTATTTTTACTAATTTGCAAATAATTGTATTCAGTGAGTGATTGTAGTATAATTAGTATAATAAAGAGTAAAGGAGCACGCTATGCAAATAAAAAATTTAACAATCAGACTAAAAAAAGATGGAAGAACTATAATTGACAATTTAACATTTTCGATAAATGATGGTGATAGGCTTTCTCTTATTGGCGAAGAAGGCAATGGCAAGTCTACTCTGCTTAAGGCAATTACAGACGCAGATGATTTTCTTAGCTACGCAGAAATAAGTGGCGAGATTATCCGTGACGAATCCATAGCCATGGTTCCACAGATAGCTACAAGTGATGTGCTTGATAAAAGCTTGAGTGACCTTATATACACTAGTGATGGACTTGCTGTCGACATAAGTGATTTTTATAAAGCAATAAACGCTTTTAAAGTTGATGTGAGCGATTTGGAAAGAAAGCTTGAGACTTACTCTGGCGGAGAGAGAATGAAAATTTTAATTTCTCTTGCAGTTGCAAAGAGCCCTTCTCTACTTGTTCTAGATGAGCCAACAAATGATATCGACTTTAAATCGATGGAAATGCTTGAAAAAATTCTTAAAGACTTTAACGGCAAAATCATTTTTGCAAGTCACGATACTTACTTCATCCAAAACGTCGCTACTAAGATTATGCACTTTGAGCTAATACAAAACAAGACAAAATCTCGTATCACTGTGAGCGGCAATGATTACGATAGCTATATTAAGCTTAGAGAGGATCAAATTCTTACTCAAACGCAAAGAGCTAAAAATGACAAGGCTCGTATTGAAGAGAAAGAAGAACGCTGGAGACGTGTTCATGACAGTGTTGAACATGATCTTAGAAAAGAAAAGAATGACAGATTAGGTAGATACCTTAAAAAGACCATGCATGAAGTAAAGGCACACGAGAAACTTATTGAGTGGGAAAAAGAAAAGATGACGCAAATGCCAGACTTCGAAGAACAAATTTTTGTTAACTATAATAAGGAAAAGCTTATTGAGAATGGTAAATGTGTTTTAAATCTACATTTGGATGAATTAAAAGCCAGCGATAAAAAACTTGCCGATAATATTGATTTAGAGTCATATGGCAAGAATAAAATTGCCATAGTTGGAAAGAATGGCGCCGGCAAGACCACTCTACTAAGTATTATAAAGAATAATATTAGCAAAGATTTAAAAGTATCATACATGCCGCAAAATTATGAAGATGAATTAATCACTCATAATAACGCTATTGAATATTTAAAAGTTGACTATACTAAGGAAGAAGAAACTAAAATAAGAACTTATTTAGCATCTCTTAAGTTTACAAGAGATGAAGTGATTAATAAAATTTCTGAACTAAGTGGCGGGCAAAAGGCAAAGCTTTTCTTTGCAAAGATGCAGCTTATGGAGCCCGATGTTTTAGTTTTAGATGAACCGACGAGAAATATCTCACCTTTGTCAATGCCAGCTATAAGTGATGAGATGAAAAACTTTGGTGGAGCCATCTTTTTTGTATCACACGATAGGTACTTTATTAATCACGTAGCTGATGAAGTCTATGAGCTAAATGAGAACGGCTTAAGTAAAATAGATAAAATCAATGAATTTGCACAATAAATATCCTCCGGCCTAGCCGGGGGGGTTCTCATGCGGCCCAAAGGGCCTGTATTACTAGCCACGCCTCAAGGACGTTGGTTAATCTGTCACTTGCAAATTATACTAGCTACCCTTTAAAAGGGTCTATTGTATCAAATGTCAGCTGTTCACTAAGC
>UQBO01000005.1 GCA_900539225.1 uncultured Eubacteriales bacterium
TATCAGAATACCTCTCTTTTTTTTGTTTTTGTAACATATGTTATACCACATAACACACTATTAACATAGCAGTCATTTTATGATATGGAAAATTTTCGTTTATATTTTGTTACAGTTTCAACTATACAAACTAATACTTCTCGGTAATTTCTATTTCTCCACTTCTTGATACAATTATTTTATCAATTTTATTGTATACATAAGCCTTCAATAAATTTTCTTCGTCTAAAACTGTAATATTCGTTGATTTCTCAGAATTGACTATATATGATCGAAACTCATCAAGTCTATGTTCTAGCAATATCTTTTTATCTTGGATTAGAGTTTTTTTCATTTAAATACTCCTCTTAGCATTTTTTCCTGCTGTATCTACGTAATAGCCTCTGCACCAAAAATGTCTGTTGCCATATTTATACTTCAGACTCGCATGTCTATCAAATATCATCAAGCTACTTTTCCCTTTTAAATATCCCATTATTTCTGAAACGCTATATTTAGGCGGTATCTTAACTAACATATGAATGTGGTCTGGACATAATTCTGCCTCTATTATTTCTATTCCTTTTCTTGACAGAAGGTCTCTTAGTATTTTTCCTACATCTTCTTTTATTCTTCCATATATTATTTGCCTTCTATATTTGGGTGCAAATACAATATGGTATTTACAATCCCAAGTTGTATGTGATAAAATATCCTTATCCAATTGGATTAACTCCTTTCTGATATTTATTGTAGTTTGGTAGACTATTTTTATTATATCATGAAAGGAGTTTTTACTTGAAGCTAAAGCTACTTATTCCCCCAGCATAGCTGGGGGTTTTATTGTGGTCAACCCACAATAAAATAGGTGAAGATTTCTCTCCACCTATAGTCAATTTATCAAGCTACGACTTTTCTTTCTAAATATATAGTCTCTACATTATTTAATTTATTAATAATGTCTTTATCGTGTGTAATCATTATAATTATCTTTCCTTTATCGTATAAGTCAGATATAAGCCTTGCAATTGCTTCTTTATTCTCAAGGTCTAAGAAGTTTGTAGGCTCATCTATTATATACACGCTCTTATCTGTTAGCAGTGATAGAACAAATTGCGCCTTCTTTCTTTGTCCTGATGACATCTTAGCTTTGTCCTCAAGCACGCCAAAGTTTGATATCAAGTAATCTGCTGGTATATAAACTATGTCCGAGTATGAAAGTTCTTTTAATTCATCGCCGTTAATATATATCCTGCCCTTATATCTCTTGTTATAATTAAGTATTGCCTCGACTATGGTTGTCTTGCCAGTACCATTGTCCCCGCAGATAATATTGATATGTGACGCATCAAAGCAAGCGTTGACTGTTTCATTCAAAATAGTATTATCTTTACTTAAGCACTCAAAATCTTTTAGTTCAATAGTTTTTATTTTATCATCTTTATACTTAGCAGCTTCTATCTCTAAAAATTCAGCAAAGTTATTGATAGCTGGTTCATCACTTAAATACTCATTTCTTATATCAAAGAGCTCTTGCACTGGTCCCCAAAACTGTGAAACATAGATCTGTGAAGCAAAGAATGCACCTATGCTTATGCTGCCATTGAATACAAAATAACCTGATAGTATAGTCATCATAAGTATAACACCGTTTAAAATAAAATATATCATCCAGTTTTCAACTAAGGATTGTAATTTGAATTTTTTAAACAAAGTATTCTTATACTTATCCAAATAATCTTTAATATTAAAGAGCTGCTTCTTATCTAAAAGCCTTTCTGACTTGTTTATCTCATACTTGTCCAAGATGTATCCATTGATATTTTGTGTATTTTGAATGTTTTCTTCAGAGTAATCAGAAATTTTATCGCCAAGCTTGTATGAAACGTAAGCACCTACCGGCACACTTATAAGCATGACAAAGGCAAGTGGTACCGATATAGTAAGCATAATCACAAAGATGAAGACCATCGTGATGAATTGAAAAACTACATTGACTGGCGTCTTGAATATGTATTTACTAACAGAATCAAGGTTATGTGTGATCTCTTGATTTATCTTGTCTCGGCTAATATTATTAGTTTTGAGATTGTATCTTAAAAGATTATCATCAAGCTTTTCATATATATTAATGGTCGAGCGAGTACTTGCCTCTCCTTCAATGATGTCAAAAAAGTACATAATCGCTTGACCTGCCACAAACAAAATTATATTGTATATAGCATATAAAATCATCTTGTCAAAGTCTTTCGCAACTGATGCATCTATAAATATACCAGATAGATATGGACTTAAGAGAAAAGTTATTTTATATAGTATATATATGATTATGTAGTTAAAAAAGTCTTTATTCGAAACATATTTTCTTAGCTTCCACATAGCTTATCACCCCCAATATTATATATATAATATCATGAGCTTAAATAAAGTGCAATACCTTTATTTATTCAATAAAATAGGTGAAGATTTCTCTCCACCTATAGTCAATTTACTCTTTATAATACAAAGATGACTGCATCTCATAAAGCTCTCTGTAGTATGCATCGCTCTTCATCAAGGTCTCATGATTATCAAAAGCTTCAACTCGTCCATCTTTTAAGATAAGTATTTTATCCGCTTGCCTTACACTTGCTAGTCTATGTGTAATAAAAAATACAGTTTTTCCTTCTGTTAGCTCTAAAAATTTTTGAAATATCTCGTACTCGATTCTTGCATCAAGGGCAGATGTTGGCTCATCTAAGATAAGTATGGGCGCCCCTGAATAAAAAGCTCTTGCTAAAGCAAGTCTCTGCCACTGACCGCCTGATATATCCGTGCTGTCCTCAAACCTTTGTCCAAGCACCTTATCTAAATTAGCTGTAAAATCTTTATCAAATCCACTTTTCTTAAGAGCAAGCTCAATCTCGTCTTTATTTTCTTTTTTTTCCAAGTCAGATATCACAATATTTTCTCTTATGCTTAGATCAAATTTCGCAAAATCTTGAAATATGGCGGCTATCTTCTCTCTATATGCTTCATAGCTATAATTACTTATAGGCACTCCATTGATTAAGATGTCGCCATCATCAAGTTTATAAAATCTTGATAACAGTTTTACTAAAGTAGTTTTACCAGCACCATTCTCACCAACTATGGCAATTTTTTCACCTTTATTTACACTAAAGCTAATATTATTAAGTACTTTTTTATCACCATTAGGATAAGTAAAGCTAATATTTTTAAACTCAATACTGTCTATATCGTCTGGCATTTCAATGCTGCCACACTCAAAATCAGTTTTTATTTCATTAAATTTAAAAAACTTCTCCATGTAAAGCAAAGTGTCATAAAGTAGTGACGAATCTTCAATCAGCCTTGACATACTATTCATCGCATAAACAACGCTTGATGCAAAAAGCATTATTGCTCCAAGTCCAAGGCTGCCTTTTCTAATCGAGTAAATTATATAGATAAATGTTCCAACGCTAATTAAAGCTGTTACGATTAAAAAGAAAAGAGAATTTCTAAATTTTTTCTTTCTTTCCTTGTGTACACCCTTCTTAATCTTATTAAAAGAAGCTGTATATTTATCTATAAAAAATTTATATAAATTATAAAGTCTAACCTCTTTTATAGATTTTGAAGATAACAAAGTTTGACTATAGTACTCAAGCTTTCTTGACTCTTCACTATTAGAAACAAGTGTTTCAAAGGCTTGTGCTTGCAATGAGTAAGCTATAATGGCTCAAACAGCATCGCCAAAGCTATAAGCACGTGAAAGCTAGCGAATATAAATAGCATTGAAACAAAGAGTATCGCATTAGAAATGATACTCGTTCCAAAAACCAATAAATTTACAGGTCTCCAACTTGATTCAGAGCTTAGAATTTCAATGTCATTGTAAAAATTATGATCTTCATAATAATCAATGGTCTCTATCTCTTCTGACTTTTTCATTATGTCATAGTTAAGCTTGTATGTTAAATCATCGGTTAACTTGCCTTGCACTAAAGTTACTAGTGGAGCAAAAACGTTATTCAAAAGAAAACTAAGTCCCCATGCAGCAAGAACGATGTATAAAATTTTATTGCTTAAACTGTAGACGTTATCAATCAAGTAATTTGCAATATACAAAGTTATCGATGGCAGCAAAGCTTGCAAGGGAATCACTAGAATCAGTACAAAGACATTGCATTTAGACGTACGCCAAAGATACTTGAAGCTCTTAAAGTATAAAGTCAAGTAATTTTTCACATTATATTTTTTCAATTGTTTCACCTCATGATATAATTATATTATTTTCTTACATCATGTAAAATTACCCTCATCGTAATACCTCCTGTAAAATTTGTAAATTTTATTTACATCTTAATTATACTACGTAATAATATTTTATTCAACAAAATAGGTGAAGATTTCTCTCCACCTATAATCAATTTGTTAAGCACAAACTTCATTCATAAATATTACGCCATCGAATTTCTTTAGATATTCTTCGTCGTAATCGTGTGTTATAACTAGTCTTAATACGCCTTCAAGGTTTGTGATTATCTTCTTTACTTCTCTTGCGTTGTCTGGGTCAAGTCCTGTTGTTGGCTCGTCTAGTATAAGTATCTTTGGTTTTCTAATCATGGCTCTGGCTATGGATATCCTTTCTTTTTCTCCTCCAAATGCTTGAAGCACATCAAGGGTACCTTCTTTTTCTTTCTTTGCTAAGCCCTCAAGATTTAATTTCTTAATTATCTCTTTATACTCGTCACTATCTTCTTTTATAGAGCTGTCATACATTGTGATGTTATTAAATAAGCTGTCTTTAAATATCATGGCTTCTTGTGGTACTACTGCGACGCTTTCAAACAAGGACTTTTCTGATATATCGTTTAAGTCTTGTCCATATACTGTAACTTCGCCTTTATATCCGTCAAGCTCTTTTGTTAATAGTCTTGCAAATGTTGATTTACCGCTACCGCTCTCGCCTATAACTGCATAAGAGCCTCCATCGGCTAATTCATATGAGAAGTTTTTAAATATATCTCTATCGTCAAAGGCAAAGCTAAAGTTTTTAACGCTTACTCCGTCTTTCACTTTTCCTGCTTCTAATGCTAAGGCTCTTCCCTTTGGAAGCTCTTCGTTACTCTTAAGCATATTTAAGAATTTATCTCCAACGCCTTTAGTCGATTTTATGTTGTTATACATCTCTATGGCATTTCCAACTGCGTCTGAAACTGATGTTATGAAGAACATTGACATGATTAGGTCACCTGTAGTAACTGTACCTTTTAGTATTAATAAAGCACCTAAAGATAAAATTACTAATTGGCTCAATAAACCTACTCCACGCATCGATTGATTAAAGATATTCATTTTTATATTTGACTCTTTTATTGTTGATAAATTTTTACCTAAGACTCTTAGATAGCGATTTATAAAAGTTTCTTCATTGCCTGATTGTTTTATAGGGTGTGATCCAAAAACAATTTCTTTTATTCCGCCAAATTTTTCTTCATTTGACTGAGAAACTTCCATTTGAAGCTTTTGCAATTTTTTAGTGACAAACTTACTTAAGAAGAATGGTAAAAGTGAAAATACTAAGCTTAGTGCGCAAAAGTATGGACTAATTAAAAATAAACCAACTAAAAAAACTATAGCTTGTATTACATAGCTTGCAAAATGACTAAGAGTTAAAAAATAATCTCTTCTTAGTATGTTTAAGTCCTCATTCATTAAATTTATGTAATAATCATTTGATTTCTTGTCATATATAGCTGTTGGCGTTAAAAATACTGCTCTGCAATAATCTCTGTTTAATGATAAGGCAACGTTATTTGAAAAATTGTTGCTAGAATTAAGCATTAGATAAGAATTAAAAACCCATAGAACTATGAATAAAAGTGCATATAAAGAGCTTTTTTTGATGATTTCGAAGTTTCCTGCTCCTGCCGCATCAACAACTTTACCCATATTTCTTGTTATAAAATAAAATGATACAGTGCTTAGTAGTGCAAATAAAATTGATAGAATCAAATATTTTAAATTTGCTTTAATGTACTTTTTCATAAATTACCTCCTAATAATAAACCGCTCTTCTTTAAAGTCATTATATCTATTATACCCCACCCATAATATTTGTCAAGTTCATATAATTTATTTTCATGCTAAAGCAAAAAATGGAGCCTCATCATAAGGCCCCATCCATATACATAATTCTAAATTTTATAAGTTTTTATCCATTTGGAATGTTAATTTTGAAGTGAACAAAGCTCTTGTTGCGTAATCTTGTAATTGTTTCTTTGTTTCTTCGATGAAGTAAGTAGCTGTCTTTTGGTTTTCTTCTGTCAAGTACTTCATAAGTGCCTTATCGTCTAAGCCCTTTGCTCCCTTTTGTACTTCCATAACTCTTTGTCTGCCATAGATGGCCATACGTTGTAGAAATTCGTGTGTGTCTCTGTTGAATAGCTTGTAGTGTTCTTCTGCATAGTATGCAAAGACTTTTGCTAGCCAGTAAGCGTTGTCGATGTCCATCTTTTCAGGAACTGTTCTGTATTCTTTTGGTGTGTCTTCAACGTAGTTAAAGAACGGTACGTATGGGTTGAATGCTGTTGTTCCGAAGGATAACCAAGTTACTCCTCTAAGTTTTTCATCTAGGTCTGGATATACTTGTAAGATGTGTGAGTGAGCTGTTCTTGATAGTGAGATGCATCTGAATCTCTTCTTTTCTTGCTCTGTTCCTTGCCAGCCTAATGGGTCAAATTCTGTTTCGTTATAGTGTGAGCCTAAAACTTTAGCGCAATCTTCAACTGAGATCTTTCTTGTAGCTTTCTTTATAAATGGTATGTCGCCACAAGTTGGGTCACAGTCACATGAGGATAGTAGTTTGTGTGCGTACCAAGCTCTTGGTGTGTTATAAACTCTGTCTAGCTCTCTATATGTGCCGAAAACTTTTCTAAAGTTAAATCCTTCGAAGTCCGGATTTAAGTTATTTTCTTTAACAAATTCTTCCATGCCTTCTGACCACATATAGTTTTCTTTATCATTATAGTCTATTTGCTCGATGCAAACATGGTTTGGAGCAACTGCGTAACAATCATCAGGTATTCTAACTGCTACCCAGTGATGTCCTGTAGGTATCTCCATGTACCAAGCTTCGTCCTTGTCTGCGAACAAAATACCATTGCCTTCAGCTGAACCATATTTCTTAATAAGTTCGCCTAAGAATTTAATTCCGTCACGAGCTGATTTTGCATATGGTGTAACTAAGTCATTTATAGCATCTTCTGCGATACCATCAAGTACTAGTGGGTCAAGAGCTAAAACTCTTTCGTTGCCGTATAAGCTTTCAGTCGAGCTAACTGCAACGCCTAGTTCGTTAAAACCTGCTTCAGCATAAGCACCTGGCTCGTTCTTATCGTCTGATGGGATAGCTGTATATCTCATAGCGCCCTTTGGTAATTCAACTTTAACCTTTGTGTTATCTGATTCATAAGTGCTTCCGTTTGGTTTATCTTCATGAACCACAAATTTCTTTAGGTTTATAGCGTCGTGGTAGTCTTCGTTTCTCGCGATGATTATAGTTCCATCTATAGACGCTTTTTTACCAACTAATATAGTTGTACACTCTGTTTTTCTCATAAAATAACCTCCTTAATTTACACACATAGTTTTGCCTATATATTTATTATACATCTAAATATATTAATACGTCAAGCGAATTATCCCTTTATCTTGATAATTTTTTAATATGGCCTAGACGCAAAAAAGAGTAGGCATAGATGCGCCTACTCTTGTAAATATCTTAGATTGTACCTACTAGGTCCATGCCTGGTGTAAGTGTGTCTTCGCCTGGCATCCAGTTAGCTGGGCAGACTTTGTCTCCGTGTTCGTTAACGAATTTTGAAGCTTCTACCTTTCTTAGTAATTCCTTAGGGCTTCTGCCTATACCCATATCGTGGATTTCATATGCAGTGATAACGCCGTCTGGATTGATTACGAAAGATCCTCTGTAAGCTTGACCTTCTTCTTCATTTAAAACTCCAAGCATTCTAGAAAGTTCAAATGCTCTATCAGCTAGCATAACGTATTTAGCTTTTGAAACTGCTGGAGATGTTTTTTGCCATTCCATGTGAACAAATTCGGAGTCAGTTGAAACTGAATATACTTCGCAGCCAGCTTTCTTAAAGTTTTCATATTCTTCAGCAAGAGCTTCTAATTCAGTTGGGCATACAAATGTAAAGTCTCCTGGGTAGAAGAAAAGTACGCTCCAGTGACCCTTTAAGTCTTCGTTTGTTACTTGAAAGAAGTCCTTTCCTGCTTGAAATGCATTTACCTTAAATTCGTCTAATTGTTTACCTATTAAATTTGTCATTTATACCTCCTTATTGAGCCTTTCGCTCGATTTATATATACCCAATTCGCCTAAATAAATCACAAAAAATATTATATCAATTCTAAGCATTTTTATGGTAAAATATATATAAGATAAGGAGGCGCATAGCATGATTAACCTTAGTGATTATAAAAATAAGTACTTAATTTTATACTTATACGCCATATTTTTATTTATAACGGGCTTTGCCTTTAACACGCCAGATGAAATTGTGAATGGTCTAAAAATCATCTGCGTCTCATCGGCATCTCTCGTGACAGACTATATGAAGCTTGCAAACATTGGCGCCGCCCTTGTTAATAGCTCCATAGTCACATTATTCTCGATAATGATAATGAATATTAGAAAGATAGACTTAAGAGGCATACATATAGCCGCCGTCTTCGTTGTATCTGGCTTCTCACTCTTTGGCAAGAATCTACTTAATTCAATGCCGCTAATGTTTGGCGTCATCGCCTTCACAAGGCTTTACAAAATCAAAATAGAAGACAATATCGCAAACGCCCTCTTCGTTACATCACTCGCGCCAATGGTGACGAACGTCTACCTCTTAGTCGGCGGCGTCTTTGGCGTGGTCTGTGCCTTCTTCGCAGGCTTTTTGGTCGGCTTTATATTTACGCCGCTTTTAAAACCATTCAAAGAGTTTCATAAAGGCTTTAACCTTTATAATGGCGGCTTCACAGCGGGCATCATCGCCATGTTCTACTCAGGCTTTTTAAAGACCATAAACATAGAGCTGCCACAAAGAAGCATAGTCTTAAGCGGCTACAATGATAAATTCATGCCACTAATCATACTTATGTCAATACTTTTCATAGCCTTGGGACTTTGTGAACAAGATGCACTTATAAATTATTTTAAACTACTTAAAAGAACAGGGCCCATGCTTCAAAAATACGAGGCAGAATTTGGTAGCGGCGCCTGCCTAATAAATGCGGGTACACTTGGCATAGTATCGACGCTTTATGTAATACTTGTCGGCGGCGAGCTAAACGGGCCAATCATTGGCGGTATACTGACAATCATGGGCTTCGCCTTTATCGGTAAAGACATAAGAAACGCCCTGCCAATATTTTTAGGCATATACGTCGCGAGCCTGATCAACGTATACAACCCACACGATACAGCACTTCTTCTTGCAAGCCTTTTTGGCACAACACTTTGCCCAATCTCAAACTACTACGGTAGCTTCGCAGGCATCTTGGCAGGCTTCTTACACATGGCGCTTATAAACAACGTCGGCGGCCTTCATGCAGGACTAAACCTTTATAACAATGGTTTCTCCGGTGGCTTTATCGCAGCCTTTATGGTGCCATTACTAGATACTTTTTATAAAAGACCAAAGTATTTGCAGGGAGAAAAAGAAAAGTAGTATATCAGATATAAAAAAGCAGATGCACTAATGATGTGCATCTGCTTTTGTATTTGTGTCTATTATCTATTTAATTCTTATCAATTTTTTATTCTTTATCTCATAAACCTTATCGGCAATTTTTTCTATGCTCTCATTGTGTGAAACTAAAATTACTGTTTTATCTTTAGTAAAATCTTTTATGCAATCTATGACTAGTTCCGAATTATTTTTATCTATATAATTAAGTGGCTCATCAAAGATAAATACTTTTCCTGTGCTTTGAAATGCTCTTTCAAGCTCTATAAGCTTTTTCTCTCCACCAGATAGATTGTTCATGCTTGAAGCAAGAACTGTATCTAAGCAAAGATTGTTTTTCTCTAAGGCTTTAATTATCTTTGTATCTTTATTAACACTTTTATTTGAAAACATATTGATATTTTCTTCTATGCTTCCGTAGAATATATCTGCCTTGTCTGGAACTAATCTTATCACCTTGTTTAATAAATTTGATTCTTTATCTACTACACTGCCATTTAAAAATATTTCTCCACTATAATCAGTCTCAAGACCTGATATTGCTCTAAGAAGGCTTGTCTTGCCTGAACCATTGCTCCCCTTTATCAGTATATTCTCACCTTTTTTTATCTCTAAATTAATCTTATCTAAAATAAGTTCATTGTATTCTATAGATAAATCTTTTAGCTCTAGGCTTTCAAAATCTTTTGCATCTTCATCTATAAGTTTGCTTTCAAAATTAATTATGCTTTCTAATCTGTCTTTGTGCATTTCATACAAAGACTTTTCTCTTGGATATGACATGTAAAACTCAATTGGGTTCCAAAGCTTTGAGACATATTGACTGAATAAAATCAACGTTCCTATGCTGACTGAGCCTTTAAAAACTAAAAAGCCACCGAAAATGTATATGATTAGGTCAAGCACATTTAAAAGACCATTCGACATAAAGTAATCATAAACTATATCTATCTTAAGTCTTTCAAAAACTTTTTCGAGATACTTATCCAAACCCGCTTCATTTTTTATAATTGTATCTTCACTTGAATTAAATGCTTTTATCGTGTAATTATAATTATAAAACTCTTCGATATTACCATTAAGCTTTTCAATTGCTTCTTCTATAGATTTGTTAACTACAGCTTCTTTCTCGCTCATCTTGTTTTGTATGAAATAAAATATTGGTAGTATTATAAGTATAGAAGCACTTAAAAGGATATTTTCTCTTAGCATAAGAAAAATAATCAAAACTAGGTAAATGCCTTTAACAATTCTTTTGTATGGCATTTCTATTATGAAAGCTCTTAATCCTTCAACATCTGAGTTAAAAAGCTGAATTATGGATCCTAAAGATTTGCTCTTTAAATTATTTAAACTTTCAAAGCCAAGGTACTTGTAAAATTTACTTCTAAGCCTTCTTAGTTCCTTCTCTTCATAATAAATCATGAAGTAATACGAAAGTGCTAGAGTAATTATGAAGGCTAATATCAAAATAGAAAATATCATAGCATTTAATTTGAATAAAGCATAATCTTTATCACTGACTGCATCGACTATCTTTTTAATAAAGATAGTCGATGCAAGTGATATGAGCATATTTATGCTTTGAAATATGTAATATAAATATTTAAGAAGTATATTATTT
The DNA here is from genome assembly GCA_900539225.1 of uncultured Eubacteriales bacterium. Lineage (GTDB taxonomy): Bacteria > Bacillota > Clostridia > Tissierellales > Peptoniphilaceae > Fenollaria. The sequence goes on from UQBO01000005.1 coordinate 11,356, forward strand.
TTCTTCATATAAATCACCTCTTACTGTGAACTAATTTAATTATAAACCTTGGCGATAATTTTATCAAGATTAGCACAAAAAAAGATAAGCTCAATTGAACTTATCTTTATAATCTATCTTCCGCCATAAAATTTCATCTTTATTAATCTAGCTAGGCTTGTTGGAACGACTTTTTCGTCTGTGCCAAGTATCATGGTAAGTGCGTGCTGATTTGCTATGCCGTTTTTTGTGAACTGTATTGAGCAGCTTGCGCAGTATGTTGTGACCATGCTCTCATAATTTTTAAGTCTATCTAAGAATGCTTTCGCTATCTCGGGTTCGTCGCGACTTGCAAGTCCGCCTAGACCGCAGCATAGAACGTCTTTGTAATCGCTCTTAGCGTTTGGCATGAAATATTTTAAATCTTTAAACATCTCTTTATGAACTTTGTCTGGACATGGGTGGTAGATGTGAAACTCATCTTCAAAAATCTTGCCTATGCCTAGCTCATGAAGCTTTTCATATATTGTTATTACGTTTATGTCTGTGTAATCTTTAAAGAAGTGGTAGCAGTTTGGGCAGCATGTAACGACTCTCTTCACTTTTTTCTTAAGTAATAGCATTTTGACGTGGTCAATGTTATTTTGCGCTCTTTCCTTGTCACCGCTCTCAAAGACTGGCTTTCCGCAGCAGTCGATTGAGTAGTCACAGCCATCGTCCTTAAATATCTCTATCATCTTCTTCGTTGTTTCTGGAAAAGCTCTTGGAAATGAGCAGCCAAGCCATAATAAATCCTTAGTCTCTTTATTTGAGTTATTTCTGAATTTATAAAGGGATTTCTCGAACTTCATCATGCCGAAGCCCTCATTTTTCCTATGTATTAGTGAAATCTCTCTGCCATCTAAATCTACTGGACAGACCTCGTAGCAGCGGCCGCATAAAAAGCATGAGTAAGCAAGGTCCTCTCTTGACGCAAAATCTGCTAAGTCAAGGTCATACTTCGTTAGAAAATCACAGTTTTGTGTGCATAGTGAGCAAACGAGGCAAGTATCTTTAACGTATTTTAAATAATTTTTCTTATCATCTTTCATCTCTATATCTCCTTGTAATCTCTTCAATCGGGTAGCCAAGCAAAAACATAAATTTTAGCTTTTTATGCAGAATTATGGTCTTAAGTATACCGCTGTTTTCAAAGCGTCTCGCATCTGTCGTAACGTATGAGTCTATAGCCTTTATCCTTGTTCCTTCTTTTTTGAGCCTTCTTGACATTTCGTAGTCTTCCATAAGAGGCAGCTCTTTAAACAAGCCCATTTCTATGAACTTCTCGCGTCTAAAGGACATGGCTTGATCGCCATAGGCAATATTATATAGCTTAAGTCTTACATTTGATCTAAAGGCGACGACTTTCATTAAAATTCTTTTGCTAGTAAATTTTATCTTAATGGCTGCGGCGCTGTATTTATCAAGAGCCTTATCCATCTTAACTATGGCATCCTTATCTAAATACGAATCTGCATGCAAGAACATTATCTTATCCTCGCTCGTATCTTTAAAGCCCGTATTCATCTGCACTGAACGTGATTTTTCGCTGTGAACTATTTCAAACGGAAATTCTTTATTTAGTTTATAAAGCACATCAAGCGTTTTGTCCCCGCCATCGGCATATGCTATATAGACCTTGAAGTCTCCATCTAAGCTATATAAATGCCTTATGAAGCGCTCTATGCTTTTTTCTTCCTTATATACTGGAACTACTATTGCTATCATTTTTCTTGTTAACATACTTTGTCAGCAAAATGGAAATAATTACAAGAGCGAGCATGATTAAAACTGCTATCATAAACTCTTTGGACTTGTAGTCTTTAATCTTGTCACCTAGGTTTAGGTAAACAAGCGTTCCAGGCATTATCCCCAAGAAAGAAACGATTAGGTACTTCCAAAAGCTTATATCAGTTAAGGGATAAGCATAGTTAAGTATATTGTATGGAATGATTGGCGTAAGCCTAAGTAAAAATAGTCCTGAAGCAATCTTGGCATCTTTGGCAAAATATCTATCGTAAGTCTTTTTGCTCACGTGCTTATGAACCAAGGCGCTAACAAAGTCCCTGCCTATGTATCTTGCGATGACAAACATGATAGACATATTTAAAAGCGCTCCTACCATGGTCAAGAGGCTTCCTTTCACAAAGCCAAATAAGGCTGCGGCTATAAGCGCAAGGACTGGCACCGGGAAGAAAAATATTGGCAGTATTGCAAAAGCTGCTACGTATAAGACTTCTGAAAGCTCTCTTCGCTCTTCGATGAAGGCCTTGAGTTTTTCCATCGGCACGTACTTTATAACTAGAACGGAGCCTATTATTATGAGTAATAGGCTCAGTATTTTAATTGGATTTATTTGCTTTTTTCTTGTCATTATATATCTTGCCTATCATATAAACTAAGGCACTTAGAGCAACAACAGAAACTATTGCTATAAATATAGTCTTTGTAGAGCCAGCTAAATTACCAAGGTATGAGTAAACGATAGTTGCTGGTAGTTGTCCAAGGCCTGTTGCTAAGAAGAAGTCCCAGAACTTTATAGGTGTTAGGCCTGCTGCGTAACTAACTATATCAAATGAAACAAATGGAAGTAGTCTACAGATAAGTATTGAGTTTTTGCCGTATCTTTCAAAAAATTCATCTACCTTAGCAAGTCCTGTCTTAGTTACGATTTTTTCAACAGCGTCTCTACCTAGGGTTCTAGCGATGTAGAAGCATAGAGCTGCGCCAGCCATTGATGAAGAGAACGATAGAAGCGCGCCCTTCCACCAGCCAAATACTGCTGCATTTGCTAAAGTGATTAATAGAGCAGGTATTGGCGCAAGAACCGATTGCAAAATCATTAATATAAATGAAATGATAGCTGCATATACGCCATATCCTCTGATTAACTCAACAACAGCGTCAACATTAAGGCTTCCTAGCTGGGTTACGAAATTTTTCATAGTCGCATTAAAGCTTGGTACTATGAAGTAAAGCAGAACTATGATTAAAATAGCTGCTATTAAAATTATCTTAGATAAGTTTTTCTTCTTCATTATTATTCCCCCAATTATTTATATTTATTAAGTCGTAAAATATTGTCTCATCAAGCTTTATTTTTTTGCCATCTAAGATAATCTCTTCCTTACTTAAAAAATACACATTTTTACCAAAGTAATTATATAACAGATCCTCTTTCGTGTCAATATCATCAATGGTTCTAAGGCTCTTAATTAGCGAAGTATTAGAATTTTTAATACTTTCTTCGAGTATTATTGATTTATTTTTAAAATCTATATTAAGTTTATTAGCTAAATTAATCTTCGACGCGACTAGTGAATAGCCACCGTCAGATGATGGATTAAAAACTATATCGTTTGTATCAAGCGCTGCAAAGGCGGCCTCGATATCTTTTTTGCTAATGTCATAGATATCAGAGCCAATGAGAGCGACCTTATCATGACTCTTAAGAGCCGTATCGATGGCAATCTCCATTCTCTCAAAGAGATTTCCCTCAGCTTGCGCCTTGTATACTTCATTTGCAAGCAGCTCTTTGAGTACATCTACCTTGTCAATAGGCGTCACATGCACTTCTAAATCCCATTTATCAGACTTAAGTTCATTTACAAGCCTCTTAATAAGATTCTTGTGGAAAATGACTATATCCTTCTTAGATAAAAAGTCCTCTAGACGCGTCTTAGTGTGTCCTTCAATAGGCACTCTTGTAAATATAATAAGTAAGTTCTTCATATATATCTCCTTAAACGCAAAAATGTGTAAAGCGACCTACACTTTACACATCTTATATACCCAATTAATATTTATTTACTTGTCTTAATACACTTATTAAGTCAAGTGGCGTATCCAAAACTATATCCGCATCCTTCATAAGCATCTCTTTTGTGCCTACACCGCACGTGACGCCAACAGCAAGTCCAGCTACTTTACCTAGCTCTAAATCTATTAGTGAGTCACCTACAACGGCTACTTCTTTTCTACTTAGTCCAAAGTCTTTACAAAAAGCATCTAATGATGATGGATCTGGTTTATTTGGATAAAAGTCAGCTGCTGCTAAAAAATCAATTTCATCATATACGCCAAGCATCTCAAAACTTAGTTTTGCTTGCTTAAAGCTATCAGCTGTTATGACAGCTACTTTGATATCAAGTTTCTTTAGCGCGTCAAAACACTTTTTAACATCGCACGTCCCCACAATCAATTCTGGATGCTTAGCTAAGTAAGCTAAAAAGAAATCACTTATCTCTTTATCAAGAGCTTCTTTACTTTTGTGAACATATTTACTAAATACTTCTGCTAAATCAGCTATAGTGCCTGAGGCAAGTATAGAATTTTCTCTAATACTGCAGTCTTCATTCACTCCTACTACCTGTCTTATCTCTATCTTATCAGCTTCACCAAGCTCATAATAATCAAAGAGCTCTTCTAAACTAAGCCTCCAAATGTCAGTAAATTTTAAAAGCGTTCCGTCTTTATCAAATATTACGCCCTTTATATTATTTTTCATTTGACATCTTCTCCATCAAATCGCCCCAGACTTTCATCTCGTGCTCCTTAGTCTTTCTATTGAAGAAAATTGGATTAGTGTATCCATAAAGGTTTCCCTCTTCGTCCCAAACATCTACCCTTATCCAGTGGTAAGCGCTGTCTATTTCAATACTGAACATCGACTCTTTGGCCTTTTCATCTTTAACGCACTCGCCATCGATTATCCAAGATATATGAAGAGCTGATGAATGAAAATTGTTTTCGAGTAATTCCGCTCTTAGGCTTGCTCTTCCAATGAAGTTTTCATTTTCTCTTGCTAAGCCATTGGCACTAAGCTTTATCTCCTTTGATCTAGTCACAGACACTTCTCCAGCCAGCATCGCGTCTTTAAGAGCTTCGGCTGTGTTCTCTTTTGCGTAAACTATGGTTTTTGGATCTCCTAAAAGCGATGGATATGCTGAGCCCTCATATTTTTCTTCTGGAAGTAAGTGTGAATCACTTCCGCCTATGGATATGACTCTGTAGCCATCGTTTAATAAGTAGTTCCAAGCCCTTATGGCGTCTTTGATTGCCTTTTTAGATGTCATATAAGTCGGATCGTTGATCACTTCCATAAACGTGATTAAATCAAGCGGAAATGATTTTGCATGAAAGTCCCACGGCGGCATGCATGGATGGTTCACCGAAATCAGTGAGTAGTCTTCTGCCTCTTTGATTATCCTTACAAGTGCTTCTTCGTCTTCAATCTCATATATTGCATGCTCTGCAAATGGCGTTTTTTCTGCAAATAATAAGTTGATGTGACCAAGGCTAGATGTAATCTCTATACCCGGATAAATCTTTAAGCCCTCATGATTTGGCCATGTGTAGTGATATACATTGTGATCCGTAGGCACAAAGAAGTCTAGTCCTTGCTTTATCGCCACATCATTATTGGCTTCTCTAGACATTTTACCGTCTGAATATATGGTGTGAGTGTGGAAGTCCGCCGCATAAGAAGTTTTCTTAGGTCCATCATCCATCATCTTTATGCTATCAAATAAATTTACTTCATTAAAGCTATTTTCTTCACTATCTAAATCTCCTTCATAAATTTCAAGACTGATATCGTCTGCGTCACACATATTTAGAACGCCATATTCAAGACTCCAAACGCCCTTAGCTATATTAGGCTTAAAGCTTTGGCAGCAAGGCGAACAGCTAGATTGGCTAGTAGCTATACGCCTTTCTCCATTTTCTTTCGCAGCTATTATCTGTGCATAAAGCTTCTTATCTGGGCCGAAAATGTAGGCGCTAAAAAACTGTTTGTTATTGCTCCACTTAATTGTTAGGGCCTTGATATCTTTATCAACAGTGAAATTTACTACATCATAAGCCTTATTTAACTTTATATTTAAGAATTTTTCTCTTTGCATATATACCTCTCATTAAAAAATAAGCGCCTCATATAGAGACGCCCAAATTATAATCTTACTTATTTAGTACTTCATCAAGTGCTTTTTGAGCTACTTTTTGTGCTTCGTCAAGTGCTTTCTTAGCTGGAACGTTTTGTAATTCAACTTTATCTGCAGCTATCTTTAAAGCATCTATGATTTGTCCCTTAGTTGGGTCTACAAACACTGGTGTAGCTGTAAGTGCTTGTTCATAAGGTACCTTTGCATATGGACTTTCTTCTGTAAACTTCTTGTACTCTTCGATATCCATAGTGCTCTTTCTAACAGGTATATAACCAATCTTCATTGACCACTTAGCAGATATTTCAGGACTTGTGAAGTATGCTATCCATTCATAAGCAGCTTTCTTTTGTTCTTCTGATACAGCTTCTGGAACTAATAAGCTGTGTGCGCCTGCTTGAGCTTTACCAATTTTATCATGTAATGATGGTTGAGGAATTGAGTCAATCTTTGTAAAATCAAGGTCGCCCTTATCCCCTGATGAACCAGTATAGCTCATTGCAGTACCATTCATAACGTTATCGATAGTTCTGTACCAATACTCCCAGCCTTGTCCGCCTGATTCAATCTTAGTAGTTTTATCGTCAAAAATTTGCTTTCTAACAAAGTCCCAAGCCTCAACCCATTCAGGCGAGTTGATAGTTACTGTCTTACCATCTTCTGACAATACAGTTCCGCCATTGCTATAAGCAATATCTGATAGGTTATCTGGACCCCACATAACTAGGTGACCCCAGTCAGCTATGCCTTTTTCTTGGATTGTCTTTGATGCTTCAAAAACTTTGTCCCAAGATGAATATACATCTTGAGGATCTAACCCAGCTTTTTCAAGTAAATCTTTTCTATAGTAAATAACTTGAGTTGTGCCATAAGCTGGGAAGGCATATACTTTGCCATCGATTTGATCTGGCTTCATGAATACATCTAGATAATCATCAAGAGGTGTTCTTTCGTCGATATATGGTGTTAAGTCAGCCAATAGACCTGCTTCACCCATTTCTTTAATCTTGCTACCTATGAAAACTGCTGGTGCTTGATTAGCTGCAATAGCTGCTTGAACCTTTTGATAAGTTTCGTCGTAGTCGGCTTGTTGAACGCCTGTTACCTTTACCTTGTCTTGTGAATTGTTAAAATCATTAATAATTTCTTCCATAGTTTCTCCAGCTACAGAACCTAATCCATACCAGAATTGAATTTCAACTGGCTTATCGCTAGCTGTTTCATCTTTCTTTTCTTCGCTCTTTGACTCATTTGCTTCAGCGCTTGTAGTCTTGTCTGCTTCGTCCATAGCTTCCTTAGCAGCTGGTGAACATGCTGTAAATACTAGTGATAATACTAAAAGTATTACAGCTAAACTTCTTAATTTTTTCATTTTTTTCCTCCTATAATGATAATTTTAGCCTTTTATGCCGTTGTCACTGATGCCTTTGATAAACCACTTTTGTAATACTAAAAATAATATTAACAGCGGAAGTACCGCAATCGCATTAGCTGCCATGAGCATAGGTAGGTTTTGAGTGAAATTTCCTCTTGAATTAAAGAATATATTTAAGCCAACGCTTATTAGATAATTCTTTTTGCTATTAGTTATAAGTGATGGCCACATGTAGTTATTGTACATCGCCACGAACTGAATTAAAGCAGTTGTAAGTATTGTAGACTTTGCTACTGGTACCAAAACTCTCCAAAGAATCTGCCAGTTATTTGCTCCGTCCATCTCAGCCGCTTCGATAAGCTCCTTTGGTATGGATGAAAATGTTTGATAAATCATATATATGGCAAAGACGCTCGCTGCGTTTGATATTACGATGCCAGTTAGTGTATCTATTAAATTCATCTTAGCAAGTATTACATAGCTCGGTACATAAGTCGCCGCAGCTGGCAGCATATATGTTAATAGTATTGCCCCGAATAAAACTTTCTTTCCCTTGAACTTAAAGCGTGACAAGCCATATCCCATGAGTATAGACGTTAGCATTTGTAGCACAACTATCGCGATGGATGTGATTATACTGTTAAAAATATATAGGTCAAATGGTGCTTGCTCTAAAACGCCTCTAAAATTTCTTAAGTCAAAGAATTCTGGAGCTAATTTCATCGGCTCTCTGATTATGCTTTCCGCACTCTTAAATGAGTTTGAGAACATCCATAAAAGTGGGAAGAAGGTAATGATACTTACAATTGTAACTATTATTATATTTACTAATTTAATTTGTTTTTTCATCTTTATCACCTATTTGCAAACTTCTTTTGCAAGATAAACATAAGTCCAGCGAGTATACCAGTAATGACGACCATAATCATGGTTACTGTTGTCGCCTTCCCCATGTTGAATTGCTCGAAGGCCATTTGATAGAATAGATAAAGCAGTGTTCTTGTTGATCCTGCTGGGCCGCCACGTGTTAGTACACTTATTTGGTCGTAGGCTTGTATTGAGTTAATTAGGCTTATAACCGCTAAGAACAGTGTTGTCTTTGATGTCATCGGCATATAGATGTACTTTATCTTTTGCCAAACGCTTGAGCCTTCAAGGTCATATGCTTCGAATAAATCCTTTGGTATCTTGCTGATGGCGTCTGCGTAATAAAGCATGCACCAGCCCGATGTCTTCCATACGGTTACTATCATTACAGCGATAAGCGCTGTGTTTGAGTCTGTTAACCAGTTTGGTCCACTTATGCCAAAAATAGCTAGCCCCCTATTGATAAGGCCGATATCTGGTCTAAACATCCAGCTCCATACTATAGACATAGCAACCATCGGTGTAATCCATGGTGCGAATAAAAAGCCTTGTATAAGCTCTTTGCCGCGTCTAATCTTATCTATGAGTATTGCCATCAAAAAACCAAAGATAAGTGTCGGAACTACTGTTCCTAGGCCGAATAACAAAGTATTTTTAAGTGCTTGCCAAAAGGCATCACTGCTAAGTATGTCCTTGTAGTTTTGTGCGCCAACTACATTAAATGTCGGGCTAATGTAGTCCCAATCTGTAAAACTTAGTAAGAATGACGCTATCATTGGGATGAACCAAAACACCAAAAGCGGTATTAGTGGCAAAACTATATAGACAAGAAAGCCTGAAAAGCTTATACTTTTTATTCCACGAACTCTTTTTGCTTTGCTTTTATCTTTTGCTTTGCTTACTTCTCTACTTAACTCCATCTATTGCCTCCCAGAAAATTCTGTTTTGTGTCTTAGCATCAAATAGCAAGATATTTTCTGTCACAAAAGCAATATGTATCTCACTTTTTGACTCGATATCAAGCTTTGCATCTGCTCTAAGAGTTATCTCATCTCCATCTAGCTCGCCATGTATATGGTAATCTGCTCCTAATAGCTCTACCATCTTAATCTTTAGTGGCAAGTCATCTTCATTATCAGTAATTCCAATGTGCTCAGGCCTAATGCCCATGATTACATCTTTATTATCAACATTAGAATAATTTGCAAGAGCCCTTCCTTTGCTATTATAAAGTTTTCCGTATCTAATTTTTCCTTTGATAAAATTCATTGGCGGTGCCCCTAAAAAGCCCGCAACAAAGACATTGCTAGGGTTTTCATAAAGCTCCTTTGGAGTGCCAACTTGTTGAATCACGCCATCTTTTAAACAAACTATCCTTGTAGCCATAGTCATAGCCTCTGTTTGATCGTGAGTTACGTATATAACAGTTGAGCCCAGCTCCCTTTGTAATTCAACAAGCTCTTCTCTCATGTGTATTCTAAGCTTAGCATCAAGGTTTGATAATGGCTCATCCATTAAAAAGATTTCAGCGTCTCTAACTATGGCCCTGCCTAAAGCTACCCTTTGCTTTTGTCCGCCTGATAGCTCAACCGGCTTTCTCTTTAGATACTCAGTTAAACCAAGCTTTTCGGCAGTTTCTCTAATACTTTTATCTCTAATATCCTTGTCAACGCCACGAATCTTTAGCCCAAAACCAATATTGTCATAAACATTTAAGTGTGGGTACAGAGCATAATTTTGAAAGACCATTGCGGTGCCTCTGTCTTTTGGCGCTACCTCGTTCATTCTCTTGCCGTCGATTAATAGCTCGCCTTCACTAATATCTTCAAGTCCAGCTATCATCCTAAGCGTAGTGGACTTACCGCAGCCTGATGGTCCAACAAAGACTATGAACTCTTTGTCTTCTACTTCAAGATTAAAGTCTTTAACAGCGTTATCGATTCCATTCTCATACTTTTTATATACATGTCTTAAAGAAATCTTACTCATACGTCCTCCTAAATAATTTTCATATCTCAATTACTTGTTTATGATACATGAGCTTTGTTAATGTTATATGTGCAATATGTTAAGTGTGAGTAAAGTATTTGATTTTTATTTAATATAATTTTACAAAGAAATACCCTCCTTACTCATTCATCAAGTAAAGAGGGTAGATATCAATTATTCTTAGCTATGTCTTTATTAAAAACTAATTGTTTAGTGCAAACTCAACTATCTTTTCTATTGCGTATGCAAAGTCAGCGCGACTAACTCCTTTATCAAAGTAGTTTTGTCCTTTTTGATTTACTTCTAACAAACCTTTTCTAACTACGTCTATAACTGCGTCGCGGCTCCATGCTGGTAGATAGCTATATGCGCTATATTCAACGTCAACAGTATTAGGCATATTGATATTATATAGTTTAAGTAGTCCTTCAAGCATAACGGCTAATTCTTGTCTACTTACTTTTTTCATAGGCTTGAATGACCCGTCTGGGTATCCGGCTACAATACCATGTGTCATTGCCCACTTAACTGAATTGAAGTACCAGTCTTTCATCATTATATCTTTTGCGCTCATACTTGTGTTTATAAACTTATCTCTTGATATTCTCATGAAGGCTGCAGCTACCATGGCTCTAGTAACTGTTGTATTTGGCATAAACTTATCTTTTTTAATACCTGCTAAAACTCCTCTTGAAGCAAGATTGATGATAGCATCTCTTCTTCTTTCATTGACTATGTCTGTAAAATTAACTGTCAAGACTTTATCAGCAACTTCTATAGGGCTTGGCTTAGCTGTTTCGATTTCTTTTGTTTTTTCTTCTGTTTTTGTTGTTTCTTCTTTCTTTTCTTCTGTTTTGTCTGTTTTGTCTGTTATTGGTCTTCTTGGTCTATAGTTATAGTCATCTTTATCAAGTTCATATGGCGGTATAATTATAGTATGGTCGTTATCAGGATTTGGCTCTGGTTGTGGATTTGGATTTGGATTTGGATTTGGATCTGGATTTGGTTCTATTGTATTTTCTTTAATCAGTACATTGTTTGATGTATAATTTAATGTATATCCGTTAGGAAGGACTCTTTCTAGTTTAATAGTAAATTCTTTATCATAAGCAAAGCTTGCTGAATGATTTTCACCTAAAGCTATCTCTTTTCCATCTTGTACAAGTTTTCCTGTGTATTCATCATTGCCGCTGCTTAATATACTTATTGTGTCTCCATTTATGCTTGCTGTGAAATTAGCTGGTCCTATATTGGCTTCCCAAGAAAGTTTTGTATTATTATCTTCTTTGTATGAATATTCTTGATAAGCAGCTTGATCTTCGTTTATAAAAGCATCAACTATATCAAGAATTGATTTATCTGCTAAGGATAAACCGCCTTGAACAGCTTCTATAGCAAGTATTTTATCTAGATCTAGTACATTTTTTGCTCCATCTGCTGTAATGTCAAATTTCATAAATTTTAATTTTGTAAGTGTATCTTTTACGCTCTTTCCTATCTTCATATTAATCGCCATTTTGATAAGTGAAGCATCTTTTCCAGACTCACTAGTATCTAATACTTCAACAAGTTCTGGATCATAATCTAAACCATCTACAAAATTATCGACTACTTCAGAAAGTGGTCCATTAACTTGCCTTAATATATCTCCAAGTGCTCCATCTTTTTCTATCTTATTATATGCTTCTTGAATTTCAGGACTAAGCTTTTCGTTTCCTGCCAAGTGAGATAGATAAGCATAGTTTGCTAAATCTTGCACTGTAACGTTTTCAGTTATTTTAGCATCTAAAAGAGGTTCTGCTAGCTTTTCAAGATAGCTTTTTATTAATTTTTTATCTTTTAATTTATTATTAATCTTTGTTAGTAGCTCTTCTACTAGTTTAGCAAGATTATCTTTTGTAATTGTTACTTTAGCATTAATTTCTCTATCTCTACCCATAAGCTTATAATAAATTTTAGCATTTAGCTTTAATTTGTCGTTATCTTCTATATGTGCTTCAAAATTATTTCTCTCATCCATAGCTTTAACTTTTTCTGCAAGCATAGGTATTATAACTGGCTCTAAATTATCCCATAAATATGCACTTAGCTTTTCATGTCTTTTTGCTGGGTCGGGTTCACTTTCTAATAGCCCAGTTATTGATTTACTTAAATCACTTGATAAATTCTTATAAAGCTCACTTGTAAATATTGCTCCACTTGCACCAACAATTAAGTCTTTGTTAATTACTGTGCCCTTAGCAAATTCTGTTAAGTTTTCAATTTTTGTGTCTTTTTTATCGAAATCGGTATAAGTAACATTTTTGATTAGTTCTGTCTTAACATCTAAATTATGTCCTGGATTTTCTGTAGATATTGCATTGTTTAGCTCAAGATGACGTATAGGACAAGGGTAAGTTACTGTTGAACCCGTTTCTATATCATATATTGTATTTCCTTCCTTGCTTACTACTTTAGCAATATCTTGAGCATGCATGTGACCAGTGAAGACATATGATACTCCTAAATCAGCAAAGGCTTCAGCAGGCCTTTTACCATCGTAGCACTTTTCGTCCCATTCATTTAATAAATATTCTTTTAATAGTTCAGGTTCTTTTACAAAGTGAGGAATGTATCCGTGATGACTTAGTAAAAATACAACGTCATTTCTCTTTTTAGCTTCTATAACTTGTTTTTTAGCCCATTGATATAAGCTTTGACCCATAGTACCAGCTGTAATGTGTGAAGCGCGTCCATCTGGTGTTACATCTTCTGTATTGATGGATGTGTCTATACCTATAACAGTAAGTCCGCTCTTGCCTTCAATTGATCCAGCTAGGTCAATATGCTTTGCATATGATGAAGAGCCGTGTCCTTCAGCTACACCTTGATGATTTGCCATATAGCTCTTGTATTCTTCTGAGTTTATATATAGCTTTGCGCCTTCGTATAATGACTTGTACATGCTATTAAACATTGTATGTGTTGTTAGTCCAGCAAGCTCTGCTGTATCATTCGCTTTATTATATTTCGTAAAATCATATCCATCGTAATTGTTAATGTCGTGGTTACCTGGTATTACAAAGTATGCAGCCTTCTTGCCACTAGCTTCTCTTTTACTTTTCCACTCTTCAAGCTTAGAGCTTACATACTCATGAGATTGCTTTTCGCCGTCCTTAGTTAAGTCGCCAGGTATCATTATGATTTCTGAATCATTATCTTCTGCTAATCTTATAGCTTCGTCAAAAATGCCTTGGCTTTGAGTAAACAATTTTCTATCTGCATGCATAGCTCTTGTATATGCAGGATTATCTGCAATAAGCTCTTTCGGCAAGACGTGTGTATCTGACATAAGAGATATCTTAACTCTTCCTTCGCTTACTTCTTGTGTAAACTTAATGTCTTCTGCGCGATTAACAGCATCAGATGAGCTGCTTGGATTGCTTTTTAGCTCAGCTCCTTCATTAGAAGTTTTTGAACTAGCATCTTCACCAAATAAGACAATTGCTTCGTCAGCATTTTCGCTGATAGTATCGCCGCTATTTAGTACGATTGCTTCATTAGTACTTTCTGCTATGACTCCATTGAGTGGAGAGATGAACATAAGTATCGACATAAGTAGCAACAATGTTCTTTTAAATAAATTTTTCATTTTTTCCTCCCATAAATAAATATTTCTACGTGCCTTATTCTATGAGATAAATATTATAGGAAGAATATATAGATGTAAAAATAATATAAATTTTTAGAAGATAAATATATTTTTACCATATTTATAAGTACAATTGAATTTTCATTTACTATTTACAAGAAATACCCTCCTTACTCATTCATCAAGTAAAGAGGGTAGATATAATAAAATCTTATTAGTATTAATAAATATTTACATAAAAAAAGAGCGATCACTCGCTCTTTTTCATTCATAGATTAAATACTATTCAGTTACTAAATCGTATTCGTAGTTTTTAACGCCATCAGCGTTAACAACATCAGTGTAACCAGCTGCTAATAGAGCGTCTTGAGCTTCTCCAGATTTTTTACCAGAGTTGCAATATAAAACGATCTTTTTGTCTTTGTCAGCGTCTAGAACTGATGCATCGTTCTTGATGTCATCTAAAGGAATGTTCTTTGCATCTTTGATGTGACCTGCAGCGTATTCTTCAGCGCTTCTTACGTCAACGATAACGTATTTGCCTTCTTGTTCAGCGTCTGCTTGTAGTGCTACTACTTCATCACCTGTCATAGTTGCCTTTTCTCCTGTTTGAACGCTATCAGCTTGATCTGCTGGAACACTTTCTGCTGGTTTGTTTTCTGCTGGCTTTGAGCAAGCTACTAGTGAAAGTGCTAGTACAAGCACTAAAGCTAATGATAATAATTTTTTCATGTATATTACCTCCTTAAAATTTTACCATAGATATTATACCACTTTTAAGCGTGATTGTAACTTTTTTTAATCTTATCTTAATAAAATGTTAATAAATACTACTTTAGTAGTATGGTGTTCGCTATGCAGCTTACGCCTTCTTCTCTACCTTCGAAGCCTAAATTTTCAGTAGTTGTAGCTTTTATGCTCACTCTGTCTATGCTTAGCTCGAGGTCTTTAGCAATATTTGCTCTCATCTCATCTATATATGGTCTTAGTTTTGGCCTTTGCATAATGACAGTCGCGTCTATATTTGAAATGCTGTAGCCCTCTTCCTTGACCATGGCATAGACCCTTCTAAGAAGTACTCTTGAGTCAATATCAAGGTAGTCGTCACTCGTATCTGGAAAGTGATAGCCTATATCTTCCTTCGCCATAGCTCCTAAGATGGCGTCCATAATCGCGTGTATAAGGACATCTGCGTCGCTATGACCCAGTAGGCCCTTCTCGTAATCTATCTTTACTCCGCCAAGCATTAAATCTCTGCCTTCAACTAACTTATGCACGTCATAGCCATTGCCAATTCTGATATCCATTAGAATGCACCTGTGCTTCTTAGCCTTTGCTTCCAATTAGTATTAAAAATCTCTGCTATAACTAAGTCTTCTGGCGTAGTTATTTTGATATTGTCGTAGTGGCCTTCAAGCATCTTTACCTCAACTCCAGCAAATTCAACGAGTGCCGAGTCGTCTGTTGCTAATATATTTTCTTTTATAGCGTGTTCGTAACCCTTAAGCAAAATTTCTTTCTTAAAGCATTGTGGGCTTTGCGCTTGCCACAAAAGTGATCTCTTGGGTGTGTGATGAACTGTGTCGTCTTCGTTAACTGACTTGATTGTGTCCTTAACCTTGACACCTACAACGCAGGCATCGCAGCCAAGGACAGTTTCAACAGCTTTGTTAATGGTTTCAGTCCTGATAAAAGGTCTCGCTCCATCGTGCGTTAAAACTATGTCAGCATTAACGCTTATGGCCTTGATACCGTTGTATACTGAATCCTGTCTCTCCTTACCGCCTTTAACAATGTTAACGACTTTAGTAAATTTATATCTGTTCACAATTTCTTTTCTTGTGTAATTTATCTCGTCTTCTTTGCAGACAATAATTATCTCGTCGATGTACTTTGATCTTTCAAACTTTTCTACGGTATGAGCAAGTATTGGCTTGTCATTTATGCGCAGAAAAGCTTTGTTGACCTTTGAACCCATCCTGTTACTCATGCCTGCAGCGGCAATTATAACTGAGACAAAGTTATTCTCTATCATAAATTTCCTCCAACTATTCTTTAATCTTAGCAAACATCATCTTGCCAGCAGCTGTTTGAAGCACTGTTGTTATCTCGACCTTGAGTTTTTCGCCTATCCTCTTCTTAGCTTCTTCGACAACTATCATCGTGCCATCAGAAAGATAAGCTAGGCCTTGGTTCTTTTCCTTACCTGCTCTAACGATCTCAACTACAAGTTCCTCGCTCGGTAATATAACCGGCTTAACTGCATTGGCAAGCTCGTTGATATTAAGGACTTCTATGCCTCTAACTTGGGCAACCTTGTTTAGGTTGTAGTCGTTAGTAAGGACTTTTGCGTCCATCATAGCAGCAAGTTCAAGTATCTTGTCATCAATCTCTTCGACTGTGTCAATCTTTTCATTTGATACTTCAATATCAACCACAGCTTCGTTTTGCATTTGCTTAAGTATATCTAGACCTCGTCTACCTCTTTTTCTCCTTTGATCGTCTGCCGAATCAGCTATGTGCTGAAGTTCTTGCAAGACAAAATTAGGTATTACTAAAGTACCTTCAATAAAACCTGAGCTAGCGATGTCTTTAATCCTACCATCTATTATAACAGATGTGTCAAGAATTTTGTATAAACTTGTTTCTTTTTTCTTTGATTTTTTTACTGTGCTCTTTTGAGTAAATTTCTCTCCAATATTTGAAATGTCCTTTCTTCTAGTCGTAACTATAATCCCAATATATGGAAATAGTATATAGAATATAACGGACAAAACTGGTCCAAGTACTGGTATACCTATGTTCATAGCGAGCTGCGATAGCAAAAATGCTATGACTAACCCAAGTAATAAACCTACTAAACCTAAGATAAGGTCCAAGCTTGTGAACCTTCTTAGCTCAATCTCAACCCTGTCACCAACATTAATAAGTCGTGTAAATATAGTATCTGACAATAAATAAAAAATAATTGCAAATAAAATAGATAAAAATACTGATACATAGATACTATAATTATGAAATGTTGGTACAAGGCTGATGGCCAATAAACTTACGCCGTAGCCTGCTGCTCCGCCTATGAGGAGCATGACGACTTTCATAATTTTTTTAAACATTTTTCCTCCTACTCTACTGCCTCGTAGATAATTTTGTCAATTTCTTCGTATGATTTGCCGGAAGAGAGTATCATTTCACTCATCAAAATGTTCTTTGTGTCGTGAAGTATCTTTTTTTCTCCGGTCGAAAGATTTCTCTTATCATCCAAGCTCTTTAGGTTACGGTAAACTTTAGCAACTTCGAAGATGTCTCCTTCCTTCAAAATCGCAGTATTATCCCTAACTCTCTTGTTCCAGTTAGTGCTCATCTTTGTCGGTTCTTCCTTTAATACTTCAACTACATCTTTTAACTTTTCTTTCTCAATGATTGATCTTATCCCTCTTTTTTCTGCATTTTTAACAGGTATCATAACCTTCATAGCACCTATAGGTATCTTAACGACAAAATAATCTTCTTTCTTGCCCAAGATATCTTTCTTTTCTATGTCGACTATGATGCCCGCTCCATGCATTGGATAACAAACCATATCTCCTACTTCATACATACTTCTCGCCTCCCTTTTCCTTAGATGATAATCTCATACCTATAGTATATTATATCACAGTTCGGCTAAAAAGTAAAGTTTTATGATATCATATTATATAATCTTTGTCAAGCCTTTTATAGATTTTTTTCTTAAATTGCCGAAGGCAATTGCAAGGTTCCGGGGTACCAATCCAACACAAAGTGTTGAGATAGGGTCGGGTTCTTTATTCTTTTAATGCATCTATTAAGGAAGAGCATTTAATTAGCTCTAGTTTTGTAAACTTTGTAGATAGTTTTGCTTCGCTACTGATTACTGCCCTCTTATAGCCCATGCGTTCGGCTTCCTTAAGTCTTCTCTCAAGCTGAGGCACTTTCTTTAGCTCGCCCGTTAATGATATGTCAGCTATATATACTGTGTCTGAGCGCAATACCTTATTGGCTAGCTGTGAATATATTGCCGCGATTAAAGCAAGGTTTGATGCGTCTTCTTTAAGTTTAAGTCCACCCATGGACTTGATTACGACGTTTTTATCAAACATATCGACATTTAATCTCTTTTCCATAATTGAAAGCAGTGTATTTAGTTTTTCTCTTGACATATTCTCGCTTATACGCGATGGATATGGTGTATATGACTTCGTTACAAGGGCTTCTACCTCAAGTATAACTGGTCTAGTACCCTCCATATTTACGGTGATGGCACTGCCAGGGAAATTGTTTTCCTTCCTTGACGAAACAAAGTACTCGCTCGGATTGTCGATCGATACAAGGCCCTTCTCTTGCATATTCATAAAGCCCATCTCGCCTGTGGCGCCATAACGGTTTTTGCTCGCGACAATGGTTCTTAAGGAATCGTTTTGATAAGTATCCATAACAAGAACGGTATCTACAAGGTGCTCTAGTGTTCTAACGCCTCTTAATTCATCATCTTTAGTCATTTGACCCACGATAAAAACTATACGAGGCCTTTGAATATTTTTAGCGAGATTGACTAATTCATAAGCGCACTCAACTGTTTGCGTTGGTGAAGCAGGTCTCGATGGCTTGTACTCATCAAGCTCAACTGTTTGTATCGAGTCAACTACTACCATGTCAGCGTCGACCCTAAGGACTTCTTCCTTAATATTGTCAAGGCTCATATCGCTTATAATGTATAGATCATCTTCGATAGTATCAAGTATCCTGTCTGCCCTTTGCTTGATTTGGCTCTCGGACTCTTCGCCTGAAGCGTATAAGACCTTAAGCCCTTTTTTACAAGCGTCATTCGCTATTTGCAAAAGAAGTGTACTTTTGCCGGCGCCCGGTTTAGCTGTAAGTATTGTAACCGAGTCCTTAACGATGCCATCGCCCATAACTCTGTTAAACTCTTCGAAGCTTGTCTTGAGCCTATCCGAGTTTGACGAAGTGACAGTCTTTAGCTGCATCGCCTTGCTTCTTATACTTTTTTCTTTTTTTACTGCTTTTTTTGTATCTTCCAAAACTTCCTTAAGGCTGCCCCAAGAACCACACTCGGGGCATTTGCCTAAGTAGCCGCTGGATTCGTAGCCGCACTCGCTACACTTGTACAAGCTCTTCTTCTTTGCCATTTTTAAATTCCAATTCCTTACCATTGTAGTAAATAGTGATGCTCTTATCCTTAGAAACATTATTTTTCAAAATTTCTTCAGATAATCTATCCTCTATCATCTTCTTAAATGTTCTCTCTAAAGGTCTTGCACCATATTCAAGGTCAAAGCCCTTCTTCACGATTTCGTCTTCAACAGACTTGTCTATCTCGATATTTAGGCCCATCTCCTTAAGTTTTGCCTTAAGGTCTTCCGCCATTAAGTGAACGATTTTTTCTATATCTTTCTCTTTTAATTGATTAAATACAACGATGTCGTCAACCCTGTTTAAAAACTCTGGTCTAAATGTCTTCTTAAGCTCTTCGTTAGCAATCTCTGAAATCTTCTTCTTTTCGCTCTTTTCTTCGCTTGATGCATCGCCAAAGCCATAAGTATTTTGCTTTTTGAATCTACTTGCACCAACGTTACTAGTCATGATGATGACAGCATTTTTAAAATCGACAGTCCTGCCCTTTGAGTCAGTTAATCTGCCATCGTCAAGTAATTGTAATAAAGCATTAAACACATCTGGATGAGCTTTTTCAATCTCGTCGAATAAAACTACTGAGAATGGTTTCTTCCTAATCGCTTCAGTTAGCTGACCGCCTTCATCGTAGCCAACATAGCCTGGTGGCGAACCTATAAGCTTAGATACGCTATACTTTTCCATGTACTCACTCATATCTATACGTATCATAGCGTTTTCATCGTTAAATAGGCTCTCCGCAAGCGCTTTGGCAAGATAAGTTTTGCCGACACCAGTTGGCCCAACAAAGATAAAGCTGCCTATCGGCTTGTTCTTGTCCTTTAAGCCGACTCTCGCCCTCTTAATCGAGTGGCTAAGTACATCTATCGCCTCGTCTTGACCTATGACTCTTGATTTTAGCTTCTTATCTAGATTTAGTAGTTTTTCCTTTTCTTCTTCACTAAGCTTTTCAACAGGGATGCCAGTCCATTTCGAGACAACTCTTGCGATATCGTCAAAGCCAATCTTCATGCTGTTTAGCTCTGACTTTTGCTTCCACTCAGTTCTGTCTAGGTCCATCTTATCCTTAAGCTTGCGCTCCTTGTCCCTTAGCTGAGCAGCCTTTTCAAAGTCTTGAGCTTGTATCGCTTGAATCTTTTCAGATGCAATCTCTTTTAGCTCGTCCTCTATCTCCTTAAGTGATAGCGGTCTTACATAATTTTTCATTCTGACAAGTGATTGCGCCTCATCAATCAGGTCTATGGCCTTGTCTGGTAAATATCTGTCTGAGATATATCTCTTTGATAATGTCACAGCCGCCTCGATGGCTTCGTGCGAGATCAATACCCTGTGATGCGCTTCGTACTTGTCTTTAAGTCCTTCTATAATCTTTATAGCATCTTCTTCACTAGGCTCTTCCACCATGATGGTTTGAAGCCTTCTTTCAAGAGCCGCATCCTTTTCTACATATTTTCTGTATTCATCAACAGTAGTCGCACCAATGATTTGTATCTCGCCTCTTGTAAGGTATGGTTTTAGTATGTTTGACGCGTCAAGCGAACCTTCTGACGAGCCCGCTCCTACTATAGTATGAATTTCATCTATAAATAGAATTACGTCGTCTCTTTCTCTAAGCTCTTCAAGTAAATTCTTGATTCTGCTCTCAAACTCGCCCCTGTACTTTGATCCAGCGATTAGACTAGTTAAGTCAAGGGAGAATATCTTCTTATCTCTAATGATTTCAGGAACATTGCCTGAAACAATTCTTTGAGCAAGACCTTCGGCGATGGCTGTCTTGCCGACACCTGGCTCACCGATTAGAACAGGATTGTTCTTCGTCCTTCTCATTAGTATTTGTATAAGTCTCTCAATTTCAGATGCTCTGCCAATTACAGGATCTATCTTATCCTTTATCGCAAGCTCATTTAAGTCCAAAGTGTATTTTTGAAGTGCTTCACCATCATCAGCGGCATCATCATCAAAGCCGTCTTCGTCTTGGAAGCCGCCTTGATTAAAGCTTCTTAAGCTATTTAGGTAGCCTGAAAGAGCTGAAAGAACCCTCTCTCTATCTACACCAAATCTCTCCAAGATGATGGATACAGGCGCTTCGTTCATTTTTATAATTGAGTATAGTATGTGCTCAGTCGTTACAATTGGCGCTCCTGCTTGGTTTGCCATCTTGATGGACTCCTCAATCACATATTTTAAACTTGCTGAATAATATATATCCTCTGGCTTTTTCACGTCAAGCACAGATAGTTTTTCCACCATTTCTCTAAGGGCTTCCATTTCAAGGCCGTTTTGCCTCAAAATTTCAGATGCCTTAGTCGTGTTTGCGCTTAAAATGCCGATCAAAACGTGAGAAGGATCAACTTCGCTTTTGAACATCCTTCTAGCTTCTTCCTCGGCTATTTGAAATGAGAATCTTGCATTTCTAGTAAATCTTCCAAAAACTGCCATATTTATCTCCTTTCTTATATATAAATCTATAAATTATTTTCTTCTTCTTTAATATCCTTGTCAATAAATTTTACTTTGCCAAGCTTTTCCCTAAGTATAGTAGCTCTCTTTTGGTCAATTTCTGACTTGTTGCTAATGGAGTAAGTGTACTCGATAGCTTCAGGCGTTATCATTTGATAAAGAGCCGCGTCGATGCTTACATCAGCTGGCTCAAGTAAGTCCATGCTCCTTGCGAACATCAGGTTCGATAGGTAGATAAGTGCCTCGTCGTAACTGATAAGGCTCGCCACCTTAATCATCTCCAAAGCCTTCATAATTCTATCCTTCATCAAGATGTAATTTTGCTCAAGGTACCTGCGTCTATTTTCGTTCTCATAAACAATGACGTTTTGGTCAGTCAGCATAGAAAGCTTTTTAAACGACTCGATATTAGTAAACTTGTTTACATTAGCGTCCAAGATGTAGATGTCCTCTATCTTAGAGCCATTCGGTCCCACAAGCGGTGTAAGTCTAATCTTTGACATATCATCGCTCTTTAGCTCGTCCTTATTAAACTCGTCCCTTCTGTAAAGATGAACGATTTTAGCTATGCTAATGCCATTACCAATGTTAACGGGGTCACTCGTAAGATAACCGTAGTTTTCGTCGAATTGGAACTCGATTGACTTATCAAGCTCACGCTCCACGTCTATGGCGATGTCAACAAGCTCGTCAGCGCTTGCCGTACCAAGAACTCTGATCTCAATATGATCATTGTTATTTATAACTATGGCGATGGACTTATCCTCATCAAGCAAAAGTTTCGTTCTTGTGATATTCTCTTTCACTGACTCATCCATAAAGCCCTTAGCTAAAAAGTATTCGAACTTTTCTTTATCCATATTTGATACTTCATAAAGCATAAAGCTGTAGCTAGTGTTTTTTAAAGCTTCCAAAACCATATTCAAAATCTCGTTAAGCTTAGACCACATCAGCATGTCAGGGTACTTGTATCCCTTGATGTTCCTCTTTAGAGAAACAATCGTGTTTAGTATATATTTATTGTAAATTGTCATTGATTTTGCCATCTTCCACCTTCTCCTTCGTGGACTTCGCCTTGATTTCGTCCCTAAGCTCAGCGGCTCTCTCGTAGTTCTCGTCTTGTATTGCGGCTTCTAGCTCCTTCTTAAGAGATACGATCTCCATGTGCATAGGATTTGCGTCCATATACCTCTTTGGTAGTAGACCCTCATAAGTTTTTTCGCCCCTTAGAGAGTTCAAAATCGGCCTGATCTCGTAGGCAAAAGTCTTGTAGCACTCCTCGCAGCCAAGAGTTCTGTTCTTGTTGAAATCACTGAACTTCATGTGGCAGTTAGGGCACTCCTTTTCTTCGAACTCATAAGTTTCGAATGAGCCAAATAGCTTTTGCAAGCCCTCAAAAAGGCTCCTTATATCGCTTTCATTTATATTCATATCCGTATATTCTCCATATTCTCCTTGATTCATTTCGTTAAAGTCCTTTAGTGCACATTCAGTGCATAAGTGCTTTTCAATAATTTCGCCGTCCAATATCAGCTTTAAATTAATCATCGCTTCATTCTTGTGGCATTCATCGCATAACATTTTACTACCCCCCTTTTAAGTAAAACTAGTAGGATGTTTTTTAATATATCGCTTCTAAGTGCATTTCTCTTGTCTATGTCAATGGCAAGAGCCCTATCGTCAATCGAAGCAAGTATTATCTCCTTCTCGTCCTTTGTAATGATCTCGTCATCACAAAGCTTTCTGATGATGTCGTGAGCCTCTTTTATGGTGATGCTATCGCCAATAGCTTCCATGAGTATCTCTTTGTATGCGTCTTCATCCTCTAAAAGATCAAGCTTCTCGATCTTGATATAGCCGCCCTCGCCCCTTCTCGACTGGATGTAGTAACCAAAGTGAGGCGCAAACCTTGTCGTCAAGACATAGTTGATTTGACTTGGCGAACAGTTGAATCTAACGGCAATGTCGCTTCTTTTGATAAGTATGCTGCCGCCTTCTTCTTCAATTAAATTGTTTAAAAAATATTGTATTTCATCGCTTAACATATTTCTCACCTTTGACCTTCTTTGACTATTATAACATAAGTACCCAAGATGTGCAATGGATAAACGTTAAGTGTAACTATTTTGTATAAATTTTCACCAGAATTGTGAGTGGACTTGTTTGGATAAAAGAAAAACACATGAGAATTAACCCATGTGTTTCTCTAAGAGAAAAAGAACCCGACCCTATCTCAACGCTTCGCGTTGGATGGGTGCCCCGGAACCTTGCAATTGCCTTCGGCAATTTAAAATATGAAAACCTTATATACTTTTTTTAACTTATCACAAATTAAATAAACCTTGGCACTTCGTGCTCGAAAAAATATTATTTGTGTATATGCTATTTATTATAAAATTTTTCTTCTTGCTCATACCGCTGCTTCTGGCAGCGGAAGAGAATAAGAACCCGACCCTTGCACAACGCTTCGCGTTGGCAGGGAACCCCGGAACCTTGCCATCGCCTTCGGCGATGTAAAACATGAAAAAAATATTGCAAAGAGAAAAACACATGAGTATTAACCCATGTGTTTCTCTAAGAGAATAAATATGAAAAAATATATTTAATATTGTATATTCTTATTAAATTTTCTTCTTATTCATCATCGCCTCCGGCGATGTAAGAGAATAAATAGAAGAACCCCGTCCTTACGGACGTGAACCTTGGCACTTCGTGCTCGAAAAATTATTCTATTTATTTTTTTCTGCGTTGGCTGCTTCTATAATCTTATTTGCATGGTCTTGTGGTACTTCTTCGTATCTAACAAAGTCCATTTGGAAGGAGCCTCTCGCTTGTGTCATCGCTCTTAGATCTATTGCGTATCTAAACATTTCTGAGTGAGGTACTTCTGCTGTAATTACTTGTGTACCGTCATCTTGTGGATCTATACCCAGAATTCTGCCTCTACGTTTGTTCATATCGCCCATAACGTCGCCTAGGTAGCTTTCTGGCACTTTTATTTCTGCCTTAACTATAGGTTCAAGAAGGATTGGTTTTGCTTCTTGCATACCCTTCTTAAATGCTAGTTGTGCAGCGATCTTGAACGCCATTTCGTTTGAGTCAACGTCGTGGTATGAACCATCGTATAGTGTTGCCTTAACATGTACTACTGGGTAGCCTGCTAAAACACCATGTTCAAGCGATTCTCTAAGACCTTTTTCAACTGCTGGGAAGAAGTTCTTTGGAACTGCTCCACCGAATACTTCTTCGGCAAATACAAAGTCGTCTCCATCATGTGGTTCAAATCTTACCCAAACGTCACCGTATTGACCAGCGCCGCCTGATTGTTTCTTGTGCTTACCTTGAACTTCAGCCTTTTGTCTGATAGTTTCTCTGTAAGCAATCTTTGGATCGTCAAGTTCAATCTCAACGCCAAATGTGTTTTTCAATTTATCTTTAATAACTGTTAATTGCATATTACCTTGACCACCGATTAAAAGTTCCTTAGTCTCATGATTTCTAATTACTTCAAATGTTGGGTCTTCTGCAGTCATCTTGTTAAGCGCAACGCCTATCTTTTCGTCTTCGCCTTGCTTTACAGGTCTTACCGACATATATAAAGTTGGCTTTGGATACCTAATTCTCTCGAATATAACAGGATGAGCCTTGTCACATAGCGTATCGCCAGTACGAGCGTGTTCAAGTTTACTTGTAGCACCTATATCTCCTGCGATGATGGTATCAGTATCGATTTGAGTCTTACCTCTTAAGTAGAATAATCCGCCAAGCTTTTCATCCACTTCTTGACTTGCATTGTATAATGGTGTAGATTTAGTAATTTTACCAGATATAACTTTGAATAGTGATAGCTTTCCTACGAATGGGTCAACTATAGTCTTGAAAACAACTGCCGAGAATGGTTCGTTTTCATCTACTTTTCTCATTTCTTCTTTATCTTCCCATGTACCAGTGTATGCACCTACTTCGTTTGGAGCAGGGAAATATCTTTGAATCTTATGAAGAAGTAGTTCCATGCCTATGCCTTTTTCAACGCTACCTACCATAAGTATAGTTAATTCGCCGTTTCTAACAGCTTGCTTTATACCTTCTTTAAATTCAGCATCAGTAAAGGCTTCGCCTGCGAAATACTTTTCCATAAGCTCTTCAGATGTTTCAGCAACGACTTCATTTAACTCGCCTCTAAGCTTTTCAATGTAGCCATCCCACTCAGCTGGAACAGGAATTTCAGTTCTCTTTCTGCCTTCGTAGCTGTAAGCCTTGTCTTGAATTAAGTCAACCATGCCCTTAAAGCCTTCAGCTTCACCTATAGGCATAACTAGCGGAACTATGTGTCCACCAAGTTTTGTTTTTATATCTTCCAAAACTTCGTCGAATTTAACATTTTCCTTATCCATCTTATTTAAGAAGATAAATCTTGGAGTGTGATATTTATTTAAGTTTTTCCACGCTTTTTCAGTTCCTACTTCAACGCCTGCTTGTGCGTCAATAACTAGTATAGAGCCTTCTGACGCTCTCTTCGCACCGTACATCTCGCCAATAAAGTCGAAGTAACCAGGTGTATCAAGGAAATTGTATTTAACATCATTATATTCTACAGGAATAACCTTTGTATTGATAGAAACCTTTCTTTGTATCTCTTCTTTGGAGAAGTCTCCAACAGTATTTCCGTCTTCAACCTTACCCATCCTAGAGATAGCTCCTGTTGCGTATAAAAGTGATTCAACTAGCATAGTTTTACCACTGCTACTGTGTCCCAAAAGGGATACGTTTCTGATTTTGCTTGCATCGTAAGCCTTCATATTTTTTCCTCCTCATATAAATGTAGTTATTTTATCAATTTACTTTATAAAAGCGTTATATGTAAAAAAATTTAGCGTGAAGATAATAATTTCTTCACAAAAATATTATAACACATATAGATTTTTTTTGCAATGATTTTATCAAGATGATATGCGAAAAGTTTAAAGAGACTAAAAAAGAAGAGCTCATCACTCTTCCTTCATCTCCTCATATGCTAGACCTATGGCCTTGTAGAAGAATTCTAGGTCCTCTTCGTCAAAGTCAAATGTGTCGCTGTGGTGCGGTCCCTTTAAATTTGTTCCCAGCATCATGTGCATGGCTGGAACGCCGCGGCTCTTAAGCTTCTTAAGATAAAAAGTCACATCTTCACTCGCGCCAAAGCTTGGCAACCTATGGGTCTTTATCTCATTTGCATTAAGTTTTTCAATCACTCTGTCAATTAATTCATAGTTCTCTTCCTTATATGCATTAGCCTTCGCAAGCACATTCATCTCGTAACTTGCGCCCTTCGCCTCGGATACGCATCTTGCAATCTTCTCCATAGAAGAAAGCATCTCATCCATCGCCTCGTCGCTATCACTTCTAAGGTCCATACCCAAAGTAATTTTATCCATGACAGCATTTCTTTGACCGCCACCATTTATTATACCGATGTTAATAAATTTTTTGCTATGAGCATCAATTGTAAGATCCTTTATCATATCTATGAAAGACATGGCAATGGTAAGGGCGCTGATTCCCTTTTCAGGCGCGTTTGCTGCGTGCGCCGCCTTGCCAAAAAAGCTCATATCAAGCTTGGTAGTCGCTAAAAAATCAGTCGTTCCAACACCGATGTAGCCTTTTTTCTCCCCTAGGCCAATGTGATAGGATAAAAATCCACCCACATCCTCTGTAATAAAGTCCGCCATGCTTCTTGCACCGCTAACACCTTCTTCAGCGGGTTGAAATAGTACTCTAACTGATTCTCCCGTCTTGCTAAAATGCTCGCATAAGGCAAGTGCCAAGGCTATGTGTCCATCGTGGCCACATGCGTGCATATTGCCATTAGTCGAGGCAAAACCAAAGGTGTTCGGTAAATGCGTTATATCACTCGTTTCCTTTATCTTGAGCCCGTCGATATCGGATCTGAATAAAAAGTACGGAGCCGTGCCAAACTCAGCCATCACCCCAGTGAAGCCCTTGTCAATGTCGCTTATCTTGCTCTCGGCGCCGCTTTCGTAAAGTGCCCTGCCATAATAAAGTTTACAATTAAAATTTTCAAGTATTTTAATGATCTCCTTAGTCGTCTTCACCTCTTCAAAGCCGAGCTCGGGGATTTTGTGAAACAATCTTCTGTATAAAACTAAATCCATCTTATCACCTACTAGCTAAATCTTACATCAAGAGCCGCGTTTTGTCAAGCTTGACAAATTGCCGTGGATGTAGTAATATATTCATGTTGAGGTGAATTATGAAAAAGAAATTTATTTTATTTATAACTATGCTAGTGGCCATGCTTATGGCATTGACAGCATGTTCAGAAAAAATGGCGAAGTTTACAAAGGAAGAGATAAAAGACTGGAACGTTCCTGAGGGCAAAGAGCCAAAGGCTGATGACATCGACGACGACTTTGTTAATGCGCTTAAACGCTTTATTAAGAAGAGCATAGCAGAGAAAAATTATGAAGCCTTCTCAGAGATGGTTAGCGATGAATATTTGACAGCGGTTGACATGACGCGTGATGAATACAGGGCACTTAACAAAGAGACTAGCGAAGCACTTAAAGACATTGACATCGAAGTGTCAGACGTTGAAGCTAGCCAAGTTGATGAACACGCAATCGAGCTTAGATACACTTTGAGCTTTAATAACTCAAATACGGCGCAGTACATCTACATCTACAAGGATAAAGACGATGTATTCAAGTTTGCGCCATCGATGTACGAGCCGCACGCTTGGCAAGTAAGTGACTTTGATAAAGACAAAATCAATATACAGTTCATATCACTTGGCAAAGTTACTGAGGGTATGGAGGTCAGAGCAAAGCTTATGAGCACTGAGAAATGGGATAGGGAACTACTTAGCGCAACGCTTTACACAGACAGAGGTAAGTACGATGCAGCCAAATTCAAGATAAATATTGCAAGTGGCAAGACAGAGCACGCGCTTTTCTACTTTCAGCACGCAAAAGGCAAAGCCGAAAAGTTCGAGCTAGTCTACAAATGCGATGGCGGCGAAGAAAAGATGACTACATTTGAGTTTAAGTAGATAATTTTTAATAGATATGTATATATAGTAGGAAGATTTGCTTCCTACTATTTTTTTGCAAAAAATATCTGCCAGGACATGCCTAGCAGATATCTGTGATAATAGATCTAACTATTTACTTTTTTCTACGATATACTTTTTCTTGATATATACAAGTCCAAGTAAGATCATTAAAGCTAAGAAGATTCCTAAAACATCTTCACTAACGCCAGTCTTTGGTATTACATGTTTGTCAGGCTCTTCAGGTTTTTCTTCTTCAGGTTCTTCTGGTTCATGTGGTTCTTCCTCTTCAGGTTCTTGTGGTTCCTCAGGTTCTTCTGGTGGTACTTCTTTATTTACTATAGTAAATCCTTCGTACATATCACCAGAGTAGCTTACTTCGAACTTTCTATCGTCAATATTGTAGATGTTATCGTTTTCGCCTACTTCTTTAACAGTATATGTGTATCTTCTTCCTGATTCGTCTTCTAAATCAAGATTAATAAAGCTTGCACTCCAGCCGTTAGCTGCGTTTAAAGTAAGGATTTTGCCACTTGCTTCGCCATTGATATACAGCTCAACTTGTATATCTCTAGTTTCGCCAAGAGCTTGCCAAACTTTATTTACTCTAACTGTTATAGTTTTTGTTTCTGGTGTAGGTGGTTCTTCAGGTTTTTCTGTGTTAGTGAAAGTCACTTTAGCTACTTCTGTAATTACTACATCAACTGGATATACGATGATTATGTTTCCATCTTCATCATATTTAAGTTCTACCTCAGCTTTATCTTCGACTGCTTCTTTAAGTTCAAAAGTATAATTTTTACCTTGAATCATTTTTAAGAATTCATCTTTTGTCAATTCTTTCTTGTCTGCACCAAAGAATTTTACAGTCTTATCTTTAGCATCAAACTCCATAGTTGTTTCAATAGATTGTTTTCCGTCAAATTTTTCTAAGTCTTCTTCAGTAAATTCATAGTTGTTTGCAGATAAAACTCCTTTACCTAGAAATTCTTCGAAATATTTCCACTCTTCAGGTGTAAGAGTTATATCTTTATCCACATACTTTCCTTTTATCTTAATCTTAAGATTTTTAGGGATAGATTCAGTGTTTTCTGTATCCCAAACTTTTTCAACTTCAATACGATGTTTTGGTTGATAATAGTTTGTAAGCTCAAAATATTTCTTGCCCTCTTCAGTATATGGTTTTACATAAAATAAATTGTAATCATCACCAACATCTGTTAACTTTGGTACATAAAGAACTAACTTTCCATTTTCTTCTACTAATTTAAGGACATATGGATCATCGTTTGTAACAATGTCACCATCCCAGTTAGCTTCATACTGGCCAAGGTTTCTTGGGAACGGCTTTCCATTTTCATCGTAATACATTTTAATTTCTATATCTGAATCTTTAAATTTTCCATTCATTACGATATCTTTGATAACTGTGTCTAAATGCCAATCCCATCCATCAACTCTATATGGCTCTAGTTTTTTTGTATAAACTTCTTTTACTTCTTTATTCCCAACTTTGTAAATATAGTGCACTTCAAATGGGATATACTTAATTCTAAAATATCCACCTGTATAATCTTTATAGATTAGATATTTATCAGAATCTTTATCCCTTTCAACTCTAATATTTAAAATAGAATTTTCTTTTCTTGTAACAAGTGGAATGAATATTTCAGAATCTTCTTTAACCCAATACTTTTCAAATCCCATGCCATCTAATTCAAAAAATGGAAGTTTGTCAAAATTACCTTTCCATCCATTATCTTTAGATAAGATAACGTAACGATCGTTTCCATCTTTATCCTTAACTCTCTTTCCATCTTTTAATAGATATACCTTAACAGAATCAGGAATATCTTTTTCTTCTATCGATTCATCCCATTTTTTCACTACAGGTATTTCTGAATATGGATAGTTAGTAATGGTAAATCTATGATTTGGCACTAACGCTAACTTATAACCATTGGTATTTTCGGAATAATTATCAGTTGTACCATCTGGATTCCCCATATATTGAGTCCAAAGATATGGTAGTTGAATTTCAACTGTCCCGTCTTCTTTTTCAAGTATATAGGCTTCATGCCATGGACCTTCGTCATCCCACCAATTAGAATCAGCAGTTAAACCATTGTAACCGAGACCGACCCAAGCATCAGATGGTTCATAGGCTTTGTCATAACTATGATATGTTATTTTTACATCTTTAAGATCCTTAAGCTTATCAAGAAGCATATCTTTTACGAGACCAGTCCATTTTTCTTTGTCTTCTTTATAGTCAATTTTAATATCTTCTCTTGAGATTTCATGTCCATTCTTATCCTTATGGATAAATACGATTTTGTAGTCCATTTGCTTGTGAGGTGGCATATCAAAATTAATGGCATTATCATCATTAGGGTATTTTTCACCAGCAAATACTCTTTCAACCTCTAAAGAATTTAATGTTTCATCTATAACAGAGTAGAAATCATCATTTCTTTCCTTTATTGAGTAGCTGATCTTCTTTTTCATAAGCTCTTCAGCTGTAAATGGTAAATTTTTAAACTTAGCTATCCAGCCATTAGCTTTATTTAGTTCTACTTCGCCATATTTTGCATCGCCGATAAATAAATCAACACAAATGCTTTTAGGCTTTTTATCTTCTGGAATTGATTTATGCCACTTTTTATCTATAGTTATTTCATAGTCGCCAGTTTTTCCTGGAGGAGTAGTGTTAGCATTTGATCCAATTCCAGCACCCTTTAAAGCAGTGTTGCCCATAATAAATAGATTAGAGTTTGTCCAAGCTTCATTTTTTGTTTGAGCATC
The DNA here is from genome assembly GCA_900539225.1 of uncultured Eubacteriales bacterium. Classification (GTDB taxonomy): domain Bacteria; phylum Bacillota; class Clostridia; order Tissierellales; family Peptoniphilaceae; genus Fenollaria. The sequence continues at coordinate 42,660 of UQBO01000005.1, forward strand.
ATATATAGCTTGTAAAGATACAGCTTTGTCTGTATGATACATCCATTCTGGAACTTCTTTACCATCATATAGATATTTGATAATATTTCCTTTTTCTGTGATAGGAGATATATTTGTTAAGAATTTTGGATAATCAAAACTTTCTCCATTAGAAATACTATAATTATCTTTTTTTCCATGAGTAAAAATGTCTTTACCACCAGATGAAGCATCATTATCAAAAATGTAAACTGAATTAAAATCTTCAAAATCTACATTTCCTGCTGGACAATGCCAAAATCCCCCGCCATTACCAGCAGAAAGATGATAGTAAGCACCATTTATAGCTTTATTTTGACTAATCAATACATGTTCTAACTTTAAAACGTGTGGGACAATAGAAACATAAATTCCTCCGCCCATATTTTCAGACTTATTGTTTAAAAGATAACCACCTTTTAATGTAGCAGTCGATGCATTGATATAAATGCCTCCACCTGCACCAGATGTGTTACCATCATTATGAACTTTGGCTATATTTTTATAAATCAGACCACCATTTTGAGTGTAGTACGCTCCAGCATATTTAATATATTCTTTATAATCAACATTTTGAATATTAGAGTAGTTTACACCATTAGTACCTGTAACATAATTATCATTAACAGCAACAGCTCCTCCATGATAAGATTCATTTCCAGCTAATATACCATTATTGAATATAAAATTAGCAAGTGAATCTACATGCACAGCACCGCCATAGTTTTCTGTCTCTGGTTCTAAGTTGGCATACAATGGACCTTTATTATTGGCAATAAGACCTCCATTCATTGTAAATAGAGCTTTAATTCTTTTACCATTTTTATTTCCAAAGATTTTTCCTAAAAAGACACCACCTACTGGTGCTTCGTTATTGTCAATACTTCCACCATTTAAAGTAAACTCCCCGCCTTCATCAATATAAACAGCTCCAGCTGCATTAAATGTTGAATGTCCTTTAGAGATGTTTCTATTAGAAGTAATTCTACCTCCATTCATTGTAAACTTGGCATCTTCATGCACATAAATAGGTGCAGAATTAGTGCGTTCGTTATTGCTATTAGCAATAAATCCTCCATTCATAGTAAGTTCACCAGATACATCAATTATCGATCCATTTGTTATTTCAGTTTTTACATCTTTATTTCCATCGATAAATAATGGGTCTTTATTATCTTTACCTAAAGTTAACTTAGCTCCTTTTTCAACTTTAAATAGTGTCGCCTTAAAAGCTTCAGCTCTTTTTAAAATAACTTCAACATTTGGCAATGGATTTTTATTTAAATCTGTATCTTCAAGAGCTTTTTCGCCTTTAGCTTCTGCTTCTTTAACAAGCTCTTGCCTTCTTGCCATGTCGTCATTTTCATCAGGCATAGTTATTTTATCTTCGCCAATTGGTGTAACTTGATTTTTTGCTTTACTTCTATTAGCACCAGAGGTTAATACAATGATTTTCTTTTCGCCTATAATTATAGTATCTGTTATTTCAAAGCTTTGTGTTATAACTATAGTTGTTTCAACACCATCTTGAGCATTGTTAATAGCTTCAACTAACTCTTCAAACGATCCAACTTCAACTCTATTAGGATCAGCTTCTTCTGGTCCTGCACCTAAAGGAGTAAGCTTATCTGGATCTAAGACTGTACCAACTTCAAGCTCCTTTGCATCTGCATTTGCTTCAGCATTTTCGCCTTCTTCAGCTTTTTCACCAGCTTTTTCTTCTGTACCTTCTTTAGCTTTTTCTTCGTCTGTTATAGCATCAGCATCTTTATTTTCGTCTTTTTTCTTTTCTTCTTCTGGCTTTAATTCTGCTTCAGCATCTTTCTTATCATCTGGATTTACTTCTTCAGATTTCTTTTCATCTGGATTTGTTTCTTCAGACTTATTATCTTCTTCGTTAGCCTTTTCTTCAGCTGCTTCTTCTGATTTTGTTTCTTCTTTTGCATCGGAAGGCTTTTTGTCTTCAGGCTCTACAACCTTGTCTGTATCTATATTAGAGCTTGGTACCCCCCCCATGTCGACATTTTCTACATCTGTTTTTGTAGTTTTGTCTTCAATAGGAGCGCTCGCTTCTTTATTTCCTTCCTCTACAATTTCTTCTTTCTCTTCATCTTTTACTTCTTCAGCTGTATTTCCTCCCTCAATAGCTTTGGGAGCTTCTTCAGAAATTACTGTCTTTGGCTCTTCTGTCTTAACTGTGTCTTCATCCATCGCCATGACGTTTACACCTGCAAAGATAACTAAGCTTAGTATCATTGTTAGTATAATCACGTTTAATTTCTTCATTTCTCTCCCTCCTTTCTTTTTATATTTTTTGCAAAGATATAACCTTGCATACTCAAAATTTATTTGAGTACTATTATTATATACCTACATAAAGTAAATTGCAATGATTTTCAATCAAATCATATACATTTTTAAAAACGCACACAAAAAAGAGAGCCTTCCAGCTCTCTTTAAGGATTTATATAACTATATCAATCGAAATTATTCGATAATTTCAGTTACAACTCCGGCTCCTACTGTTCTACCGCCTTCTCTGATAGCGAACTTAAGTCCTTTTTCAATAGCGATAGGTGTGATAAGTTCGATGTTAAATCTAGCGTTATCACCAGGCATTACCATTTCTACTCCGTCTTCTAGTGTGATGTTACCAGTAACGTCTGTAGTTCTGAAATAGAATTGTGGTCTGTAACCGTTGAAGAATGGAGTATGACGTCCACCTTCTTCTTTAGTTAGAACGTAAACTTCTGCTTTAAATTTAGTGTGTGGTTTGATTGTCTTAGGTGCAGCAAGTACTTGACCTCTTTCGATTTCGTCTCTTTGAACACCTCTTAGTAATAGACCTACGTTATCTCCAGCTTCTGCTACGTCTAGTAGCTTGTGGAACATTTCAACGCCTGTTACTACTACGTCTCTTACTTCGTTTGTTAAACCAACTAGTTCAACTGTATCTCCTACCTTAACTGTACCTCTTTCTACTCTACCTGTAGCAACTGTACCTCTACCAGTGATTGAGAAGATGTCTTCTACTGGCATTAGGAATGGTTGGTCTGTAGCTCTTTCTGGTTGAGGGATGTATTCGTCAACTTCTTCCATAAGTTTAATAATCTTGTCTCCCCATTCTCCGTCTGGATCTTCTAGAGCCTTAAGAGCTGAACCTACAACGATAGGAGTGTTATCTCCGTCGAAGTCGTATTCGTTAAGTAGTTCTCTAACTTCCATTTCAACTAATTCGATTAGTTCTGGGTCGTCTACTTGGTCTTCTTTGTTTAGGAATACTGCAATCTTAGGAACACCAACTTGTCTTGCAAGTAGGATATGTTCTCTTGTTTGAGGCATTGGACCGTCTGCAGCTGATACTACTAGGATAGCGCCGTCCATTTGAGCAGCACCTGTAATCATGTTCTTAACATAGTCGGCGTGACCTGGGCAGTCAACGTGAGCGTAGTGTCTTTTTGGTGTTTCGTATTCAACGTGTGAAGTACTGATTGTTATACCTCTAGCTCTTTCTTCTGGAGCCTTATCGATGTTTGCGTAGTCTACGAATTCACCGCTACCGTATCTCTTGTTTAGTACTAATGTTATAGCTGCTGTTAATGTTGTTTTACCGTGGTCAACGTGACCGATTGTACCAATGTTAACATGTGGTTTTGTTCTTTCATATTTTTGTTTAGCCATTTTTTACCTCCTATAAAAATTATTTATTACCAATGACTTTATCTAATATACTGTTTGGAACTGGATCGTAGTGATCGAATTGCATTGAGTAGTTAGCTCTACCTTGTGTGTTACTTCTAAGGCTTGTTGCGTATCCAAACATTTCTGAAAGTGGAACGAATGCTTTTACATGTTGAGCTCCGTTATCAAGTTCCATACCTTCTATTCTACCTCTTCTTGAGTTCAAGTCGCCAATTACGTCTCCCATGTATTCTTCTGGTGTAGTAACTTCAACTTTCATCATAGGTTCAAGTAGGGTAGGTGTTGCTTTCTTAAGTGCATCTTTAATTGCCATAGAACCAGCAATCTTAAATGCCATTTCCGATGAGTCGACTTCGTGGTATGAACCATCGTATAGTGTAACTTTTACGTCAAGTACTGGGTATCCAGCGATAACACCTGATTGTAGTGCTTCTTGTATACCTTGGTCAACTGGTCCGATGTATTCTTTTGGAATAGCTCCACCAACGATTGCGTTAACAAATTCGTAACCCTTTCCTGCTGGTTGTGGTTCGATTTTGATTCTTGCGTGACCGTATTGTCCACGACCACCTGATTGTTTAACGTATTTACCTTCGCCTTCTGCAGCAGTCTTAATTGATTCTTTGTATGCAACTTGTGGATTACCAACGTTTGCTTCTACTTTGAACTCTCTTAATAGTCTGTCTACAATGATTTCTAGGTGAAGTTCACCCATGCCGGCGATGATTGTTTGACCTGTTTCCTCATCTGTATATGTCTTAAATGTTGGGTCTTCTTCAGCAAGCTTAAGTAGTGCTTGAGTCATCTTATCTTGTGAAGCTTTTGTCTTAGGTTCGATTGCAACATCGATAACTGGTTCTGGGAACACCATATCTTCTAGTATGATCGGTTTGTCTTCAGCACAAAGTGTATCACCTGTACCAGTTAATTTCAATCCTACTATTGCAACGATTGATCCTGCGTAAGCTTCTTCTATTTCTTCTCTCTTGTCAGCGTGCATTAATACAATACGTCCGATTCTTTCTCTCTTACCCTTTGATGAGTTAAATACATAAGAACCGCTCTTTAGAACGCCTGAGTAGATTCTTGCATAAGCAAGTTTACCTACGAATGGGTCTGTAACTATCTTAAATGCTAATGCTGCTAGTGGAGCATCATCTGCTGCTGGTCTTTCAACTACTTCTCCTTCTCTGTCTGTACCAGTAACTGCTGGTATATCGATAGGTGATGGTAGATAGTCAACTATAGCATCTAGAAGGAATTGTACACCTTTGTTCTTGTATGCACTACCGCATAGAACTGGTGTTACTTGGTTTGCAACGCATTCTCTTCTTAATACTTTTTTTATCATTTCGTTAGGAACGTCCTCACCATTTAAGTAAAGTTCCATAACTTCTTCGTCGAAATCAGCGATTTCTTCGATCATTTCTTCTCTATATTTTTGAGCTGTTTCTACTAGATCTTCTGGGATATCTGATTCTTGAATGATAGTTCCTAGATCGTCTTCGTATAATTCAGCTTTCATTGCGATTAGGTCTATGATACCTCTAAATGTATCTTCTTTACCTATTGGTAATTGAACAGCTATTGGATGAGCGTTTAATCTTTCTCTCATCATCTTTAGTGTTCTGTCAAAGTTTGCACCTACGACGTCCATTTTATTAACAAATGCAAGTCTAGGTACACCGTATTTGTCTGCTTGACGCCATACAGTCTCGCTTTGAGGTTCAACTCCCCCTTTAGCGTCGTATAAAGCAACCGCACCGTCTAGAACTCTTAGGGAACGTTCAACTTCAACTGTAAAGTCAACGTGGCCCGGTGTATCTATAATATTGATTCTGTGGTTTTTCCAGTAACATGTTGTTGCTGCTGAACCGATAGTGATACCTCTTTCTTGCTCTTGAACCATGAAGTCCATGGTAGCAGCGCCTTCGTGAGTTTCTCCTATCTTATGAATCTTTCCTGTATAATAAAGAATTCTTTCTGTTGTGGTTGTTTTACCTGCGTCAATGTGCGCCATAATACCGATGTTTCTGACATCTTTTAGTGCAATTTCTCTTGGCACAAGTTTTCCCCCTTATTATTAATATCTATAATGTGCAAATGCTTTATTTGCTTCAGCCATTCTGTGAACTTCTTCTCTCTTCTTAACAGAAGCTCCTTGACCGTTGGCTGCGTCCATCAACTCTTTTGCTAATCTTTCAGTCATTGTCTTTTCTCCTCTTGCTCTGGAGTATTGTACAAGCCATCTTATTGCTAGAGTTTGTCTTCTTTCAGGTCTTACTTCCAATGGAACTTGGTAGTTGGCACCACCAATACGTCTTGCCTTAACTTCTAGTACTGGCATGATGTTATTCATAGCCTTGTAGAAGTGTTCAAGAGCGTCTTCACCTGTCTTTTCTGCAACTATATCAAATGCCCCGTAAACTATGCTTTGAGCTAAGCCTTTTTTGCCGTCTAGCATGATTGAGTTTATTAACTTTGTTACTACAACATCATTGTATCTTGCGTCAGGCATTACTTCACGTTTAGGCACGTGTCCTTTTCTTGGCACTTTTTCTTCCCTCCTTAACTATCTTAGTAGATTCATTGGTACTCGGCAAATCTCTAAAAGCCGTCTAGCGCCAAAATGCTCTTCATCTATTTAATGCTTTGCATTTCAACGACTAAAATTGTTTTTACTTCTTTTCTTCTTTAGGTTTCTTAGAACCGTATTTAGACCTACTTTGTCTTCTGTTTTCAACTCCGGCTGTATCTAGTGTACCTCTAATTATGTGGTAACGTACGCCGGGAAGGTCTCTTACTCTTCCACCTCTTATAAGAACAACACTGTGTTCTTGTAAGTTGTGACCAATTCCTGGAATGTAAGCTGAAACTTCATATCCATTAACTAGTCTAACTTTAGCAACTTTTCTTAAGGCAGAGTTTGGCTTCTTAGGTGTAACTGTCTTTACAGCAACACATACTCCTCTTTTTTGAGGAGCATTTACTAAAGATTGTTTCTTCTTAAGTGAGTTATAAGTTGTATCTAAAGCTGGTGATTTAGATTTGTAAACTACTTTTGATCTTCCTTTTTTGATCAATTGATTAATCGTTGGCATCAAAGCACCTCCTTACATAAAAATTTATTTTAATAAAGCAGCGGCAGCTGCATTTATCTCAATACCACAGAGTTTTCCAAGCTCTTCTTTTGTGTTTATATAAACAATATCAACAGAATTTTTACTTGCCTCTTCTTCGATAAGCGTCTTTATGTCCTTATCTGCATCAAGAGCGATAAAAACCTGTTTGAAGAGATCGGATTTTAGCCCCCTTGTTACCTGTTTAAAGCCTACTACGCAATTCGGCCCCAAGGTGTCGGTATCCATTAAGCATCCTCCTTTAGCTCTATTAATAGCGTGAACTTTCACACATAAGAGAATTGTACCACGCATTACGGAAAAAGTCAAGATATTTTTCGTTAAATTTAGGTAAAATATCTTGACTGTCTCCACTTATATTTATTTTTTAAATATACTAATTATCTTTAGAAGACTTTCTTTCTTTTTCTTCGTTAAGTAGGTCTTTGATAATCTTATCTAGTTCGATAGCATCTTGATTATCTTTTACCTCTTCTTTCACGTCTTCTTCTTTCTTAGTCTTCTTATCTTTTTCATCCTCATCAAAGTCTTTAAATAGGTTTGTGTCGTCTATCTCTCTCTTCTTTCTCTTCATTTCTTCTTCCATTTGTTTCTTTAAAACTGTTTCATCTTCTTTAACTTTGATGTTTCTATACTTAAGCATGCCTGTACCTGCTGGTATGATTTTGCCTATGATAACGTTTTCCTTAAGTCCTACTAACTCATCTTTCTTGCCTCTGATTGCTGCTTCAGTTAAAACTCTTGTTGTTTCTTGGAATGAAGCTGCTGATAAGAATGAATCTGTTGCTAGTGATGACTTGGATATACCAAGTAATATTCTCTTACCTTCTGCTGGTACTTTGCCTTCTTCTTTAAGTTTTTTGTTTTCATGAATGAAGTCGTATATGTTTACAAGTGCTCCTGGTAAGAATGAAGAATCGTTTTGTGCTTCTATCCTTACTTTCTTAAGCATTTGTTTACAGATGATTTCAATGTGCTTGTCATTGATATCGATACCTGTCATTCTATATACTCTTTGTACTTCTTTTATTATATAGTCTTCAACGCCTTCTACGCCAAGAACCTTCATGATTTCTTGAGGTGATGCGTTACCTTCTGTGATTTCTTTACCTTTTTCGATGTAGTCGCCTTCATGAACTTTAAGTCTTGCCGCGTAATTTACAGGGTGATCAACTGCGATGCCTTCTTTGTCATCTGTAATAACAATGACTCTTTGTTGTGGATCGTCTTCATTGATTGATACAGTACCTGAAATTTGAGCGATTTGCGCTTGTCCTTTTGGCTTTCTAGCTTCGAAAAGTTCTTCAACTCTTGGAAGACCTTGAGTGATATCGTCTGCGTTGGCTACCCCACCTGAGTGGAAATTTCTCATTGTAAGCTGCGTACCTGGCTCGCCTATTGATTGAGCGGCTATGATACCAACTGATTCACCAATGTTTACGATATTGCCTGTTGCCAAGTTTCTTCCGTAGCACTTAGCGCAAACGCCGTGCTTAGTTTGACAAGTAAGAACGCTTCTTACCTTAACTTCTTCTATGCCTATCTCTTGTATAAAGTGAGCTGTCTCTTCATCTATAAGTTCGTCCTTCTTAACGATAATCGAGCCGTCTTTAGGATTTACTATGTCTTCAAAAGCATATCTGCCTACTAGTCTTTCTTCTAGCTCTTCAAGAATTTCTTTGCCATCTCTTATAGTTCTAACAGTATGTCCTTGATCAGTGTGACAATCGTCTTCTGTTACTATAACGTCTTGAGATACGTCAACCAATCTTCTTGTTAGGTAACCAGAGTCCGCTGTCTTTAAGGCAATGTCTGATAGACCCTTTCTAGAACCGTGTGATGATAAGAAGAACTCTAGTACTGATAGTCCCTCTCTAAAGTTTGACTTGATAGGGATTTCTACTGTCTTACCAGTTGATGATGCCATCAAACCACGCATACCGCCTAATTGACGGATTTGGTTCTTACTACCTCTGGCTCCTGAGTCCGCCATGATGAAGATGTTGTTTAATGGGTCTAGTGACTTCATAAGCGCTTCAGTAACTTCATCAGTGATGCCGTTCCAAATATTGATAACGCCTTCGTATCTTTCTTCTTCAGTCATGAAACCGTCTCTGTAAGCTCTTTCGTACTTTTCTACTTCCTTTTGTGCCTTGTCTATAAGCTCAGTCTTTTCCTTAGGAACTACAACGTCCGCCATAGATATAGATACTGCTGAAAGTGTTGAGTGCTTATAACCAGTTGATTTGATGTGGTCTAGTAACTTACTAGTAACAATATTGCCGTGTTTTTGATAGCATTTATCAAGTATAGTTCCCAAAGTCTTCTTTGAAACAACTCTGTCAATTTCTAGTGAGTATGGATCTTCTTCTCTATTTACAAAGCCAAGGTCTTGAGGTATCTTTTTATTAAGAATGAATCTACCAACAGTTGATTCAACAAGTTTGCCTCTGTCCTCTTCATCAATTTTTACTCTAACCTTAACTTTTGCGTGTAGGTCTATAAGTCCTAATTGATAAGCCTTTATCATCTCATCATAATCTTCGAAGATGTGGCCTGAGCCCTTGCTTCCTTCTATATCAAGTGTCATGTAATAGCAGCCTAGTACCATGTCTTGTGATGGTATTGAAATTGGCTTACCATCCTTTGGTGCTAAGATATTGTTAATTGAAAGCATTAATAATCTTGCTTCAGCTTGTGCTTCTATTGATAGTGGTAGATGCACCGCCATTTGGTCACCGTCGAAGTCCGCATTATATGCTGAACATACTAGTGGATGTAGTTTTATTGCCTTACCTTCAACTAAAACTGGTTCAAAGGCTTGAATACCAAGTCTATGAAGAGTCGGTGCCCTGTTTAATAGTACTGGGTGATCCTTGATAACGTATTCAAGTACGTCCCAAATATCTGATTTAGCTCTCTCTACCATTCTCTTAGCGCTCTTAATGTTATGAGCCTTTCCTGTTTCAACAAGTCTTCTCATAACAAATGGCTTGAACAGTTCTAGCGCCATCATCTTAGGAAGACCGCATTGGTAGAACTTTAGCTTAGGTCCTACAACAATTACAGATCTACCTGAGTAGTCAACTCTCTTACCTAGTAAGTTTTGTCTAAATCTACCTTGTTTACCCTTTATCATATCGGATAGAGACTTAAGTGGTCTGTTTCCAGGGCCAGTTACTGCTCTTCCGCGTCTGCCGTTATCAATCAGTGCGTCAACTGCTTCTTGAAGCATTCTCTTTTCGTTTCTTGTAATGATTTCTGGTGCGTTTAGTTCAAGTAGTCTTCTAAGTCTGTTGTTTCTGTTGATAACTCTTCTATATAAATCGTTTAAGTCGCTTGTCGCAAATCTACCGCCATCTAGTTGAACCATAGGTCTCAAATCTGGTGGTATAACTGGAAGTGCTTCGATAACCATCCACTCAGGTCTATTGCCTGATTGTCTGAATGATTCAATAGTTTCAAGCTTTCTTAAAACTTTGATCTTCTTTTGTGTGGATGCGCCTTCAAGCTCTTCTGTTAGTTCCTGTGCTTCTTTATCTAGGTCTATGGCCTTAAGCAGCTCAAGTATAGCTTCTGCGCCCATCCTAGCATCGAATGAGCCGTAGCCAAACATATCTATAGCTTCTGAATATTCTTGTTCATTTAAGATTTGTTTATACTTTAAGCCAGTTTTGCCTGGATCCATAACTATATATGAAGCGAAGTAAACAACGTGTTCAAGCTCTTTTGGTGAAACGTCAAGTACTATGGCTATCCTTGAAGGTGTTCCTTTAAGGTACCAAATGTGTGTACATGGACTAGCAAGCTCTATGTGTCCCATCCTTTCACGTCTTACCTTAGCTCTTGTAATTTCAACGCCGCACTTATCGCATATCATGCCTTTGTATCTAATCTTGTTGTATTTACCGCAGTGACAAGTCCAGTCTTTTACAGGTCCAAATATCTTTTCACAGAACAAGCCTTCTGCTTCGGGCTTTAATGTTCTGTAATTTATTGTTTCTGGTTTTTTAACTTCTCCCTTAGACCACTCTCTGATGTCTTGGCTTGATGCAAGGCCTATTTGAATACTGTTAAATTTATTTAATTCGAACAAATTACCTTCCTCCTTGTCTTTCTACAAAGAACTATCGTCATCTAGATCTAGGTCTTCATCAATCTCGTCGATGTCGCTGCCTATGTCTAGATCGTCGTCCATGTCCAAATCTTCTTCATCTATATCTTCAAAATCTTCGTCAATATCTTCTTCGATGTCTTCATCGTCATCTTCATCGTAGTCATCTTCATCCACATCATCTTCATCGTAATCAATGTCATCTTCGTCTTCATCTGTGCCCTTGGATGATTCTTCGTCAAAGAAGTTTACAAATTCTTCATCATCCTTATAATCAGTGTCCATGCTCTTGAAGTCGCCTGCAATGATTTCTCTTTCGTTCATGAAATCATCTTCATCATCAAGTTCCATCTCATTGTCGTCTTGGTCAAGGACCTTAACATCAAGAAGTAAACTTTGAAGTTCCTTTACAAGTACCTTGAATGATTCAGGTATACCTGGTTCTGGAATGTTCTTTCCTTTGACGATGGCTTCATATGTCTTAACACGGCCATTGATATCGTCGGACTTAACAGTTAATATCTCTTGAAGTACGTGGCTTGCACCATAACCTTCAAGGGCCCAAACTTCCATTTCCCCGAATCTTTGTCCACCAAATTGTGCCTTACCGCCAAGTGGTTGTTGAGTAACTAGTGAGTATGGTCCAATGCTTCTTGCGTGAATCTTTTCGTCAACTAAGTGGTGAAGCTTAAGCATATACATGTAACCAACTGTTACTGGATTGTCAAATAACTTTCCTGTTCTACCGTCTCTTAGATAAATCTTACCGCTCTTAGGATAGCCAGCCTTATCAAGCGCTTCAAGTATATCGTTTTCGTTAGCACCGTCAAATACTGGTGTTGAAACGTACATACCAAGCTTTTTAGCCGCCATACCCAAGTGAACTTCAAGTACTTGTCCAAGGTTCATACGAGATGGTACACCCATTGGGTTTAGTAGGATTTGTAGTGGTGTGCCGTCTGGTAAGTATGGCATGTCCTCTTCAGGAAGTATTCTTGAGATGACACCCTTGTTACCGTGTCTACCACACATCTTGTCACCAACAGATATCTTTCTCTTTGTAGCAATATATACTCTGACCATCCTATTTACACCAGGTGATAGCTCATCAGCATTTTCCCTTGTAAATTCCTTAACGTCAACAACTATACCAGCTTCGCCGTGAGGCACCTTAAGAGATGTATCTCTTACTTCTCTTGATTTTTCTCCAAATATAGCTCTTAGTAGTCTTTCTTCAGCAGGTAGATCCTTTTCTCCCTTAGGAGTAACCTTACCAACTAAGATGTCGCCTGCCTTAACTTCAGCGCCAATCCTGATAATACCGTCTTTGTCAAGGTTCTTAAGAAGCTCTTCACTAGTGTTTGGAATATCTCTAGTAATTTCTTCAGGTCCAAGCTTTGTATCTCTTGATTCTGATTCGTATTCTTCTATATGAATAGATGTCAATACATCTTCATAAACAAGTCTTTCGTTGATTAGTATCGCGTCTTCGTAGTTGTAGCCTTCCCAAGTCATAAACGCTACTAAGATGTTCTTGCCTAGTGACATTTCACCAAGGTTAGTGCTTGGTCCGTCCGCAATTACATCGCCCTTCTTAACCTTTTCGCCCGCTTGAACTATAGGTCTTTGGTTAATAGTAGTGCCTTGGTTAGAGCTTGTAAATTTGATTAATTTATATGAATCAATGTTCTTATCTTTATTTTCAATAACGATGCTCTTTGCATCAACTTTTTTAACAATACCGTCGTTTTTAGCAACAACACATACGCCTGAGTCCTTAGCAGCCTTGTACTCAATACCAGTCGCAACGATAGGTGCTTCTGTCATAAGTAGAGGAACCGCTTGTCTTTGCATGTTTGAACCCATTAGCGCACGGTTCGCGTCGTCATTTTCCAAGAAAGGTATCATCGCTGTACCAACTGAAACTATTTGTCTAGGTGATACGTCCATATAATCAATTTCTTCTTTTCTGAACATGTCCATCAAAGTATCGTTTTCAGCCTTACTTCTAGCAACTATGATATCGTTTTTAAAGTAGCCTTTTTCGTCAATTGGCTCGTTCGCTTGAGCTATGATGCACTCATCTTCAACGTCAGCGCTGATATATTGAATCTCATCACTAACTCTTCCTGTACCTTTTTCTACCTTTCTATAAGGAGCTTCGATAAAACCATATTCATTAATCCTTGCAAATGATGCCAAGGATGTGATAAGACCGATGTTTGGTCCTTCTGGTGTCTCTATAGGGCACATTCTAGCGTATTGAGAGTTATGAATATCTCTTACTTCAAAGCCCGCTCTATCCCTTGAAAGTCCTCCAGGTCCTAGCGCTGACATTCTTCTCTTGTGAGTTAACTCACTAAGAGGGTTAGTTTGGTCCATGAATTGAGAAAGTTGTGATGAGCCGAAGAACTCCTTAAGTGAGGCAACTACTGGTCTTATGTTGATAAGACTTTGAGGAGTAGCAGCTTCAGGGTCTTGAGTAGTCATTCTTTCACGAATAACTCTCTCCATTCTGGAAAGACCGATTCTGAATTGGTTTTGTAAAAGTTCACCAACGCTTCTTACACGTCTGTTGCCTAGGTGGTCGATGTTGTCAAATTGACCAACGCCACGCATTAAGTTAAATTGGTAGTTGATAGCACTTATTATGTCATCAATTTCAATTCTCTTTGGATATATTTCTTTAATATTTTCTATGATTAAGTTTTTAAGCTCTTCGTCGTCCTTAGCTTCGTCCATAAGTTCATGCATTAGTGGTGCATAAATCTTATCCTTAAGTCCAAGCTCTTCAAAATTAACCTTTGTATCAAAAGCTTCAGGATATACAAAGTTATTACCTACAACCCTGATCTCTTCACCATTGTCCAAAACTATGTCAATGGTATTAACAAAGTTATCTTCAATCTTTTGCGCCATAGGTCTATCAAGATGAGTGCCCTTTTCATAGATTAATTCACCTGTGATAGGGTTCACCGCATCCATGGCAAGAGTGTGATTTTCTATCCTTCTTGCTATAGATAGCTTCTTGTTGAACTTATATCTTCCGACTTTAGCTAAGTCGTATCTCTTAGGGTCAAAGAATAGATTATTAAGTAGTGATTTAGCACTGTCTACGGCTTCTGGTTCGCCTGGTCTAAGTCTCTTGTAGATCTCAATCAAAGCCTCGTCTTGAGTCTTTGCCGTATCCTTTTCAAGAGTTGTTAGTAAATCATTAGTTTCACCTAATGTTTCAACAATTTCAAGATCAGAAACAACACCTAAAGCTCTAAGAAGTGATGTGATGATAACTTTTCTGTTCTTATCAATCTTTACATATAAAGCGCCACTCGCATCAGTTTCAAATTCTAGCCAAGCCCCACGGTTTGGTATGATAGTTGCGCTGTAATCAAGATCACCATTCTTATTGATTTCCTTTTTGTAGTAGCAGCCTGGCGAACGAACGACTTGTGAAACAACAACCCTTTCTCCACCATTGATTATGAAAGTACCCTTATCAGTCATGATAGGTATGTCTCCCATAAATACTTCTTGCTCTTTTACCTCTCCAGTGTCTTTGTTAATTAGTCTAACCCTTGCTCTAAGAGGAGCACTGTAGTTTGTGTCCTTAATTCTGGACTCTTCTTCAGTATACTTTAGTTCCTTTCCTATAGTATAATTGACAAACTCCAATACTAAGCTACCACCATTGTCATCAATAGGTGATATGTCGTCAAAAGCTTCCTTTAAGCCGTCATGTAAAAACCAGTCAAACGATGCAGTTTGTACCTCAATAAAATTTGGCATCTCGCAAGCTTCTTTTATCCTAGAATAACTCATTCTAGTTCTTTTTCCGTTTTCAACAGGATGTAGCATCCAAATATTCACCCCTTATCAAAATAACCTACTATATGTCGTACCCTAAACTAAGATTTTGAGAATAAAAACCCATTTTAAATCCTAATTATGCAATTTATAATTATATAATAAGTCAAGACGAATGTCAAGCATTTTTTGCAAATAATTAAAATATTATACATTTTTCATATTCTTTACCTTTATATATATATTTGTGTTATAATACTTAATAGGATGGTGATTTGATGGAAACATTACATATTATTGGAAGACTTTTACTCGCAGCACTACTTGGAGCCTTGATAGGCATAGAGCGTGAAAGGAAAAACAGAGCGGCCGGTCTTAGGACTCACATCATAGTCTCGCTTGCTTCTTGTTTAATCATGCTCATATCTGTCGACGGCTTTGAAGGCTTCTACGGTGACAAGGGTTGGGACGCAACAAAGTTTGCCGGTCAAGCCATAAGCGGTATCGGCTTTCTTGGTGCAGGCACTATACTACAAAAGAAGGATGTTGTTAAGGGACTAACGACTGCGGCAACTCTTTGGCTTTGTGCTGCCAATGGTCTTGCCGTCGGCATCGGCTATTACCAAGGAGCAATTATAGCAACTATCATTTGCCTAATCACTTTAGTTAATTTAAAAGGGCTAAATGATTTTCTAAATAAAAGAGAATTAATTAAGTTTTACATGCAATTTGACAGTGAGAACTTTAAAAGCAGAGAATTTAAAGAATTGTGTATGAGCGAGGGCATCGAGGTGCGCTCACTTGATATACTTGAAGAGGACTTAGAAGATTGTTCCGCAATTGAATGTACTTTGTCTCTTCCTCACAATTACAATATTGATTCTTTTCTTGATATTCTTAAAGAAAACTTAAATTTAAGACGTTCAAAAGAAAAAAGTAAATAATCTTCTCGCAAAAAAAGAACTATGGGCGCGCCGCTCATAGTTCTTTCTTATTATATATAAAAATATCTGCTAAGCATATCAATCGCCTAGCAGATATCTTCTAAAATCTATTTAGTTTTACTCTCATTAAGTTTTCTCTTTACAAAGAATAGTCCGACTAGAACAACTAGTGCTAAGACTATGGATAAAGTTCCTTCTTCAACACCTGTCTTTGGTATGATGTGTTTTTCAGGCTCTTTATCTTTTTCTTTTGGCTCATCATCTTTGTCTTTTGATGGCTCTTCCTCTTCTTCTTTTGGAGGTTCTTCACTGTTGATTATGCTGATGCCACTATGCATATCACCTGAGTAGCTTACAGTGAAAACTCTTTCGCCAATTGTGTATTGGCCACCTGCTTCACCTACTTCCTTAACAGTGTATACGTGCTTATTGCCTTTTGCATCTTCTAGATTAAGGTCAGTAAAGGCACCACTCCAGACATTAGCCTCGCTAAGTGTGATGATTTTGCCAGTAGCAGCTCCGTCCATATATAATTCTACTTGAACTGCTTCCGTCTTTCCATCAGATCTCCAAACTTTATTAACTCCAAAGTCAATCTTTTTCTTTAGTGGAGAATTTTCTTTATTTATGATTACAAATGAATGATTCATATCACCTTCGTAGCTAACGTCGTAGTCACTGCCTGAGATGCTGACCCTGCTCGATGCTTCGCCAACTTCTCTTACGCTGTACTCGTATTTAACGCCCTCCGCGTCATATGCAAGTAAATCTTCAAAACGTCCCATCCAGCCATTGGCCTCGCTTAGTGTAATCACATTTCCTGTTGCTCTACCGTCTTTGTATAGCTCAACTTGAATTTCATCAACTGGTATTTTATTTGTGACGTCCCAAACTTTTCTGACTCTGATATCTCTTCTTTGAGGCTTCTTTGGCGGCTCTTCTTTATTGATTATAGTGAAGCCACTATCCATATTGCCTCTGTATATAACTTCGTAGTATTCACCAGATATTTCTACAGTGTAGAACTTTTCGCCAATTTCTTTTACGCTATAGTCATAGATGTGTCCGTCATCAGATGCTTTTTCTAAGTTCTTAAAGCTGCCGCTCCAGCCATTTGCTTCGCTTAAGACTAGAGTATTTCCTGTAGCTTTGCCATCTCTATATAATTCTACTTCGATGTGGCTAATAGGCTTCATGCCTCTTATATCCCAAGCTTTTTCTACACAGATGTCTCTGTATTCTTTCTTTGGTTCTTCTGGTGGATTGTAGCTATTTGTGATAGTATAGCCATCAGTAGTAGCTTTGTAACTTACTTTAAATTCTTTGCCATCGAAAGTTATTTTATTATCTTTTTCTCCGACTTCTTTCACTGTGTAAGTGATTTCTTTATCGTTTTCGTCTTTGGCATCAAGATTTTCAAATGTACCTTGCCAATTATTATCTTCATTAAGTGTTAATGTTTTGTCTGTTTTTTCATTATTTTTATATAATTCAACAGTAATTTCTTTTGCAAAGGCTTTTTTATCACTTGTATCCCAAACTTTACTTACTTTGATTTCTTTAGTTTCTTTTTTAGGTTCTTCAGGTGTGTTTATTATAGTAAAGCCGTCTTTTTCTGAACCTGTTATTTTAGAACTATATCCAGTAACAGTTTCTTCTTTAACTGTGTAAGTTATTTTATTTCCATCGTTAATTGTAGGTAGATCTTTAAAAGTATGTTTCCAATCATTATCTTTATTTAATACAACTGAATCAACTTTATATTCTTTTCCGTTATAATTAGCAATTAAGTTTACAGTAATAGACTCAGGACGAATTTTCTTTTCATCATCATTGTCATTCCATTTCTTTTCTACAGAAACTTCAGTAGTAGGGGCCTCTGTACCAAATTTTATTGTACCGTTACTGCCAATACCTGCTCCTCTTGTAGCTGAGTAATTGCCTTCAATTATTACCTTTCCTAAGGCTTCTGTAAGTTCATTAGCTTTGTCATTTGAATTTAATGCTAATTCAGAATTTTCTGGCAATGTCGCTTCTAGTTCATTATCTGGCAAAGGAATTATTTCAGAGCCTATTACTTTTTTCCAATCGTATGGTGCTCCACCTAACATCCTCTTATCAAGTTTATATTCCGCTTGTCCACTATGAGACATATAAAACTTACTTGACAATAAATAAACTGTCTTTCCCTTATCATTATTTCTTCCAGCTCTAGTATTGTTGCCATATATAGCAACACCATTGTTTACATAAAATTGTGTTTTTGATATAGGGCAACCAGCAAATCCAGCTCCTTCCTTATCAGAATTATTATTTCTTATTATAGCATTTGTTAAATATAACTCGCCATTTTCACCATAATAATGTGCGCCAGCATAGTCCCATGAAGCAGGGAAGCCATTAACATAAATTCCGCCGCCGCCAAAAGCCATCTCTGTCTTTCCAGTACCACTCATCTTGTTATTAGTTATTCTACCAGATGAGATATAAGCAATAGATTTGCCACTATCAAATAGCCTACATTGTATAAATAATCCTCCACCAGAAGCTCCAGCAGTATTGCCATCAATAAGTCCACCTATCATATAAAGCTTATTTTGTTTCTCAACTTGTCTTGTTCCTAAACTTATTCCGCCACCAACTTCATCGGCAGAGTTATTTAAAACTTTTGCATCTCCAGAGAAGTTTATCGTGCTTGCTCCGCTAGCAATGATACCCCCCCCAGCCGAATAAACCGCTCCGCCATAGGCATAATCAATCACTCTTTTAGCTTCATTATTTTGAACAACGCCACCAGAAAAATTCATTGTAGATCCATATAAATAAATTCCGCCGCCATAAGTAGCTTGATTTTCTTCAACACAACCACCAGTCATATTGATAGTTGCTTCAAATGCATTTACTGCACCGCCTCGTGTAGCTGTGTTTTTAATATCCATTATCTTGTTATTTCTTAATACAGCACCTTCATTAATATTAAGTGTTGCTCCAGAATTAACCCTAATTAAAGATTCCTTAATGCTTTCATTTGAATTAAATCTGCCATCTATAATTATCTTTGATAATGTAGCAGTTTTTCCACTTGGAACATTGAATAAAAATCCACTATACTCCTTGCCTCTACATATTTTTGCATTTGTATCTTCAAGCGAAATATCTCCTTCAATATCTGTTTTACCAGTTACAACTATCTCTACAATGTCTTTATTGCTTTGAGCTATCTCTTTTGCTTTTGCAAATGTCTTTACTGCGTTTTCTTTAGATAGTCCATCTTTTTGATCATCCCCAGATTTACCATTCACATATACGGTATCACTAGGCTTAATTCCGCTTAAGTCTTCCGTAATATCTAAATTGATGTCATCTATCTCAATTGGAGTTACTTCCTTAGCATTTGCATCCTTATCCTTTAGACTTACATTGCTTACTTTAAATATTTTAACTTGATTAGCATCACCTGAATAACTATCTTTAGGAGCTAGTCTAGGTATTTGAAGAATCATTTTACCATCTTCTGACTTCTTAAGATAGAAATCATAATGTAAAAGATATGGCTTAACTAGGCTGCTATCAGCCTTTTTATAATATTGAATCTCAATGTCTTCATATGGAATTTCTATATTTCTAAACTCTATCTTTTCTGACCAAGTATACGCATCTCCATCATAGATCATCTTTTCCTTAATTGTTTCATCAACGCCATCTATATGAAGCTCATTAATAACAGTAAAATTATTTAATCTCCACTCGTCACGGTCAAAAACATTTTGATCTTTTCTGCTCATCCAATAGTTGGTATATGTTGAAATAATGTAATCATAATCAGTCATTTCATATCTACTTATATCAAAGCTTAGATAATGTTTTGCATTAGGATCAGCCACTGCTTCGTTAACTTTTTCTTCGCCTATTTCTATTGCTTCTTCAAAATTACTTTCCTTTACTCTTAGTGAATCTTCTCTCTCGCCTATTCTTGGTAATTCTAATACAGTTTTTTCTACGTTTGTTTCTAAATACAAATCAAAATTTTCAGATTTCTCGTCAAAGCTTGATCCATCTTCCTTGCTATAGTACTTTACTTCTAGATCATTGCTTAGCGCTTCAATGCCTTCGAATTTTAGATCTCCAACAAAATCAGCTTTTTCTACTGAATAAGTGATTCTTTTTTCTATACTTTCTTCAGACTCGCCCTTTATATGAACTGTGTATGTGATATTTAAGTCCTTTAATTCTTCTGCCTTTTCTTCTTGAGATCCTTCACCGCCGCCTGATGGCAAAACTATTGCTTCTTCGTTTTCGTCTTCAATATATTCAGCTTCACCGTTTGCTTCGTCTATTGGCTTTGCTTCTTCAGATGAATTTTCTTCACCTTCTGTTACTTGGCTCAAGTCAACTACTGTATCATTGTCATTAACTTGATTTGCTTTGCTATTAACATCTTTATTTGCATCTGCTTCGCCATTAGCCTCTTTATCACTAGCCTTTTCATCTGTCTTTTCACTTTCGCTCTCAGTCTCATCATGCTTTTGATAAATTTCGTTCAAAGCGCTCGCATCTCTTTCAAGCTCGAAACTTAATTTAAACTTTTGTTCTTCTCCTTCTTCTGCGCGAACAAGCAAATTTCTTGGCACTTGGCTTAGTACTAGTACCATCAAAATCAAACAAGCTAATATTTTACTTCCTTTTTTCATGATTCCCCTTCTTTCTTTAATTGATATTACGATTTTTAAAATAAATTAGTCCGTAAATCGTGATATTTACTAACTTTCATCAATTATCTTGCATTATATATCTTATGAATAGATATGTCAAGTAAAAGTATCACAAATATATAAATTTATTTGATTTATTTATGTATATTTTATTTTATCTTAATAGAAGTGAGTATATAAGTAAATTATATAAAATATTAATTTTTTGTAATATCTTTTACATTACTAATAGTTTTGCCAAAATCAAAGTTCACAAAAAACGATTTACGCAATTAACGAATCGCTCGTCATATGTCTACCTCCCGGCATATGCCATCCATTTTCAAAGCAAAAAAGAACTATGGGCACGCTGCTCATAGTTCTCTTCATATTATATATATATAATTTATATACTATTTAATTTCTCCAGCAAGTTTTTTGATCTCGTCAACTTTTTCTAATCTTTCCCAAGGAAGATCTATATCGTCACGACCGAAGTGGCCGTAGTTAGTAATCTTGTGGAAGATTGGTTTTCTTAGGTCGTAGTAGTCGATGATAAAGGCTGGACGAAGGTCGAATACTTTTTCAACTATCTCAAGTATCTTTGTCTCATCGATCTTGCCTGTTCCAAATGTATCTACGTTTATGGATATCGGCTTTGCTATGCCTATTGCGTATGAAACTTGAATTTCACATCTATTGCAAAGGCCTGCTGCTACTAGGTTTTTCGCAACATGTCTTACTGCGTATGAAGCGGATCTATCTACTTTTGTAGCGTCCTTTCCTGAGAAGGCTCCTCCGCCATGTCTGCAGTAGCCGCCGTATGTGTCAACGATAATCTTTCTACCTGTTAGACCTGTGTCGCCCTTTGGTCCGCCTATAACGAAACGTCCTGTTGGGTTCACATAAATGATAGTTTCGTCGTCAATTAGTTTTGGATCAACTACTGGTTTTATAACGTGTTCGATGATGTCCTTCTTAATCTTGTCAAGACTAACGCCTTCCTTATGTTGAGTAGAAACAACTATAGTGTGAACTCTCTTTGGCTTATCTCCGTCGTATTCGATAGTTACTTGTGTCTTGCCGTCTGGTCTTAAGTAGCTTAGTGTGCCGTCCTTACGCACTTCAGCTAGCCTTCTTGCTAGCTTATGTGACAAGTATATGGCTAGTGGCATATAAACTTCTGTCTCATTGCAAGCGTAGCCAAACATCATACCTTGGTCGCCTGCACCTATTAAATCATATTTATCTTTTGATTTTTCTTTAGTCTCAAGCGCCTTGTCAACGCCTAGTGCTATATCCTTAGATTGTTCTTCGATTGATACAAGTACAGCGCAATTTTCTGCATCAAAACCGAATTTTCCTCTAGTGTAGCCTATGTCAGCTATAACCCTTCTAACTACTGCTTGTATGTCAACGTAGCAGTTTGTTGTGATTTGTCCTGATACTAAAACGTAGCCAGTTGATGCAGTTGTTTCGATCGCGCATCTCGCTTCTGGATCCTTTTCTAGTATCGCATCTAGAATCGCATCTGATATTTGGTCGCAGACCTTGTCAGGATGACCCTCTGTAACCGATTCAGATGTAAATAGTTTTTTATACATAATCTTCCTCCTTAATATATTTTTCGCAAATATAAAGCCGCCTTGAAAATATTCTCGCGGCGCATCTTGTAAAATAAAAAAACCTTCATAGCTGAAGGTTCGTTCTTCTCATCTTTCAGCTGCGCTGTAGGATTTGGCACCTTGCTAGCAGGTTGCCGGACTTCATAGGGCCTATTCCCTCCGTCACTCTTTATGAGACTTATTAAGTTCACTAATCATTATATATATAATTTTCGTTTTTGTCAAGCCCTTCGCCTAATTTTTTTCTTCCAAGGCAAAACGTTCCCCTACCTTCTTTTTCACTGCCATATAAGTAAAGACGTAGACTATGGTAGTCAATAACCAGGACAATGGATATGAGATATACAAAATCCATTGCTCATGATACTTTTGAAATACACTCATGATCCACAATATTCTAAATCCGCAAATGCATACGACAGCTATGATCATAGGTGTTAGTGAGTAACCCATCGCGCGTATTACGCCTGAATAAACGTCCATGATGCCGCAAAGTAAATATGTTGTCGATATGACACCTAGCCTTAGCATCGCAATCTCGATAACTTCTGGGTTTGGTGTATATAATTTTAGTAAGAAATTACCTGCTAAATATGCGCCTATGCCTAGGACTAGACCCACGACTGACACCATGACGATGGTTGTCTTAAGTATCTCGTCAACTCTGTCAAGCTTTTTCGCACCCATATTTTGCGAGGCAAATGATAATGAGGCTTGATAGATGGCATCCATCGCCATAAAGACGAAGCCTTCGATGTTACCAGCTGCTGTGTTTGCAGCGACTACAAGCTTACCGAAGGAGTTGATTGATGATTGTATAAGCATATTGGATATACTAAATAGTGCCCCTGTAAAGCCTGATGGCAATCCTATCCTAAGCATTTCGCCAAACTTTTTCCAATCCATCTTTAATTTATCTAGCTTTAAGTTCAAGTAGCCGTCGCTCTTCATCAAGCACAAAACTATTAGCACGGCTGAGAAAGCTTCTGAGATGATGGTAGCAAGAGCAACTCCGTCAACTGTCTTCTTTAAAACTATTACAAAGTATAAATTTAAAACTATGTTCATAACGCCTGAGATGGCTAGGTAGTAAAGCGGCCTCTTTGTGTCGCCTGCTGCTCTAAGTATCGAGGCGCCGAAGTTATATATCATAAAGCCCGGCATACCCATGAAGTAGATCTGCATATAAAGTGTCGCTAAATCAATGACTTCCTCGGGTGTTTGCATCAGTTCAAGCATTGGCCTTGCTGAAAAGTAGCCGACGGCTATCATGATAAAGCCGCCAAGTAAACCCGATAGCATCGACGTATGAAGCGTATCTTGCGCGTCCTTGTATGAGCCCTTACCTATCGCCTGACCCATAAGCACGCTCGCTCCTATCGATATACCGATGAATAGATTGATGATTAGATTAATCAGTGCACCGGTTGAACCAACTGCGGCAAGTGCTGCGTCCCCTGCGTAACGTCCGACAACTATAACATCGGCGGCGTTAAAAAAGAGCTGCAAAGTGCTCGATAGCATCAAGGGTATCGAAAACTTTATTAACTTTGGAAGGAGTTTTCCCTCCGTCATATTAATTTCATAATTCTTAGACATAATTACCTCTTTTCTTTATATCAATCAATTTTACTACAATCGAAATAATTTTTCAAGGCTTTTCGCAAAATAATTTAGATAATCCTTTATTTTTTCATCAAAATGTGTTATAGTATATGAATATAATATGGAAGGTGATTTAATGAATAAAAAAGTTTACGTCTCAGGTCATAAGGTGCCTGACACGGATTCAATTGCGAGCGCTATCTCATATGCCTACCTTGTCAATAGTCTTGGCAAATACGATGCAAAAGCTGTTAGGCTCGGAGATTTAAATAAGGAAACAAAATTCGTTTTAAAATACTTTGGCGTAGACGAGCCAAAGCTATTAACAACGATGAAGATAAAATTAAAAGACGTTGATCTTGATGAGGCCGTACTTATAGACGAGGACGCATCTCTATACGAAGCAATTAACTTACTTCGCGAGAAGAACGCTTATGTACTTATAGTCATTGACAAGGCCGGAAAGATGAGTGGCATCATAGGTCTTAAGGACATCACAGAGATTTATACAAACATCTTTGACGACACAATCCTTAGCAAGGCTGATACGCCATTTAAAAATGTTGTTGAGGTCTTAAAGGGTACTGTCATTAACGATGGCTACAGAAAGCCTCTTGGCCGCATGGCGATCTACGCTATGGACCCAAAGATGATTGAGGACAGGATCGAAGCAGACGATGTCGTTATACTTGGCGACAGAGAAGACGCTCAAGAAGACGCGATTAAGAGAAATGTTTCTTGCATGATAGTGACTGGCGGCTTCGACATAAGTGAAAAGATCTTAAATTTGGCGAAGGAAAAAGGCATCAGCATCATATCGACTGAGTACGACTCCTTCATGGCATCGAGGGTGCTTCCCTTAAGCGTGCCCATGTCGTACGCGATGACAAAGGATGGCATCAAGACCTTCCACATACAAGATTTTGTTTCGGACGTTAAGGCCGAGATGAACAAAAACAGATTCCGCTGCTTCCCAGTCCTTGATAATGACGGACGCGTGATAAACACAGTCAGCCGTTATCACTTGCTTGACGATAAGAAGAAAAACATCATCCTAGTCGATCACAACGAAAGAACTCAATCCGTCGACGACATCGAAGAGGCTGAAATCCTCGAAATCATCGACCACCACAGAGTTGCCAACGTCGAGACAAAGCTCCCACTATACTTTAGGAACGAGCCATTGGGCTCGACAGCAACCATCATTACAAAGATGTTTATTGAGAATGGCGTAGTAATACCTAAGCATATAGCCGGGCTATTGATCTCAGCCATCATCTCAGATACGCTTTTATTAAAATCGCCAACAAGCACGAGGACAGACGCGAAGATGATAGACTTTCTTGCGCCAATAGCCGGCATCGACCCAGATGTCTACGCTATAGAGATGTTTACTGAAGCGGCTAGCATCAAGGACGTAGCAAGCGAAGACCTACTTAAGATGGATGTGAAGTCATTTAATATCGCGAAGAAAAAGATACGTGTCGCTCAAGTCATGACCATGGATATGGATGAAGTGAAAAAAAGAAAAGATGATTTACTAAATCTCATGAAAGAAACGATAGAAAAGAATCAAGAAGACACATTCGTACTGATGATAACTGATATACTTAAGGAGTACTCACTAGTTTTGGTGCAAGGCTCATACAAGGAAAATATTGCCCAAGCCTTTGGCAAAGAGCTAGTAGATAACGAGTTTACAGTTGATGGACTTCTTTCAAGAAAAAAACAAATGATACCCGCTATATCAAAAAAGATAGAGACTTTATAGTCCCTATCTTTTTTTACTGCTTTTCAGTTTCAATACTATCTTATTATTAATTTCATTTATCTTAAGTGGTCCAAAAGACCTCGAGTCCGTACTTATAGCTCTGTTGTCACCCATTAAAAAGACTTCATCATCAGCAAGCGTCCAGCCATTGTCCTTAGCGATCCAAGAAAAATCATCCTTATATTTATCGTCAAGATAAGTCTCATCAAGCCTCTTGCCATTTATCAAAAGTCCTTCTTTTCTTGTCACTTCAACATGTTCACCAGGCAGAGCCACTACTCTTTTAATCATATCAATGCCCAAGGCTTCAGATCTTGCCCCAACAATGTCGCCTCTTTTTATCTTTTTGTACAATGGGTTTCTAATTGCTAGAAATTTATCCCCATCATTTGCCACAGGCGCCATGCTATCACCAGTAACATTTACTATATTTAAAAACAAAAGAGTAAATACGTTTATAGTTAAAAGCAAAACGATAATTATGGCTGGTATGATCTTTTGTTTCTTCATATATAGAAGCCCCCATTCACACGAAGCACTTCGCCTGTAATGAATTTCGCGTCCTGTGATGCTAAGAAAACTGCTGCCTTCGCTGCGTCCTCTGCCGTGCCGATGGCCTCAAGCGGCGTTTCATCACGAAGCATATCAATTTCAGCCTCTGAATACACCTTCATCATGTCAGTCGCTATGCAGCCTAAACTTATGGCGTTCACTCTCACGCCCGATGGTGCCGCTTCTTTTGCGACCGCCTTAGTAAAAGCGATGACAGCTCCCTTCGATGCGCTGTAAACAGTCTCCATCGCAGCTCCCGTCTCGCCCCACATGCTCGTTACGTTAATTATGCAGCCCGCGCCCTCATGTATCATCAGCTTAATAAAAGCCTTAGTCATGTTGAAGACGCCCTTCATATTCGTGTTAAATACAGTATCGTATTCATCTTCGCTCGTTTCTTGCACAAGCTTAGTTAATGCCACGCCCGCATTATTCACAAGCACATCAATTTTTTTATATCTTTTAAATATTTCTTCCTTTAATTTAGATACATCATCATAATTTGAAACGTCTGCCCCATAAACAAAGCCGTCTGAGTATTTTTTAACTTCATCTAAAATTTTTATCGCTTCATCACCATGCTCATGGTAATTGATGCAGACATCGTATCCTTTTTTGGCAAACTCAATCGCTATGGCCCTGCCAATGCCTCGCGAAGCGCCACTTACAAGAGCTAACATATATAAACCCCCTTTATGTAAATATTATATCACAAACTTGCAATTTTAGCCATCATATGCTAAACTAATCTTGGTGATAAAATGAGAATGAGAAAAAAATGGTGGGCGCTGCCTGAACTTAAAGATAGCCCCATCTTTAGATACAGACCCATGGAGAACAAGGGCAAATGGCATAAGGACTTCGGAAATGCTGGTCCCATCTACCTAGAGCTCGGCTCGGGCATGGGAAGCTTTATAAATTATTTGAAAAATACATTTAAGGAGAAAAATTTCGTCGGCATCGATATGGAAGAGGGCTGCCTCGTTTATGCAAAACGCATGCTTGAAGAAGAGGACACGTCGAACGTAAGGCTAGTGCTTGCAGACATCAGAAACGTCGATGAGTACTTCGAAGAGAACGAGGTCGAGGAGATTTATATAAACTTTCCGAACCCTTGGCCAAAAAACAAACAGCACAAAAGACGCCTTACTTACCCCGATCAACTAAAGATGTATAAAAAAATTCTAAAAAATGGCGGGACGATTAGGCTCAAGACCGACGATCAAGGTCTTTATGAGGCCTCGCTTAAGTACTTCGAGCGCGAGGGCTTTGAGATAATTTTCAAAACAGATGATTTGATGATAGATGAGTTCCAAGACGACTTCATCAGTGAGTACGAGACAAAGTGGCGCTCTCAAGACGTCAAGATCAAGGCAATACTTGTAAGGAATGTGAAATAAGATGAAAAAGAAAATTTTATTAATTATAGCCTTTATTATGTCGATGGCCGTGCTTATATCGTGTAAGGCGAAAAGCGATGCAGATTTGCAAAAGGAAGCAAAAGTAAATGAGAAGACAAAAGTAAATGGCGAAGCAAAAGTAAATGACAAGGCAAAGCCGATAGAGGAGAAAAAATTGCCAGAGAAGACAAAAGAGGAAAAGCTATTAGAAAAAATGTCTCTTGATGAAAAGATTGGCCAGATATTTATTGCGCGCTGCCCCGAGAAAGATGCGGCGGCACTAGCTAAGAAGCATTACTTGGGCGGTTATATACTTTTTGGAAGAGACTTTAAAGGCAAAACGAAAGACGCCGTAGTAAAAAATATACAAAGCTATCAAAACGCTTCGAAGATAGCTATGTTCATAGCCGCGGACGAAGAAGGCGGCACAGTCAATCGTGTGAGTACTAACAAGAATTTCCGTAAATATCCATTCGCCTCGCCGCAGTATTTGTATAAGCATGGCGGCATGGAGCGAATTAAGAGTGACGCGAAAGAAAAATCAGAGCTATTAAAAAGCATAGGCATCAATCTAAATTTTGCGCCAGTCGCAGATATTTCTACAAACAAAAATGACTTTATATACAAAAGAAGCTTTGCGAAGAGCCCCAAAGAAACTGCAGAATATGTAAAAAGCGTTGTAGATGTGATGAACGAAGCGCATATGGGCAGCGTTTTGAAGCACTTCCCAGGCTACGGCAATAACAAAGACACTCACACAGACCTTGTTCATGACAAGAGGCCAATGGAAAAATTTAAAAGCGAAGACTTTCTTCCATTTAAGACAGGGATTGACGCCAAGGCATCGATGGTACTTATCTCACACAATATAGTAGAGGCCATGGATAAGAACGCTCCGGCATCCATATCCCCCGCAGTTCATAAAATTTTGAGAGATGAACTAGGCTTTGATGGCGTCATCATCACAGATGATTTGGCAATGCAAGGCGTAAAGAAGTTTGTAGGCGAGAAGAATGCCGCAGTACTTGCGCTTAAGGCAGGCGCTGACATGCTTTGCTCAACAGACTTTATTAATGACATAGCAGCCGTTAAAGCAGCCGTGGCAAATGGCGAGATCAAAGAAACAGAAATCGACGAACACGTTTTGCGCGTACTAAGAGCAAAAATAAATTTAGGAATAATTAAATAAACACACAAAAGCGGACTAAGATAAAACTTAGCCCGCATATTTGTTCTTACGCTAAATATTTTTTTACATCAGGACCAACAGCTACGAAAGAGCCATCGTCCTCAATAAGTATCGGTCTCTTCACAAGCATGCCATTAGTAGATAAAAGTTTGTACTTTTCATCATCCGTCATATCAGCCATCTTGTCCTTGAGATTCATATCCCTATAGACAAGGCCCGAAGTGTTGAAGAAACGCTTAATGTCAAGACCCGATGCCTTATGCCATTTCTTTAGTTCCGCTTTAGTCGGAACATCCTTGTCAATCTCCCTGTAAGTGTATTTTATATTCTTTTCGTCAAGCATCTTCTCAATGCCCTTACATGTAGTGCATTTTTTGTATCCAATAAGAATCATGTAATCAACTCCTTGATTGATATATACCCAAAATTGATTATATATAAGCGACTTATGCTTTTTATAAATTATCCTAACACTATACTTTATTCGCTATATCATAGTAGCTTAGACATTAAATGTAATTTGCAATAGCTGTCTTCAAATATTATTCCTTCATCTACATAACTGTTTTTCAGGAAAAAATCTAAGTTGCCATTAGGAAAAACTCCAAATTCATCAGATATCACTAAAACTTTTTTATAACTACTTCCTAAATAGTTTTCTAACGCCTTTAGTGGAGCAGATTTATAATCATATTCTTTATTTGATAAATACACACATGTAATAAACGCTATATCTTCATCCTTTGGAATATCATATGGAACATATTTAGATGGAACAAATTCAGCTCCACCCAATAATTTGTTCTCCAAAACATTAATAAAACCATAAATTTCTTCATTCATTGAATTATACATTTCAATTTTACTTCCACATCCTAAGCAATTTTTTCTAGATGTACACTTTGAAGCGAATATATAATTATCTTTTATTATAGGCTTAATAGTTTCAGATATAATTTTAGTTCCTAATTTAGGAATAAATGGCTTTTCTTTAGGAATAATACCCACAGCAATTTCTTCCATAAATTTTCTGCTTATAGGCGAGTAATATCTATTTATATCATTTAGCACAGTTAAAAATGGAAAAAATATATTATTAATTTTACAGGATTTACTATCATTAGAAATGTCATGCAAGTAAATATCCACTTTATCTTCATATTCGCTCATTAAATTTAAAATTTCTGTAGTTATAGGACAGATATTCCCCCAATAGTAAAAATCTATTTTCATTAGTACACCTCAATAAAAACTATTCACTTCATTACCTAAATTTTCTAAAAATTCTCATTCTTTTTTTAATTTATGTAAAATATTTTACTTCTTATTATTTAATATAAAACTTAGCTCTTAGTTCAACTGCTTTTCTTATGACTTGAACGCGTAAATTAACTATAGCACATACTGAAATGAATTGCAATGTATTCTTTTTGCAACATCTCCCATCCGTTCCCCAATTCATTTCGTTTGACTAAGTAATTTTTTTATTATATAATATTAATTATTACTTACTCATCTATATATAAGCAAAGTTTATACATATACGTTGAGTGATTGATTAAATTGATATTATTTACTTAGAAGGAAACAGATTGGAGGTATCATGAATTTTATTATTCATATTAAGGACTTCTTGTGGGACTATGTAATCATTTTCCTCTTGGTCTTTGCGGGATTATTTTTTACGATTAAATTAAAATTTCCGCAAATCACTAAGCTTGGTCTTGCTGTGAAGTCTACTTTAGGAAATGTTTTTAAAAAGGATGCTGGGCCTAAGAAGGAGGGCGAGGTTAGCTCGTTTCAAGCGCTTGCCACGGCTGTTGCAGCTCAGCTTGGTACTGGATCGGTTGGCGGTGTGGCTTCGGCCATCATGGCTGGTGGACCGGGCGCTGTATTTTGGATGTGGATCTCGGGTCTACTTGGCATGTCGACGATATTTGCTGAGGCGATTTTGGCTCAAGTCTTCAGACAAAAGAAGGACGGCGAAGTTTATGGTGGACCTGCGTATTACATAAGTCAAGGCGTGAAGAACAAGCGCTTTGCTAAGGTCTTGTCTATAGTCTTCGCAATATTTTTGATACTTGCCTTGGGTTTTGCTGGCAACATGGTTCAATCGAACTCTATCGCTCTATCGATGCAAGAGGGCTTCGGCATCAAACCTGCTTACACTGGCATTATCCTTGCGGTTCTTGTCAGTATGATAGTTATGGGTGGCGTGCAAAGAATTTCTAAGATTGCTGAGATGATAGTGCCTGTCATGGCTGCTGTCTTTATCTTATCTGGTCTTGTTATTCTTGTTATGTTTAGACAAAATATCATCCCTGTATTTAAACTAATATTTCAAAGTGCTTTCAGTACGTCGGCTGTCTTTGGTGGCGCTGTTGGTATCAGTGTTCAGCATGCGATTAAGATGGGTCTTGCGCGCGGGCTATTCGCGAATGAAGCTGGGATGGGCTCTACGCCTCATGCTCACGCTGTAGCAACTGTTGATAAACCAGCGGACCAAGGTCTATCTGCCATCTTCGGTGTTTTAACTGGTATCATCATCTGTACTGTAACTGCTATGATTATCTTATTAACTAACGCTCATATATATTCTTTTGAAAATGGTCTTGACTCGGTTGCTGTTACGCAAAAGGGTTTCGAGATTGCTTTTGGCAAGCCGGGCGTAATATTCTTAGCGATAAGTCTCTTCTTCTTCGCTTTTTCAACTATTGTCGGTTGGTACTACTTTGGTGAGTCGAACATCGTTTACTTGTTTGGGCAAAAGGCTGTTTTGGTTTATAGACTTCTTGTCGTAATCGCTGTAATCGTTGGTACTGTCGTATCTGTTGACTTTGTATGGGTGCTTTCAGACACCTTTAACGCCCTCATGGTTATACCGAATGTCATAGGTCTAGTTTTACTATCGAATATAGTTTCGAAGGAAGCTCGCAAATTGAACGAGCCAAAGCTTAAGTAAGGAGGAAATATGAATACAATATTATTGATCAAAGATTTTATATGGGACTATTTATTAGTTTTCTTGCTTGTCTTTGCTGGTCTTTACTTAACTGTAAAGCTTGGCTTTATTCAATTTACTAAGCTTGGACAAGGTTTTAAGGAGCTTAAGAAGTCTAAAAGAGACGCTGCGAATGGCCTAGTAACGCCTCTTGAAGCGTTCTATACTTCGCTTGCCGCACAAATAGGTACTGGTAACATCGCAGGCGTTGCCGCTGCCATCATGCTTGGCGGCTCCGGAAGTATATTTTGGATGTGGGTTTCGGGCTTTTTAGGTATGGCAATCATTTATTCAGAAACAGTACTCGCAATTCTATATAGAGAGAAAAAAGGTGACGACTACTTCGGCGGACCTGCCTACTATTTATCAAGAGGTATCAAGAACAAGGCTCTTGGAAAATTTTTAGCTGCTGTCTTTGCCATATTCATAATCATCGCTCTAGCCTTCGCGGGCAACATGGTTCAATCAAACTCGGTTGCGAGCGTTATTGAAAGCTCATTTAATATCGCGCCTGTTTATACTGGTGCCTTCATCGCAGTACTTTTGTCATTTATAATTATAGGTGGAGCAAAATCCATCGCAAAGGTAGCTACTAAGGTCGTTCCATTCATGATAGCGATGTTCCTTTTACATGGTTTAGTAATTTTACTAAAGTACTCGGCAAATATTGGCCCAGTTTTTAAAAGTATATTCGCAAATGCATTCACGTGGAAGGCGGCTGCTGGCGGCGCTGTCGGTTTCAGCATAAAAGAGGCTCTTAAGCATGGTATGGCGCGTGGACTATTCTCAAATGAAGCGGGTATGGGCTCAACTCCTCATGCAAATGCCATCGCTGACGTGGATCACGCGTCTAAGCAAGGCTACATCTCGATGATAACTGTTATAATCGACACTTTCGTCGTATGCACTGTATCGGCGCTAATCATCTTAGTGACTGGCGCAAATGAGATTGAGGGAGCGCACTTCTCAGGTGTTTTACAAAATGGCTTTGACATCGCTCTAGGCGGATCGGGCTCGGTCTTCTACGCGATATCGGTCTTCTTCTTCGGCTTCACAACTATACTTGGCTGGTACTACTATGGCGAATCGAACGTTATGTACCTATTCGGTGAGGACGCAATCAACTACTACAAGATCTTCGCCATCATCGCTGTGGTTGGCGGAACTATAGTAAGTGTCGATGCTATATATAATGTGAGTGACCTATTAAATGGTCTTATGGTTATACCGAATATACTTGGTATCTTGATGCTAAGTACTGTGGTTAAGAAGAATAAAAACGAAATTAATAAATTGTAATACTTTCTTTACTCTATATTAACAATTCTGTGATATAATAAGCTCATAGGAGTGATGCTATATGAATAAAAGTTCAAAGTACAAAATTTTACTGATTCTAGCTTTAATTGTTATAGTTTTACTAGCATATTTCTTAATAAATTCAAAAAGCGAAGAACTTATTACACTTACAATTAAAAATGAAAGTACAGAAAAGGTAAATGATTTAAATTTATTCTTATCAAATGAAGAGTCATTTTATAAAGTTAGTTTAGAAGCTAATGAAAAGAAAACTATAAAGATAAGTTATAGCGATACTTTTTATGAGGGAAGTTTAATGATGAAATACACTGACTTAAATGCTAATGAACATAAGGAAACAATTATTGGATATGTAGAAAAACGTCAAAGTATTAAGACTACGCTTATAATTAAAGCCGTTGATGCTCAAGGCGTCATTGAATTTGAAGTAAAATAAAAAATATTAAACAAAAAAAGTTTTAGCCTAGGGTCAATTAATCCTTAGCTAAAACTTTTTCTTTTATGTAAATGGGCTCTGTATAACGCAAAGCCCATTATCATTTCATCTATTAATTTATTTGAATTTATCTAGTCTCTTGAATATCTTTTCCTTACCTAATAAGTAAAGTATCCTATCCATTTCTGGTCCGTGTACTGAGAAGGAAATCATCGCTCTAACTGGCATATAAAGGTTCTTGCCTTTGATGCCTGTCTTCTTTTGTATGCTCTTCATGAATGTCTTGGCGTAATCAAGTGTGATTTCGTCTACTGATGCAAGCTCTTCTTCGATTGCGTTTGCAAGCACTTTTGCGTTTTCTGCATTGTCGCCTTCTAAGAATTCTTTTGTTTCATCTGCAAGTGGAAGCTCTTCGAAGATAAATCTTGCCTTTTCTGGCAATTCTGTCATTAGTGAGATATTATCCTTAAGTGTATCGATTAAAACTTCCATGTACTCTTTATTTTCTTTTGCAAAGTCTTCTGTAATTAGTCCTGCCTTAATTAGTTCTTCGCTTGCTTCTTCTCTTAATACATTTATATCTTGATTTCTTAAGAATTGTGCGTTTACCCAATCAAGTTTGTCTTTGTCAAAGATGCCGCCTGTCTTAGAAACTCTTTCAAAGGAGAACTCTTTGATTAGCTCATCCATGGTAAATATCTCTTTATTATCTTCTGGTGACCAGCCAACTAGTGCTAAGTAGTTATTTAATGCTTCTGGCAAGTATCCTTTTTCCTTGAAGTCTTCTACTGATACGTCGCCTTGTCTCTTTGATAATTTCTTTCTGTCTTTGTTAAGTACTGTTGGTAAGTGAACGTACTCTGGTTTTTCCCAGCCAAGTGCTTCGTATAAAAATACGTGCTTTGGTGTTGATGGTAGCCACTCTTCCCCTCTAACGATGTGTGTTATGCCCATTAGGTGGTCGTCGACTACGACTGCCATGTGATATGTTGGGAAGCCGTCTGACTTTAGTAGTACTTGATCATCTATATCTTCTGTGTTGATGGTGATGTCGCCTCTAACTACGTCGTGGAAAGTTATGTCTGTATCCTTTGGTAGTTTTAGTCTAACAACGTATGGCTCGCCATTTGCAACTCTTTTCTTTGCTTCGTCAAGAGGAATATTTCTACAGAAGCCATCATACTTTGGTATTAAGCCCTTGATTTGTCTTTCTTCTCTGATTCTGTCAAGTCTTTCCTTATCGCAGAAGCAGTAGTATGCCTTGCCTTCTTCGATTAGCTGATCAACATATTTTCTATATACATCAAGTCTTTCTGATTGTATATATGGACCGTAGTCACCTTTTTGAACTACCTTGCCATCTTCAATAAAAACGCCTTCGCTGTAGTGTATGCCTGCCCAGTGAAGTGAGTTTATCAAGTTTTCTATAGCGCCTTCGACATAACGTGTTCTGTCTGTGTCTTCAATTCTTAAGATGAAGTCGCCGCCCATCTTTTCAGCGAATAAGTAGTTATATAGCGCTGTTCTTAATGAGCCTATGTGCACAAAACCTGTTGGCGATGGTGCAAATCTTACTCTAACTTTTTTATCCACGATTATTCTTCCTTTCCTTTATATATGAAATTATCTTGTCAATGGCTTCGCTCGCATCTATCTCTTCATTTTCCATCTCACGACGAGTCGAATACTCAACTTTGCCTTCGCTAGCAAGCTTACCTACTGTAATTCTAAGAGGTATACCGATTAAGTCTCTGTCGTTAAACTTAACGCCGGCTCTTTCTGCTCTGTCATCAAGAAGCACTTCGACCTTATCTGCCAATAGTTTTTGATATATATCTTCAGCAAGCTTATTTTGCTCTTCGTCTTTTACATTGACTATTGTTACGATGGCTTCGTATGGACATGATGAAATTGGCCAGATGATGCCCTTTTCGTCGTTGTTTTGCTCAACTATGGCAGATACTGTTCTTGATATACCAACGCCGTAGCAGCCCATCCAGAAGTATTCGTCCTTGCCATTCTCATCCAAGAATGTTGCCTTCATTGATTTTGAGTACTTTTGACCAAGTTGGAAGATATTTCCGACCTCTATGCCTCTCTTGAACTCAAGTTTGCCGCCGCACTTAGGACAAACATCGCCCTCAGCTATCATTAGTAAATCGTCTACGAATTCAAATTTATCGTCTTCACTGATGTTATAGTTCATATAGTGATAATCTTCTTCGTTAGCGCCTATGACCATGTTTTTGATATTCTTAACTCTTTCATCGGCGATAAGTCTATCAGCCTTTAAACCGATTGGACCAGTATAGCCTGGGAAGGAGCCCATAGCCTTGATGTCTTCGTCGCCCATCATTTCAATCTCATGCTCTGCACAGCCAAGGTGCTTTATTAATTTTGTTAGGTTTAGCTCTCTTGATCCTGGTATGAAGACTACAATCTTTTCTCCTTTTACCATTAGGTCAACTGCCTTAAGGCATCTATCTTTATCTACTTTTAATAGTTCTGCTAAATCGTCAATAGTTTTAACGCCCTTTGTTTCTACTTTTTCAAGCTCTTTTATATCTTCGCTACTATTGTCATATTTATAAGCTACTTCTGCTTTTTCATCAGTCGCTGAAAAATCGCAGCTGTCGCAATATGTGATCACGCCTTCACCAACATCTGAAAGTGCAGTGAACTCGTGTGACTCGTTACCACCTATGGCGCCTGAGTCGCCTCTAACTATCCTGTAATCAAGTTCAAGTCTGTCGTAGATGTTTTCGTACGCTTCCCACATGTTCTTGTAGCTAGTGACCATGTCCTCTTGAGTCTTGTCAAAGGAGTAAGCGTCCTTCATCAGGAACTCTCTCGCTCTGTTGATACCAAATCTAGGTCTCTTCTCGTCCCTGTACTTAGTTTTGATTTGGTAGATATTTATTGGCAGCTTCTTATATGAGTTTACATCGCTTCTTACAAGGTCTGTGAAAAACTCTTCAGCTGTTGGTGCAAGACAAAATTCTCTGTCGTTTCTGTCCTTTAGTTTAAACATCTCTGGTCCGAAGGTATCCCATCTACCTGACTCTTCCCAAAGCTCTCTTGGCTGAACAGCACTCATGTTGATCTCTTGAGCGTCGTGTGAGTCCATCTCTTCTCTAACTATGGCCTCAATCTTTCTGATTACTCTGTAGCCAAGGTTCATATATGAATAAATTCCTGAGGCGCTCTTCTTGATAAAGCCGCCTCTTAATAGTAGTTTATGTGATGCAATCTCTGCTTCGCTAGGATCCTCTCTCAATGTTTTAAAAAACATTTTACTCATTCTCATAGCTTTCTTCCTCCTCTTGGTACTCGTAGTTTTCTTTTTGCGCATTGAACATCTTGTAGTAAAGGCTGTCTGTCTTTTGCATTAGATTTTTATGCGTGTCAAAGTCCTCTACAGTACCGTTATTTATTAACAAAATTCTATCGCAGAATATCGACGAACTCATTCTATGTGAGATATATATCGATGTCTTCTCTTTAACAAGGTAGTTGAAGTTCTCGTAAATCTCCGCCTCGCTCTTAGGGTCAAGAGCCGATGTTGGCTCGTCAAGTATAACTAGCTCGCTGTCCTTGTACAAGCTTCTTGCAATTGCTAGCTTTTGGAACTGTCCTTGCGATAGTTTTTCTCCCGTTTCAGAGTAGCCCATGGAGACTTTCGTGTCCATACCGCTACTTAACGAATTAATTTTATCATATATGTCAATATCTTTCAATACTTTAGTAACTTTTTCTCTGTCGTAGTCAGCCCTTGATGCAACAGTCTCTGCCACAGGGAAGTTATATATATTATAGTCTTGGAAGACAACTGAGATAAGTTTTTGATACTCATCCATCTTTATCTTAGATATATCAAGGCCATTAAGCAGTATCTCACCCTTTGTTGGCTCATATAGCCTAGTCATTAACTTGATGATGGTTGTCTTACCAGCGCCATTCAGACCAACTATAGAAATCTTTTCGCCCTTATTGATATTGAAGGATAAATTCTTTAAAACATAGTCTTCAGAGCTTGGGTACTTAAACCAAACGTCTTTAAACTCAATCGTGTCAATGGACTTAGGCATTTCATATTCATATTCTTTCGCCTTTTCTTCTGGTAGCATCATAAATCTATAGTAAGGCTCTGTCATGTTTCTCATCATAATCATGTTAACATAGTTTTGTGAGATGATTCTAACTCTTTGGTTAAAGTTAACAAAGGCCGATGTGTATAGAGCGAAGGAACCGATTGAGATTTGCGGGCCAAAAACATTCGATACGGCTCTTACTGATATATAAATGTAGCTTAAAGCTCTTGATACGCCGTCTAAGATACCACTAAAGAAGAATGAAAGTGAGTTTATGGTATACATATTCGCT
Source organism: uncultured Eubacteriales bacterium (assembly GCA_900539225.1). GTDB lineage: Bacteria > Bacillota > Clostridia > Tissierellales > Peptoniphilaceae > Fenollaria. The sequence continues at coordinate 80,355 of UQBO01000005.1, forward strand.
ATACCTCCGCTTATGTCCTTCATTAATTTATATATGGATCCATTGACCAAATTATGCATTGAGAATAGCTTTACATCCATCATCTTACTATTGTCATAAATAATACTCATGTAAGCAGAAAATTTTCTGTTTATATCTTCAAGTGAAGCTAAGAAGTCTCCCATCTTCTTGTTCGCCCAAGCGCCTATGACAAAGTTTAGGCACGCTACTAAAAGAAGTATTACACCTAAAACCCAGGAAAAGCTAAAGGCGATTACCGCTAAGAATATTACTACAACGAATGAAACAAATACTTCCGCAGCTATTTGAACGAAGTTTGCTAGAGGTGATTGAGTGCTCATGATGAAGTCCGCTTGGTCCTTAAGATTCATGTAGTCTTTATTTTCAAGCATTGAATAATCAAGCTTCATAGTCTTTTCGCATATATTGTAGCGAATTTTTTGTTGCACGCCAGGGATGTCTACGTTATTGATGTAGTTGTTGACGTAGCCAGGTATCTTTGCTAAGACAACGTTTGCAAGCACCAAAAGTACTACGTAAGTCACTATCTCAAAGCCAGCGCCATTCATTACTGAGTCAATAACTAGTTTTGGTAAGAATACATTTATCATCAATAGTCCTGCTGATGACAATGAGGCCAGTAAGATTAAAAATACTGTTTTCTTGGAGTATTCCCAAATTGATTTAATCATGAAGCCGTATATCTTCATGTGTTCTTTAAAGTTCTTCATATTTAGGCCTCCTTAGTATAGTATTTACCTTGTATAGTGAACATTTCGTAATATTCACCCTTCTTCTTCATAAGATCATCGTGAGTACCCTCTTCGAAGATCTTTCCACCCTTTAATAAGATGATTCTATCGCAGAACTTTGTCGATGAAAGTCTATGTGAGATGTATATCGAGGTTCTGTCCTCTCTTAAGTCATTTAGCTTTGAATAAATTTCGTGCTCAGCAAGTGCATCGAGGTTTGCTGTTGGCTCATCAAGTATAAGTATAGGTGAGTCCTTATACACAGCTCTCGAGATGGCAAGTTTTTGTTCTTGTCCGCCCGATAGTTCAAGAGCGTCCTTAGCAACTTCATGAGACATGTTTCTTTCGTAAGCGTTTTTCTCTTCTTCGATACGCTCCTTAAGTCCCACGTCCTCAATTGCTCTCTTTGCTCTTTCCAAGTCATAAGTTTCATGCATAGAAATATTATTACCAAGTGTATACGGATAGATATTTACCTGTTGGAATATGCAGGCAAACATCTTATATAGCTCTTCTTCCTTGAACTCGTTGATGTTTACGCCATTAAGAAGTATCTCGCCTTCGTCCGGTCTATATAATCTTACAAGTAAATTGATTATAGTTGACTTACCCTCACCATTGTTACCAACTAGGGCAATGGTTTCGTTCTTGGCTATCTTAAAGCTTAAATTATCAAGCACTTTCTTATCTGTATTTGGATAAGCAAAAGTAACATTTTTAAACTCAATATCAACAGCGCCACTAAGCCTATCTCTATCGCCGTGGGTTATATTTAGTTTATCTGTTTCAAGTAAATCATAAAGATTTTCTACATATATAGTTTGATTAACTACGTAAAATTCATAGTCTTCTATAGCCCTATCGGCCAATAAAACAAATTGCAGCATAAGTGTTAGATACATCAAAAAGCTACCAGTATCGACTGAGCCGTTTTTAAAGCTAAGTATAAGTGTGTAAGCAAAAATGCCCTGAGCAATAATTAAAATTATTACTGATAAAAGACTCTTTCTAAAAGTTTTATTCACAGCTCTTAGACTAAAACTCTTTCTCTTATCAATAACGTTTTTATAAGCATTAAGTATCATGTCTTTTAAATTAAAAAGCCTTATTTCTTTACCAGATTTAAAATCACCAGCAGTTTTATTGTAGTATCTAATCTCATCACTTATTTTATTTATCTCGGCGTCGTTGTCTATAACTTCTTTGTTAGCTTGTCTTTGTGCGTAGGCATAAGTAATTGCATATAAAAGTAGTAGTGCTCCTGTTAATGGTGATAAAGCCGTAATCACTCCGCCAATAAGTATTAGTGAGAGAATTATAGGTGCGATTCTGGCAAACTCTCTAAGCATGCCAGTAACTCCGCCCCAGTCTCCGCTTGTTGCTTCAAATGCCATGCCATACATTTTAAAGATAGATCTGTCACTTATGTATTTATAGTCGACAGACGCCATCTTTTTATTTTGCTCATTCATTAGCTCAAATCTTGTTTTGTTAGCTACTACTATTACTTGATTTGAGCAGTAAAGGCTCACGCCCTCAACTAAGAACTCCAAGACAAAAAAGCCAAGTGAGATTAGTAAAATCCTTCTAATCGCGTCTGTACCAGGATTTTCTACGACTCCAACTATTAGCTTAGGCATTAGTGATAAAACTAGTGGAGCAAAGGCCCCTAAGATGCAGGCAAATAAGATGTATAAAATCATCTTCCTGTCTGTTCTAATAGCGTCCCCAAGCAGGCGCTTCAGTGTTTTTGTGTACTTCATTTTTCTCCTCCTACGAGTTAAGCTCCTTATTGACGTTAACTAAGGCAAGCTCTGCCTCGTCAAGTGCGTCCTTAAGCTTCTTACTCTTCTTTAAGTGTTCCTTCGTATATAATTTATTTGAGCTCATAACTATGTTTGAGAAAGCGGCTAATAGATTGTCAAAGCTCTTCTTAAGCTCTTCTTCACCAGCGAGCTTGTTCTTATGAACATCTATCCTTGCGCTTTCGCCAAGCTTTGGTGCGTAAACCTCAAGGCCTTGGTCTCTAGCTATCTTTTGCTTTAAAATTTCTTGTGCATCGCTCTCGCCATGAACCAAGAAAACTTTCTTAGGCTTTCTTTCATAAGCATCTAGCCATTTTAATAGCATATTTTGATCAGCATGTGCAGAAAAACCTTGTAAGTCATAAACTTCTAGACCCACGTCCACCATTTGACCAAAGAGCTTAACTCTTCTCACACCATTAAGAATGATGCGGCCTAAGGAGCCTTCTGCTTGGTAGCCAACTATGATAAGTGAATTCCTCTTATCCCAAAGACAGTTCTTTAAGTGATGCCTTATTCTGCCTGCTGTCATCATGCCTGATGATGCGATGATGACCTTTGGCGCCTCGTCCACATTAAGCGCCTTCGAGTCCTCTGTTTCACGGATGTACTTTAAGTGCTTAAACATAAGCGGGTCGTCGCCCGACTTTAATAGCTTTTGTGTATCCTCATCCAAAATATCGTAGTTACGCATAAATACTTCTGTCGCGTCAACCGCCATCGGCGAATCAAGAAAAACTCTTACGTTTTGATTCTTTCTCTTCTCGAACTCTTTGTTAAGTAAATATATAAGTTCTTGGCTCCTACCAACTGCAAAGCTTGGTATTAGAACGGTTCCGCCTCTGGCAACAGTCTTATCTATAATATCAATAAGCTTTTGGGTGCTGTCCATAAGTTTTTCGTGATTACGATTGCCATAAGTTGATTCCATAATGACATAGTCAGCGTCCTTGATAAATGTCGGATCCTTTAGTAGAGGCCTGTCCGGCATACCAAGGTCACCAGAAAATACAAGTTTAGTCTCTTTACCATCTTCATTTATGTAAACTTCTAAAATGGCTGAGCCAAGTATATGACCTGCATCTCTAAAGATGATTTTGATCCCATCAAAGAGCTCTACTTCTTCACCATAAGCGTAGCCCCTTAAAAGCTTTATGGTCTCGTCAACGTCTACGTCTGTGTAAAGCGGCTCAACTGGGTCAAGGCCTTGACGAAGATTCTTCTTAGTCTCAGTCTCAGCGTCTTGCATACCAATCTTGGCTGAATCGTAGAGCATGACTGGCGCTAGGTCCATAGTCGCCTTAGTCATGATGACTTCGCCGTCGTAGCCGTCCTTGACCATCTTCGGTAGCCTTCCTATGTGATCGATGTGTGCGTGAGTGATTAAAACCTTGTCAATGTCCCTTACATTGTAGTCAAAGGGCCTTTTGTTCAGCTCTTCAAGGTCATTACTGCCTTGAAACATGCCACAGTCTATGACTATCTTCTTACCACAGGCTTCAAGCAAATAGTTGGAGCCGGTTACTTCTTGTGCCGCGCCTAAAAAACTTATCTTCATAGTAATTCTCCTTTTTTATAAATATCTTCTACAATTGCGTCTATATCTACCTTTTCTTCTTCGCATTTAACATCAGCGATTAGTGGTCTCGTTTGTGGATGGTCGGGCGAAAATACTGAGCAGCAGTCATCGAATGGCTCTATCGATTTTTCATAAGTGCCTATCTTTTTCGCTATGTCAATGATGTCAAGTTTATCGAAAGCTATGAGCGGTCTAAAGATGACCATGTCTGTCGCATCTTCTATCGCTTTAATGCCATACATTGTCTGAGACGCGACTTGACCAATATTCTCCCCTGTAATGATGGCGTCGTAACCCTTGTCATGAGCGAGCTTTTTCGCAACGCGCATCATTATCCTTCTTGAAACAACCGTTGTGTACGAAACGTTCATATTTTGATTTATGGCTGTGTATGCGTCAAGCATGTTATATGAATATAATTTTATATCACCAGTGTAGCTAGAGACTATGTCTCTAAGGCCTTTAACCTTGTCAAGCGCTTGAAGCGAGGTAAATGGATATGAGTGAAAATGTATCGCGTCGACCTTAACGCCGCGCTTCGCCATCATATATAGAGCGACTGGACTGTCTATACCGCCTGATAATAGGCAAAGTGCCTTGCCGTTGGTCGCCTTTGGCATGCCGCCAAGCGCCTTGTGCTTTTCTACTGAAACGTAGGCAAACTTCCTTATATCAACGTAAACTTCATGTTCGGGCGTATGCACGTCAACTTTTAGTCCGTCCGTATTTGTGAGTATGGCAGCTCCTATATCCCTTGATAGCTCCATAGAATTAAGCGGGAACTTCTTGTCCGCTCTTGTTGATGCTGCCTTGAACGTGCCTTTTAAATCCTTTTCCTTCACTAGGTCAATAGCGAGGCGCCTGATCACTTCGATATCTTTTTCACATCTATAAGCCTTTCTGATCCAAACAATTCCGAAGACCTTTTTTAAGGCTTCAATTGCTTTTTCAGATTTTGCATCGTCTATCTCAATAATAATCTTGCCGATATCATTATAAAGGCTGTCGTAGCCGATGTCCTTCATGTTCTTATCGATGTTTGAGATAAGTTTTTGCTCGAAGTACCTTCTATTGCCGCCCTTTAGGTGCATCTCGCCCTCACTGATTATCAAATATACTTTATCCGTCATCATTTCTTTACACTCCTAATAAATTTAACCGCTTTTTTAATGAGTTCCGCCGCCTTTAAGACCTCTTCTTCAGTATTCATCTCAGAAAATGAAATTCTTACCGTCTCTTCAGCCTCTTTTTCGCCATATCCATAGCCCTCTAAAACTCTCCTGTGCTTTTTTTGTTTCGATGAGCAAGCAGATGACGTCGATATGTAGATCTCATCTTGCTCTAAGATGTGTACCAAGACCTCGGCCTTGATATTATCAAAGGCAACTGACAAAACATATGGCGAATAGCCCTCGCCCTCTGAATGAAAGTGAACGCCGTCAAGCTCCTTTAGGCTCTCTATCATTTTATTTTTTAAATTATTTACATATTTATAATTATTTTCAAGATTTTTATCCAAAATTTTAACAGCTTCAGCAAGAGCTAAAACACCCGGAACATTTTCAGTACCTGCTCTTAGAGAAAATTCTTGCTCGCCGCCATAGATAAGCGGCTTAACTAAGTTATTATCACGAGCGTATAAACAGCCAATGCCCTTAGGCGCGTGAACCTTGTGACCTGACATAGAAAGAAAATCGATATTGCCTTCGCTTAGGTCAATACGAAGCTTGCCAAAGGCTTGAACCGCGTCAGTCGCAAAAATTATATCTGGGTAAAGTCTCTTTACTTCACGAGAAATGCTTTCTACGTCTATGATGCTGCCCACTTCGTTGTTGACATGCATAAGTGAAACAAAGCCAAATCCATTATCAAGCTTAGCTAGAACATCATCTAAAGTGATTTGTCCTTCCTTCGGATGAATTTTAATCACTTCAAAACCATTTGCAATTAAATTATCGATAGGCTTGTTCATCGCTTGATGCTCGACCGCCGTAGTCAAAATTTTCTTCTTCTTTATATCCTTAATCGAATTTACAATAATGTTGTTCGCCTCACTTGCGCAAGACGTAAAAATGATTTCGCCAGACTTGATATTAAGAAAATTTTTGATGACGCTCCTCGACTCTTCAAAGTCATTTCTTAGTAAAAAGCCTGCCTTATGTATGCTCGATGGATTCGCATAAGTTTCTTCAAACGCATGAAGCGCCGCATCCATCGCCTCTTTATATACTTTTGTTGTTGCACAATTATCTAAATAAATCATAAACCTCACCACTTCTATTATATTATAAAGCCGTGAAAATAGCAATGAAAAAGTGACTAAGACTTGCTTAATCACTTATATAAATTAATTAAAATATTTTGCTTGTGCACTCCACATTTCCTTGTACTTTTCATTTCGTTTTAATAATTCTTCATGTGGTGCGCTATCTATAATCTTGCCGTCGTGGAATAAAATAACTCTGTCTGCAAATTTACAAGCGCTCATCCTGTGAGAAATGAATATGACTGTCTTACCCTTAGCTGCCTCATTGAAGCTCTCGAAAATTTTCATCTCAGACTTTGGATCAAGTTTTGATGTCGGCTCGTCAAATATCAAGATATCCTTATCATTGTAAAGAGCTCTTGCTAGTGCAATTTTTTGGCTTTCACCGCCAGAGATATCCACACCGTCTTCATCAATGTCTGTGTATATATATTGTTCTAAGTCATAAGCTTTTTCAAAATTAGCAAGCTTTAAAACTCTTTCGCACTCATCAGCATTATAATTTTCACTTGTGGCAATATTTTCTCCAAGCTTAAATGAAAATAGATAAAAGTCTTGACTCACCACGCCAATATTTTTCGCAGTAAAATCAAGTGAAGGCACTTCGCCATCAATAAGAAGGCTACCTTCATTTGCTTTGTATAAACCTGTTAGCAAATTTACAAAAGTCGTTTTACCTGAACCATTTTCTCCAACTATTGCAATTTTTTTCGCCTCGCCTTATTTCAAGATTAAGATTTTTTAGCTGAGTAATTTTTGAATCTGGATAGGAAAAGCTTAAATTCTTTACACTAATCAAAGTCTCTGTAAAATCTTTTTCCTTTACTTCAAATTTTTTATCAGATTTCAAATTAAGTATATCATACAAAATCGCTATTTTAGGCTCAAGAGCTTTTTCTTCACCAATAGTTTTGATAAGCTCCTTTGCTGCTTCACAAAGTGCTTTAAAAGCACCATAGTATATTATAAGCTTGTCTACGCCAAAGAGGCCGCCTTTTGCCTTAATGGCAAGCATAATTAAGAACAAGATTCCAAGCGTCGATAGCAAAAAATCATCCATGCCTTCGCTAAAACCAGTTCTTCTTGCAATTTTCTTTCTTAAACCAAGACCGCTCTTTACAAAATTCTCATTTATATCATCAAGTATAAAAGCTTTCTCATCGTAAATTTTAATCTGCTTTAACGACTCGTAATCAGAGAGTAACCTCATGTAATAATCGTAAATCTTGTATTTTTTCGCATAGGCCTCTCTATCAATTTCGTTCTTTTCTTCTGCCTTCTTCCTAAAATTGATTAACGCATAAATAATTACTAGCATTAAGAATATTATTAATAAAGGAAAATATTTTGAGCCAAAAACTTTAATATCTACAGATTTTGAAAGTGCTGGATAAAAGCTAATTAATGATACTATTGCTATAATAATGCTGAGTAAATTAACAGTAAAATTATAAAATTGATACATTGCTTCCATGTAAATGGTGCTCATGCCATCACTTTCCTCTTTGTGTCTTAAAATTTTGTCCTTTGTATCTTTAGCTTCAAGGTCCTTAAAATCTAGCGAAAACAATTTTTTAATAAGAATATTTTTTTCATTAGTATTTAAATAGTCGCCGTACTCTAACTTATAGTTTTCAGTGATGTTTTTAATATAGTGAAGTGCAAAGGATATTGCCGCTGCTGCCACAGAAAATTTTATTATAAAGCTAATTTCTCTAGCTTCGATTATAAATTTTAGTAAGTAGCCAGATATGTAGACAAAGATAAAAGGCTCAGCTGCACACAATAAAGCATTTAGAAAAACTATTGGCAATATACTTTTTTTAATTTTGCAGATGTCTTTATAAACTTGCTTCTTCATTTTCATTCTCCTTATAATACTTAGCTTGCATATCAAACATAGCTTTGTATTTTCCGCCTAAGTTCATAAGCTCATCATAAGTTCCCACTTCGGCAATACTTTTGTCATCTAAATAAATAATTCTGTCACAGAACCTCGTTGATGTAATTCTGTGTGAGATAAATATCGCCATCTTGTCCTTAGTAAAGTCTTTGTACTTTAGATAAAGTTTTTCTTCAGCAATCGGATCTAAAGCTGATGTTGGTTCATCAAGTATCAATAAGTCGCTATCTTTCATAAGAGATTTGATGAATAAAAGCTTTTGTGTTTCGCCGCCAGAAAAACCTTCTATCTTATTATCTTCGATATTTATTAGCTCAGTATCCAAGCCGTTTTCTAGTGAAGTAACTCTATTACTTAAACCCATCTCATCAATAAACTTTTCTGCCTGAACCCTATCTTGCTGCTTATCGTCCAAATTATTAATAAGCGTAGTCGGCATCAAAAAGTAATCTTGGAAGAGAGCGCTTATCCTCTTGTAAATAGACTTTTTATCGTAAAGATCAATATCGATGCCATTGATTAAAATCCTGCCGCTGCTAGCATCAAAAAGCTTTGTAATAAGCTTAATAAGAGTTGTTTTGCCAGCGCCATTCTCCCCAACTATGGCGATTGACTCACCTTTTTTGATAGTAAGATTAATATTCTTTAAAATTTCGTTATCCTCATCATACGCAAAAGAAACATCTTCTAGTTTTATCTCATCTATTGACTTTAATATAATTTTTTCAGTATTAAGATTTGCCTTGTCTTGAACAAAAGTCCTGTACTTGTCGCAAACAAGAGAAATTCTCCTAAGCGACCTTATATGACCCGAGAAATTATTTAGCCACTCTGAAAAACCAAGTACTAAGCTTAGATAAAATATAAAATTCGCTGCACTTATCTCTCCATTAAGAACGCTCTTTGTAAGTAAAACGTAGGTAAATAAGTCTCTGATGAAGCCAAAGATGCCTTCGACTAAAGAGACTCGATTAGCTTTTTTAGTCCATCCGCGAAGAAGCGAGTAATATGCTTTTGATATCTTATCTAGGTGATAGACTAACCATGAAAGAGCATTGTTTAAGCGAATCTCTTTTTGTGCGCCATCGTCTAAAGAAACTTTATACATATAGTAGTGCCTTGACTCTTCCTGAGCCATATCGTCAGTGATTTTGTCTCCATAAAGCATAAGCCTATCTTGGAAATAGGCTGTGACAAGTGCTGAAATTAAGATAATTAAAACTAATTTATAGCTAAGAAAAGAAAAAATAATTGCATAAGCGAAAAAACCTAAAAAAGATGTGATAAGCTTAGAAAGTCTAATCGCCGACCAAGCGCCATCAGCTTGTTCTCCTTCAAAAGCAAAGGACTTCGACCTTTCAAACAAAGATTTTTGCTCTGCTGTTTTAAAATCAAGTAGATCCTTATCCATAAGAGCAGAGATAAGGTCTACGCCGTAGAGCATACTAACCTTAGTTTGGAAAAAATCATTTCTAGTATCCATCCAGGTGTTTAAAATTTTTAATAAAATGTAAAAAATAAATAGACTGATTAAACTTAAGATAAATTGTTCAGCGTCAAGACCTTCGATAATCGCTGCTGTTATCGTTTTAAGTATGTACGCATCGAAAAGCGGTATTATTATTGTAACAATAGCCGACAAAAAACACAAGGATAGTTCCAAAACTATCTTTCTTAAACCAATTTTTAATTAAAAATTTGATATTGCTATAAAAACTATGCTTCATTTACGTCCTCTTATATATTTATCCTATAAATTTTATTCTTCAAAGATATTTTAAAACATAATTGTTCTTACGTCAAGTTTCGCATAAATATTATTTGAAAAATCGTAATATTTATATATTTAGCTTGAAAAAAATCAATACTTGTGATAAAATATCTTTATATATAGGAGGGAAGAAAATGGATATCAGACAAATAGAAACTTTTGTTGAAGTCGTTAGGCTAGAAAGTTTCTCGAAAGCTGCAGAAAAGCTTTTTATAACTCAGCCAACTGTCTCAAATCACATCACCGCTCTTGAAAAAGAGGTCGGAAGTGAACTTATTGACAGAAGCGGTAGGCTGTTTCGAATTACGCCGACAGGCCAAATTTTGTACGAGCATGCGGAGAAGATTATCGATCAGATCAACAATGCTAAGTATGAGATTGACGCCTACGACCAAGGTCTGCAGGGTAAGATAAGCATTTTGTCGAGCTCCATCCCTAGAGAGTACATCCTTCCTGATTTAATTAAGTCTTTCCTTGAAGAGCACCCGAAAATCAGTTTTTCACTGCAAGGAAGTGACTCGAAGGAAGCTATCAAGCGCATTCTTACTTATGAGAATGACTTTGCCATCGTCGGCAAGATGAATGACAACCCCAAGCTTGATTTTGTTAAACTCGTTAAGGACACAAGCGTACTTATAGTGCCAAATGATAAGTTTGAAAACCTTGAGAATGGTGATACGATTAAGTTTGAAGACATACTCGATGAAAACTTTATTCTTAGGGAGTATGGTTCTGCCTCGCTCGAAACGATAATCAACGCTATATATCAAAGCTCGAAGGACGCGAGAAAGCTTAGGATAGTCGGCACATGCGATGACAATGAAGCGATCAAGTCCTTAGTAAGCAAGGGCGTCGGTCTTAGCTTCATGAATGAGATTGCAATCGAAAGAGATATTAAGGAAAAGAGATTTAAGTACCTTAAGATAAAAGGCGTGGATTTCTCAAGAGACTTCTACTTCTTGTATCACAGAGAAAAGCCGCTTAGCCCACTTGGTAAGAGATTTAAGGACTTTGTCTTAGATTATGTAAAGAAACACAAATAGATTTTGATTTATGGAGTTAGTTTTATCTAGCTCCTTTTTTGTGCTCTAAGACATAAAGAAGCAGATGCACCTAAGATGCATCTGCTTTTGTAGTCACTAATTTATTTAAATTAGATCTTAAATTTTTATTTTACTAAATGACAGGCTACATAGTGTCCCGGTTCTACTTCTTTTAGAGTAGGATGAGGACCATTGCAAACGCCTTCATCTCTCATCGGACATCTGCCGTAGAAAACGCATCTGTCTGGTGGATCTATTGGGCTTGGTACGTCGCCTTTTAGTATGATTCTTTCTTGTTTGTAGTTATACTCAGGTACTGGTATTGCTGATAGAAGTGCCTTTGTGTATGGATGTAATGTGTTTTCAAATATTTGCTTGTAATCTGCTAATTCAACCATACGTCCAAGATACATTACTGCGACTCTGTCTGAAAGGTGACGAACAACTGAAAGGTCATGTGATATAAATAAGTATGTTAGTCCCTTTTCTTTTTGTATGTCTTGAAGAAGATTTAGTACTTGGGCTTGAATTGATACGTCAAGTGCTGATACTGGTTCATCAAGTACTATAAACTCAGGTCTCATTACTAAGGCTCTTGCGATACCTATTCTTTGTCTTCTACCACCATCTAGTTCGTGTGGGTAGGAGTTCATAAGTCTCTTCTCAAGACCTACTGTTTCCATCATTTCAAGAACAACTTTTTCTATTTCTTTCTTACTATCGTAAATTTTGTTTACATAAAGTGCGTCTGCAATCAAGTCAAATGTGTTAAGTCTTGGGTTTAGTGATGAATATGGGTCTTGGAAGACGATTTGCATTTCGCGTCTTAATTGATGCATTTCCTTTTTAGTCTTACGGTTCATGATATCTTCGCCGTTAAACCATATTTCTCCGCTTGTTGGCTCATGTAATCTGATGATTGCACGACCAGCTGTTGACTTACCACAGCCTGATTCACCTACTAGACCAAGTGTTTCTCCCTTTTTTATCTCAAAGTTAAGGTCTTCAACTGCATGTAGAACGCCCTTCTTAGTCGGAAAGTACTTACATAAATGTTTTACTTCAATGAAATTTTCGCTCATAACTTTCCTCCTCTACTTTTCTTCTGATTCAGAAGCTGTTTCTTCGCTAGCTTCATTCTTAGAGCCGTCTATACCCATAGCTCCGTCCTTGTATAAGAAGCACTTAACAAAGTGACCTGGGCTTACTTCATAAACCGGTGGTTCGTTTGTTTTGCACATTTCCATGCACTTAGTGCATCTTGGGTGGAACTTACATCCAGTAGGTAAATTTGTTGGGTCTGGTGTCATTCCTGGAATAACTTGAAGTCTTTCAACGTCACCAGTTAGCTTTGGTATTGACGAGAAAAGTCCGACAGTGTATGGATGCTTCTTGTCAGTGTATATATCCTTAGTAGTACCGCTTTCAACAACTTCTCCAGCGTAAACAACCGCTACCTTATCAGCAATTTCAGCGATAACACCTAAGTCGTGAGTAATCATGATGATGGATGTATCAAACTTGCTCTTAAGCTCCTTCATTAGCTCCATAACTTGAGCTTGAATAGTAACGTCTAGAGCAGTTGTTGGCTCGTCCGCAATGATTATTTCTGGGTTACAAGCAAGAGCCATCGCAATAACGATTCTTTGCTTCATACCACCAGAAAGTTGATGAGGATAGTCATTAACTCTTTCGCGTCTGATACCTACTAGGTCAAGCATTTCAAGAGTCTTTTCTTTTCTGCCGTTCTTATCAAGCTTAGTGTGAAGAGCAAGAACTTCTTCTATTTGCTTACCTATAGTCATAACAGGGTTAAGACTTGTCATTGGGTCTTGGAAGATCATGGAGATCTTTTCCCCTCTAATCTTTCTCATGTCTTTTTCTTTAGTTTTTAATATATCCTTACCATCGAACTCAATCTCACCTGAGCTAATAATTCCAGGTGGATCAGGTACTAGGTTAAGTATTGCAAGAGCAGTAGTAGTCTTGCCGGCACCTGTTTCTCCAACAAGGCCAAGAGTCTCCTTTTTGTTTAGAGACAAGTTCATGCCATTAACGGCTTTAACAACACCCGAATCTGTATTGAACTCAACAGATAGGTCTCTTATATTAAGTAAATTTCCTTTTTCCATAGTAACCTCCTACCTCTTAAGCTTAGGGTCAAGTGCATCTCTAAGACCATCGCCCATAACGTTAAGAGCAAAGATGGTAATAACGATGGCTAAACCTGGGAACAATGTGATGTGTGGGAAGTCCATGATATATGAACGACCGTCCGATAGCATAGCGCCCCACTCTGGTGTAGGTGGTTCAAGTCCAAGTCCTATGAAGGATAGACCTGCCGCATTAATGATTGCGTAAGCAACACCTAGAGTCGCTTGAACGATGATAGGTGCCATACAGTTTGGAATTATATGCTTAAAGATAATTCTAAAGTCGCTAGAACCATTGGCCTTTGCTGCTTCAACAAATTCGTTATCTTTTATAGTTAAAACAGAGCTTCTAACGATTCTGGCATATGCTGGAACCGAGGCTATACCAACGGCTATCATCAAGTTACCAAGGCCAGTGCCTAGTGCGCTCATGATTGCTATAGCTAAAAGTATATCTGGTATAGCTTGAAGCACGTCTATGAATCTCATGATTATAGTGTCGACTTTACCGCCGTAGTAACCAGTTACAGCGCCTAGTGTTACACCGAATACTAAGGCGATGGATACGGAGATAAATCCGACTTTCAAACTAATTCTAGAACCATAAACGACACGAGAGAATATATCACGTCCTAAGTGGTCTGTTCCGAAGATAAATTCAGAGTTTGGTGTTTGATAAGTTGGGCCAACCATGTCATTGAAAGTATATGGGGCAACAACATCTGCGAATATCGCTACCAAAACAAGCAAGATAAGTATAACTAGACCTACCATAGCAAGTTTGTTTCTCTTCATTCTTTTTAAAACTTCACTAAAACCTGTTTGTCTTTTTGATTTTCTTATTGATTGCTCTTTTTTCATATTTTTTTCTGCCATATCATTCACCTACATATATTGACTCTTAACTCTTGGGTCTATGAATGTATATAGTATGTCGACAATTAGATTTACAAGAGCAAATGTAACTGCAACGAATAATACACATCCCATAACAAGAGGTATGTCTCTCATCTTGATTGAATCTACCATAAGTCTGCCTATGCCAGGTATACTAAATATAACTTCAGTCATTAGAGCACCGCCCATAAGTTGTCCGAATTGTGTACCTATAACAGTAGTGATAGGGATTAGAGCGTTTGCTAAAGCGTGCTTCCTAATGATGACCTTTTGTTCTTGACCTTTTGCCTTAGCAGTTCTAATGTAGTCTTGTCTAATTACTTCAAGCATGGAGCTTCTTGTTTGTCTAGTAATAACTGAAACAGATTGAGCTCCTAGTGCTATCGCTGGTAAAACCCATTGGGCAGGCGTATCAAAGCCTGATGCTGGTAGCCAGCCAAGTTGCACACTAAATAGCATGATGAGTAGTAGACCCAGCCAGAATACTGGCATTGATATACCTATAAGGGCGAATATCATTGTCAAGTTATCAAAAATACTATATTGTTTTACCGCGGATATAATACCTATAGGTATACCTAGTAAAACTGCGAATGTTATAGCTAAAAATGCTAGTCTAATAGTTGCGCCTGCTCTGTTGCCAATTTCTTGAACTACAGGCATTCTTGTTCTGTAACTACGGCCTAAGTCACCTTTAAATACTAGGTTAGATATGTATCTACCAAATTGCGTGAAAAATGGATCGTTTAAGCCAAGTTCTTCTCTAAGTTCTGCTACTTGTTGTTCTGTGGCCGATGGGCCTAGAATATTACGGGCAGGGTCTCCAGGTGTTATGTATAATAACCAGAAAACGAAGAGACTTACCAATAAAATAACAGGTATTAAATAGAGGATTCTTTTAATAACATATTTTAACATAATGCCTCCGATATAAATGAACTATGTGTTAGGGGGAAGATATCCTCCTCCCCCTTCACTTATTGTATTATTTAACTATTTTACGTTTACCTTATTTAATTTATAGAAACCAAAGTGGTTCATTTCAAAACCTTCAACATTCTTAGATGTTGCTACAGTTAATTCTGACCAATATTCAGGAATCCAAATTTGATTGTCAAGAATATATTCTTGAGCTTTTCTATAGATTTCGCCTCTCTTTGTTTCATCAAGTTCTTGTCTTGCATCATCAAGCATCTTATCCATTTCTGGATCTTCTAACCAGCAGTAGTTACCGCCTTCGCCTTTTGCACTTGAGTGGAAGCATGGGAACAAGAAAGCGTCTGGGTCTGGAGTATCAGAAATCCAAGCGATTTCGAACATATCTTGTTTAGCGTTCTTTAATACATCGTTAAATGCAGACCATTCCATAACGTTGATAGTTACGTTTATACCAACATCTTTAAGTTGTTCTTTGATTATAGTAGCCATATCCACACGTTGTTTTCTTTCGTTTGTAGATATAGTTGTATCAAAACCATTAGGGTAACCAGCTTCAGCTAGTAATGCTTTTGCTTTTTCAATGTCTCTTGATTTAGCTTTTGTTTCATCACCAATTGAGTAAACAAGAGTTGGTGGCATTGAGTTAGTAGCTGTCTTACCAAGACCTAGCCAAACCTTTGGAATGATATCGTCTATGTCAATAGCGTATGCTATAGCTTGACGTACCTTTGGATCATCAAAAGGTGCCTTTTGAGTGTTAAATCCTAGATAAGTAGTACCATAGTCATCAGATTTTAACATAACAAGATTTTCATCTTTTTCAACTTTTTCAACATCTAGTGGTTGAAGTTCATAGATTATGTCAGCTCCACCAGTTTGAAGTTCAACAAGTCTGTTAGTTGGTTCAGGTATAATCTTCATTTCAACTTTAGCCATCTTAGCTTTTTCTCCGTAATAATCTTCGAATCTGCTTAATTTGATAGCGTTAGCCTTAGACCATTCATCAAGCTTAAATGGACCTGTACCGCAAACCTTATCAGTAGAAGTACCGTAGCTGTCTCCAGCTGCTTCAACTTCTTTTTGGCAAAGGATTGATCCACCTGGGTGCATTAGTGATGCAATGATACCAGGATAAGGGAACTTAAGATTGAATCTTACAGTGTAATCATCGTCAGCCTTAATAGAGTCTTCATCGATAGTGTTAAACAAGTGCTTAACGTTAGGTGCTTTACACGCACGCTTCAATGAGAATACAACGTCTGATGCCTTCATTTCGTCTCCGTTATGGAATTTAACTCCCTTTCTTAAGTGGAAAACGTATTCAGTATCAGAAACCTTGTCGTAGCTTTCAGCTAGTAAAGGAACTTCTTCAGCCTTATCATTTAGTTCGAATAGACCTTCATAGATTTGAACTAATACTTTTGATGATGCGTTATCGTTAGTGCCCATAGGGTCTAGAGATATAGCATCTGAGTCATTAGCGATTACAAGAGTGTCCTTGTCGCCTTTCTTTTCGCCAGTTGATTTGTTGCCACCAGCGCAGCCAGTAAGTACTGTCATAATAAGCGCTAGTGCCAAGATAAGTGAAATAAACTTCTTCATAAAAACCTCCTTGCATTTCTGCGTGTGCTTAGGGCCAAAGTAGTCCTAGCTATAGTTTAAGAGCTAGTATGTATGATATTGCTTTATACACTCGCTGATTTAGAATCGGTCTACTAATTTCTCACAGATTCGTGTTAGCTGCGATATGCTCTACCTAATTAAAGCTCTTTTATATATTATACCACTATCAATTTAATAATACAAGGCTTTTGATAAAAAATACATCTTTAGTAGTAAATTTTTTTCGAAAACAGAAATACTTATGCCAATGGAAATGCACTCGCCATGCCAATAGCATAACATATGACGGGCGTTAGGCACATGACGAGCATTAGGCATATGACGAGCGTTAGGCATATGACGAGCGTTAGCTAAACTATTTTAATAGTAATGGGTTCAGAAACACATTCGCAAAAATTGTGTCGCTCGCAAATCCATTTCCATAAAAATAGTTTTACACGCAATCATAACCACCGGCGTAGCCGGTGGTTTGCTCTGCCCCTGCAAGGGGCTTTTACCTGCTGTGCACCTTGTGCACGTTGAAAGTCTACCACTTGCACTACTTTCTCAACTGACGCTAAAGCGCCTCTTTACTTCTTTTTACTTATTTGTCTTTTCTCCAGTGAATGGGTCTATATATTCTTTTAGACTTATTTGATCTTTTGTAAAATCTTCTTTAAGTTGATTGCATATATACTCTTGTATCTTTTTAGTATTTTTTCCTGCTGTATCTACATAATAGCCTCGACACCAAAATTGACGTCCTCTGTACTTATATTTTAAATTGCCCCATTTTTCATAAATCATTATACTGCTTTTTCCTTTTAAGAATCCCATGAAACTTGATATAGCTAATTTGGGTGGTATTTCTACCAACATGTGTACATGATCCGGGCAAACTTCTGCCTCTATTATGTTTACTTCTTTCCAACTACATAATTCTCTTAAAATTTGTCCTATTTCAAGTCTTTTACCGCCATAAAATTCTTTCCTTCTATACTTAGGAGCAAACACTATGTGATATTTGCAATTCCATTTTGTATGTGATAAACTATGTGTGTCATTCAATGACATTTTTAATTCCTCCCTTTTTTGATTTTTATATTGCAATTGACAGATTACAATTATATTATATCAAATAGGGAGGTTTTTTGTTTGTTTATCACCGCTAAAGCTAAACTGAACCCCCAGTCTAACTGGGG
>UQBO01000006.1 GCA_900539225.1 uncultured Eubacteriales bacterium
AGTAAAACGCCCGTGTGCCTCGTGTCTTCGCAAGCAATGTAGTCAACAGACTTTAATACGTTAAGCGCACGCAAAGTGATGTCCTCGTAGTTACCTATGGGCGTTGCGACTATATATAAAGTGCCTTTATTGTGCTCCATTGTAAATCTCCTTTACTTCCTCTGTGTAAGTGCCGTCCGCTTTGTAAACGACTAGCTCATTCATATAATCAAAGCCCACTTTTTCAGACTTTTCAAGCTCAAGTAAAATCATATTAGCCTTTTTCTCTGCAAATGGTTTTACTGCTCTTAATCTTCTTAAGTTAATGCCATAGTTTTTAAAACTCAAAATGATGTCAACAAGTCTAGCTGGTCTATGAACCATGTAGATTTTGCTATATGGCTTAAGTAAATAGCTCGCGGCTCTTGCTATATCGTCTAAGTTTAGTAAAAGCTCCTGCCTTTTGTAATCGCCCGAGGCTATGTTATCCTTGGGATTTAGATAAGGCGGATTAACCGAGAGGCTATCAAAAGCATTTTTCTTGAAGTACTTTTCTACTTCTCTTATATCCATTTCCATAGCTGTGACTCTTTCATCAAGCTTATTTATGCTTATGGACTTCTTAAAAAGTTCTATCGCCTTATGATCAATATCGGCTCCGACAATACTCGCATCTTTATATAAATATGCTAGCCTTAAAGCGACTATGCCATTGCCAGTGCAAAGGTCGATGTGATTCTTTTTAGCCTTAGCAAAATCAGATAAAAGGACCGCGTCTATCCCAAAAGAAAAGTCGTCCTTGTCCTGATATATGTAAAAATTTGTGCCTGATACTTGATCCATAAAAGCCTCCTTATAAGTATTATATCATTTATTCTGAGTAAAAACAAACAATTTTGGGTATATAATTAGCGGTGATAATATGCTTAAATATTTATTCTACGGCATAAACGTAATTTGCTTTTTGGCCTTTGCCATCGACAAATTCAAGGCGGCGAGTGGCAATTACAAGCACAGAACGCCTGAGAAGGTGCTTTTGGGTCTCGCAGCAATTGGCGGCGCGCCACTAGGTGTAGTCTCTATGCTAATCTTCAGACATAAGACGCAAAAGATTAAGTTTCTGACTATAATGCCGACGCTGGCAGTCATTTGGCTATATCTTTACAAAAGCTTTATAATGTGATACTAATCACTTGACAAATGAATATTTATAAATTATAATAAAAATACAAGGGAGGGATAATGAATGGCATACAAAATTTCAGAAGAATGTATAGCATGCGGACAATGTTTACCAGAATGTCCAGTTGATGCTATATCAGAAGGCGATATCTACATAATTGACGAAGACAAATGCATCGACTGCGGTCAATGCAACAGCGTTTGTCCAGTAGATGCTCCACAACCAAACTAAACATAAGAGCATTGGACTAAGGCTTCACGCGTGTGAGGCCTTTTTATTTTGCCAAAATCGATTCATGCATAAAACAAATCACGCTTCTATATAAAACAAAAAGGCAAAACATCTAAGTTTTGCCTTGTAATTTATTATTATCTTCTATTTTCAATTTTAAAAGTATATGTCTTACCCTCTTCGACCTTAAGTACTCTAAGCTGTCTTTCTTTAAGCGGTATTACATATATATCCTTCGGGAATTTAATCATACTTGCTTCTACCTTTTTATCGTCAACTGATAAATATATCTTGGCCTTGATTGCCTTGGTAAAGTCAATAACTCCTTGACCAAGCTCTATGTATAAGCCGTTTGATGATTCTGATCTCATAACTTGTAGCTCTAACTCTTTCATCTTGCACTTCCTTTCTAGTTTGTCTTCATTTAATATTATAACCTAAACTCACTAAAAATACAAGCTTTTAAATAAATATTTTAGCCCTGTCAATGGGCAAGGCTAAAATATTTATTCTATTTTGTAAAGTTGTCAATAATTTCTTTTATCGCAATCTTTGTTTCTTTATCGTAGACTAAGCCTTCTACGTGAGGCCAATTCTCATTTGCTTCGTTTTTCTTTGCTTTTTCATACTCTTCTTTATTAACTATTACTATGCTGTTCTTAGGCACGTTTGGAACGTCTTCTAAGAATAAAGACTCGTCCTTTGGATAGCCAGGAACATTGTCAAGGTCTAGTGTAAAATCTTTTAGTCCTGCTTCTTCAGCCTTTTTGTATAAGTCTTTCATGACTTCCCCAAAACTACCAATCATGGCATCACTAGCAATCTCTTGAGCAAGTTTTTTATCTCCGTCCACCATTTTGAGTAAAGAATCATTATATCCCTCTCCATCTTCAGGGCTAATCTTTTCTTTTAGCTCGTAGTCATCACCCTTCTTCTCATAAACAAGTTTTAGAGGCATTTGCATACCAGCTGTGTTTGTAAAAACGTGGTCCTCATAGATGTAAGCAAGTTCGGCATATGATAGTAGTAGCGTAAGTTTATCAGCTTCTTCCTCTGCTTTAGCAATTTTTACATATTGAGTAACAATATCCCCTTCTACAAGGCCCGATACGCCCTTAGTCCTCTTAACAAGTTCAGCGTATTCAAGATTTTTCTTCTCTTCTTCACTCATTTCTTTTTCGCCATTTTCTTGGCTAGTATTTTCTTTACTAGTATTTTCTTTTGGCTCTTCTGTTTTATTTTTATTGCATCCTGTAAGTAGCATAGCCACCGCCATTAGCATAGTCATTAGCAAAATTAATTTCTTTTTCATCTTAAGACTCCTTTACCTTAATATTTACACCAAGATAATATTGGTGCAAGCTCGAAATGATGTTTTCTTCACCATAGCGCGTGTAAAGCCCTTTGAACTTTTTATTGTATATAAATAGGCCGACGATGGACTTAAGCTTCTTCACAACTGGCTTTCCGTCCTCGTCAAATAAAACGACGTCCCTCTTGTACGGCTCGATGTACTCTTGGTAGATGTAGCCAGTATCAGCATACTTCTTAAGTATGGCGGCGAAGTCCTTCTTCGAGTGGTCCTTGCCGACGAAAACGCCCTTTGATGCGTTGTTATCAACCGGTTTAATGATGTACTTGTTCTTGTTATTTAGCACTTCGTCCGCAGTTTTTTTAGTCAGCATCGCTGTATATGGAATGTGTTTTTCAATAAATTCAAGCTCGTCCTTTGACAAGAAACGCTTTACGCGGTCCTCGAATAGCTTGATGAATATCCTCTTGTCGTGCATAACTTGACTCTTGAATGAGCCTATCATCACGAATTCATCGTTTAGGTAGCCGTCAATAAAGTCTTGTATCTCGTCCCAATGCTCCACCGCTTCAAAAGTAACTAGCCTTCTATATACAGCGTCTATCCTGAAGTCACCTGCATATATGTGGCCGTCCTTGCGCTTGATATCTCTCGCGTCGCAGATGATTGTCTTGATACCCTTCTTCTCGAAAGCTCTCTTAAAACGCTCAAACTCTTCATGCGAAGCGCTCTCCATGATATCGACGATGGCTAGATTAAAATCTTCTTCGCCAGTCGTTTGTGTATAAAGCTCCTTAAACTCATCTACCCACGAGTCAAATAGTTCGTAGTAAGAAAATTCATAGCCGTAGCGCTTTTCCATCTCCTTCATCGCTTCAAGCTCAAGCATGAATGGAGCGACCTCGTTATCTTCGTTCATGGCAGAGGAGCCATCAGTATTTAGCTCACAGAATTTGAATTCACCCGAAGATTTATAAAAGATGTCGTAGCGGCAAATCGGCACAAATGTCGACAGAAGCGGCTTGTGTATCAAGAGCCTCTTCATCTTGTCATCAAAATCAAAAGTATTTCTAAAAGATGATATGGCAACGTAAGCCTTAGTCACCTTGTCCGAGATCCTCATCATCATCTCAGAGATGTATTCAAAAGTCTCTTCGTCCTCTTCCGATACGAAGAATGGCTGGTAAATGGCAGGAACCGGCTCGCCTTTGTACTTTGCCGTCGAATTTGCCACCTTATCTAATAGTTTTTTATAATCTTTATAATATTTCTCAGGGTCTTCTTTAACTATGTCAATGTATCTTTTGCCAATGGTATTATAATCCATATTTTTCAAAATTTACCTCCCTTATCGATTTACCTGAATCTATCACTTCTTCTAGCGCGTTTAAGTAATGCGCTTCATTACCCAAAGATGCCTTTGCAAGTGAAATCAAATCTTTTGCTATATCTAAAAAGCTTCTGCCCTTTAATTTGCCTCTTATACCGCTCTCCTTAAAGGAGTCAAGCGCCTTAAGAGTGTCGTCATAAGTGACATTCTTTATCATCTCATAGACCTTATCCAAATTTTGATAGCTTGTAGCCTTGATTAAAGCAACTAAGCCAAGTAAGTAGTCTATTTGAACGGAGTCCATCATCCTTATCTCGATATATTTCTTCGCGCGCGTGTCCGGGAAGAACATGCTTAAAACGTGTTCAACGATGGTCTTATCTTCCTCGTCTATCCCTTCTATGTCCTTAATCTTGGTATGTCCTGTGTAAATGTCCTCGCCGTCCTTATGAATGAAGATGCAAGGCCTATTTACAATGTAGTCAGCATATGATGCGTAAGAAAAATCATCGTCAAAGGCCTCTTTGATTATGCTGCAGCGCTCCTTATCTGTATTCTTCCAGATAGTCATCCTTAAGCCGTTTTCCTTATATGCCTCGCCCTCGAAAATGTTTGCGTTTTCGAAAATCGCGTAGAAAACTGGGCTGAGTGCATTACATACTCTCATCTTGCGTCTAAAGTCCTCTTCGTCTTTGTAGTCAATCGAAGATTGAGAAGCCGCTGTGCCCTTCATCATATTGTGGCCCATGCTGCCCGACTCATTGAAGTACTTGTACATAAGATCGTAGCGCTCCTTAGGCAGTATCTTGATCTCGTCTATCTTGGTCTTCACATGATAGCCTCTTTGTAAAATATGGTAGCCCCTCTTCTGAACGATGTCCTCTATCTCCTTCATGCGTCTAAAGTACTCGTCTTCAAGATCTTTTATATGCCACGCCTTTTTTATAGATAGCTCAAATTGACTGCCCGGCTCTAGACTGATGGCTGTCTCGCACTTTGTCGCGCCAAGCAAAACATCATCGACATAAACTGCTTCGTAGCCTATTTTGATTAAGTCTTCAAGTATGTCCTTGACACCGCCGTCATCCCAATAAGTAATTGCCTTATTATTTTCGTCCACTATAAAATTTTCTATCTCAAAGCCTATAGCGAAGTCCTTTTCAGCCTTCTCGCCGCTTCGTATATAGTCAATAATCTTGTCTCGTATCATTTACTCATCCCCTATATTCGTAAAATTCGGTATTATTCTAAGTCTATAGTCATATTCACTCGAAACATCTCTTTCAAAACGCTCTTTCATCGCCTCAGCAAGCGCTTCCTTGTCCTTGCCGTGCATATCGTTAAGAACTATATCCAGTAAAACTATGTCCTTGCCGCAATTGCCATTCAGTACTCTAAAGTCATGTAGTGCAACGACATTCTTGTCCTCCCTAACGCTCTTCACAAGCTTCTTGTAAAGCTCAGTGCACTCGTCCTCTTCCATGTATGGATCGACGTGTATGATGATGTTAATATTGTACTTTTCTTCAAGAGTCCTCTCCCAGCTGTCAATAACATTATGCGCTTGCTCAATCGTTAAGTGAGCTGGCATCTCGACATCAAGCGAGATATATACATTGTCAGGGCCATAGTTATGGGCGTGAAAATCGTGAACATTTTTAATCAATGGTTCTGCCTCAAGGTCCTTGTAAATCTTTTCGATAAGGTCCTTGTCCGGCTCCTCACCAAGTATCGGTCCAATAGTTTCCTTTATCATCTCAATACCATTCTTAATAATCATAAGTGAAACGAGTACGCCGAAGTAGCCGTCGATTTGAACGTCAGTAAATAAGGAGCTAATCATCGGCACTATGACAACCATAGTCGTAAAGACGTCGCCAAGCGAGTCAATGCTAGTTGCCTTCATCGCCTTAGAGTCAATCATCTCTCCCGCTTTTTTATTCAGTATGGTTATGAAAACCTTTACAAGTATTGAAAGAATCATGATGATGAAGCTAAGTTTGTCAAATTTAACCACATCCGGATTAAGTATTCTTAAAACTGATGACTTGATAAATTGCAGACCGATAATGATTACGATGATGGATATGAGTAGGCCTGATATGTACTCAATCCTGCCGTGTCCATACGGGTGCTCCCTGTCCGCGGGCTTCTCCGAAAGCTTGAAGCCAAGTAGAGTCACCACCGAAGATATCGTGTCAAAGATGTTATTTACCGCGTCCGCCATGATGGCGATGGAGTGAACGAAGAAGCCAATCATGACCTTAGCTACGCTCAGTAAGATGTTAAATATGATCCCTGTGATTGAAACGAAGTAGCCTGTCTTCTTTCTAAATAGCGGATCACGCGTGTTTCTATTTGGTCTATTTATAAAATAAATTAATTTCTCTATCATTTCTCTAACCTTCTATGAAAATATTTTCTAAGCCGAATATATCTTTGATCTTATTGTATTCTTCCTCAGCGAGTGGATTTACCTTGTCTTTAAAGGCTCTTATCATAAGATTTTTTGGCGTATGATCCATATCTATGAACTCAATTATTTCTGATTTGTATCCGTTCTTTTCTAAGTAAAGGCTTCTAAGTGAGTCAGTGACTATGGCTGCGACCCTCTCCTTAAGTATGCCGTGCTTAAGAACTCCATTTAAATCATCAGAATGGATTTTTGGGAACAATTCCTTTTGGCAGCACGGAACAGATAGTATAAGCGATGCGTTTAATTCAACCGCCTTCTTTAGAGCGATATCAGTCGCTATATCACAGGCGTGCAAGGTAAGCATGATGTCGATGTCATCACTTTTGTCGTAGTCCTTAATGTCCTTACATACGAAATTTATTTCATCGTAATGAAGAGCGTCCTTAATCCTATTTAAATCGTTAACAACGTCTTCCTTTAGGTCAAGACCCTAGATGTAAAAGTCAACTTTTCTGATATTCTTAAGGTAATAATAAACCGCAAAAGTGAGATATGCCTTGCCGCAACCGAAGTCCAGGATGCGTATCTTTTTCGAAGTGTCAATCTTGTCAAGCGCCTTGTCAAAAATCTCAAGATACTTGTTGATTTGCTTAAACTTGTCAAAGTATTTATTATAGACCTTGCCGTCCTCGCTCATCACCCCAAGGTAGATAAGAAAGTCGACCTTGTCACCCTCGTTAATTATGTAGTTTTTCTTATTATCATGGCTAAGCGCCTTCGCCTTTTTTTCAGTCTTCGTGCTTATGGCCTTGATCTTACCTTTATTGTTAAAAACTTGATAAGAGTCATCATCAATAGTTATAAAGAGCTGCTTGTACTCATTCATTAAGGCGACCAGCTTTGCCTTGGCCTCGCCCATGGCGATGTTCTCGTGAAAAGCCTTCTTGTCAATGAACTTTTCAAGCTGTAAGTGCGCCTCACCCTTCATGACTATGGTCTTGATCTTCACCTTGGACCCGTCCTTCTTGATAGGACCCGAGAAAGAGCCACGAAGCGCCTTATTATTCTTTATAGCATCATCAATAATAGATTCAAAATTCATAAAATCACCTATGTATAATTACCCATTGCCATGATTATTAAAACAATATAATATGCTAAATTGTGTGAGCAAAGGCTAATTAGCTATATCTAAGAGATATGATAAGAATGTAGTAGACAATAAAAAAGCATGTGAGATATAGCCCACATGCTTTTGTGTCTTAATTAATTTATTTTACTAAGTCGGATAGGTGTACTGCCTTGTATGCGCCTCTAATATAATTACCTAAATACATTGCCTTATCTGCTTCTGGTGATAATATCAATGCATTGTCGATTATTTCTTTATATTGTTCTTCGTTAAGCATTTCTTTTGAGTCGCCATATTTAAGTGGAGCGATGATTGTGTTATCTAATGATATTTCTTCGCCCTTGCCATTGACATAGCTTGTGCCTTCTTTAGCTACTCCAACTGGCATAATTTTTAGCTTTGAGCCGAAGTAGTCAATTTCGTATGTTTTTCCTAATTCGTATCTGTCTTTTTGATTGTATCCTAAGATTACGTGTGTTGCTTCATCGATTAATAGTGACCAATCTTTAATTCTTAGTTTGTCGCCTGTTTCTAAATCAAGCTTTAAGAAATTATATAGATCTCTGTTTTCGAAAAATACTGGATCTTTGCCATCTTCGTTTGAAAGTACATATGTTAAAACTGCCTCGCCTTTATTTCTGTTTGTATCATATGGCTTATCTTCTGTAACTTCGTCTAATTTTCTGTCCATATAGATTAAATTTTCTAGAAGTCCTAGATAGTTTGCCTTGTTTGGCTGGTCCGCTTCTTTTAGTGTTATCTCTAGTTTATACGGATCATTTGGATATATTTCATCGTACTTCGCCTTGTTTGCTTCATCTGCTGTATCTAGTAATGCGTAAGCATTTTCGTATTTTTCGTCTAGTGCCTCTGCTTTTTTTATTTCTACGCTTAGTGCGTCTTGTGGAAGTTTGGCTGTTTCTGTAGCTTCGCTTTCTGTCTCTTCTGTTTCTGTCTCTTCTGTCTTTTCTGTTTTGTCTATAGCTTCTGTTTTTTCTTCTGTTTCTTTATTGTCTTCTTTATTGCATGCGAATAATGTCATTGTTAGCATTAAAACTAGTGCTAACGCTAGTATTTGTTTATATTTTTTCATATTTGCTCTCCTATTGATGTAATCTAATGTAGATAAATTTGCCTTCTAGGTCTATAGTTTCATCATTGCCTTCTGTTTCATATAATGCATATTTATCCACATTTGTGCCATTGATTTTAGCTTTTTCTAATGAGAATATATATTCTCCCTTATTTGTATTAAGTTTTTTATTCTCTTCTATGGATATATCTGCTTTTTTATCTTTTTTAATGATGACGTTGAAGTCGCGTGAAGGCTCTTTGCTTATGGAGTTGACTTTTTCGTCTCCCATAAATTCAAAGGCCTCATCGTCCTTTATGGTGATGCTTTTCTCGTCTATCAAAAGTGTGATATCGCCTTCGAGTTTCATTAGGTAGCGCCTATAGCCTGTGAAGTCTGAAAACTCTGAGCGCTCTAGGTCTATGGTCGCGGATGATATCCTTAGGTCGAAGTTTCTCTCTTGTAGGGAGGCGTCCTCGGGTACTATGCAAAGCTCTTCTGTTTTGCCGCCTTTCCAAGTGGAAACGATTCTTTTACTATTTAAATCTTTCATATTTCTATATTTTTGCGGTAAAAAAGTGGACTATCTCAAGCCCACTTTATATACATCTAATTATATTAATCTTAATAATGCGATTTCGGCGCCATCACCAATTCTTGGTTCAAGTTTATAAATTCTTGTATAGCCGCCTTGTCTATCTGCGTACTTAGGCGCGATTTCTGTAAATAACTTTTTACTTACTTCCTTATCATAGATGTAGCTTTGTGCTTGTCTGATTGCGTGCATGTCGCCTCTCTTAGCAAGAGTGATCATCTTGTCAACCATTCTTTTAGTTTCTTTTGCACGTGTAACTGTAGTCTTTATTTCTCCCTCTTTTATAAGTGATGTTACCAAGTTACGAAGCATAGCATTTCTATGGTCGGTTCTACGGCCTAATTTTCTGTATTGTGCCATAAGCTTCCTCCTATTCTTCTTCTTTTAAAAATAAGTTGAGTTCTGCAAGCTTATTCTTTACCTCTTCAAGTGATTTCTTTCCAAGGTTTCTTACTTTCATCATTTCTGAATCTGTCTTGTTAACAAGCTCTTGAACTGTATTTATATTAGCTCTCTTCAAGCAGTTGTAGCTTCTAACTGAAAGATCAAGTTCTTCTACTTGCATATCAAGTGCTTTGTCTTTCTTCTTGTTAGGAACGTCGATCATAACTTCAACATCTTCGATACCGTCGGATAGTTCCATAAGTAGTCCCATGTGTTCTGTGATGATCTTTGCTGCGTAACTTACAGCCTCTACTGCTTTTATAGTTCCGTTAGTCCATACTTCGAGTGTTAATTTATCAAAGTCTGTTATTTGTCCAACTCTTGTATTGTCTATCGATATATTAACTTTCTTTACTGGGGAGAAGGATGCGTCTATAGGTATAACGCCTATCTCTGCTTCTGTTTCGTCGCCAGTTCTGTATATATCTGTTAGTTCATAGCCTCTGCCTCTTACAAGGTCCATTTCAATACTTAATTTTCCATCTTCATTTATAGTTGCTATGTGATGATCTGGATTTATTACTTCAACTTCAGGTGATGCGATTATGTCTTTTGCTGTTACTTCTTTCGGTCCTTTTTGATCGATAAGTAGTTTTTGCGGCTCATCTCCTGTGTATTTTAAAACTAAGCTCTTAATATTTAATATTATTTCGCTTACGTCTTCTAATACTCCATCTATGGTAGAAAATTCGTGTAAAACGTTTTCTATCTTGATTTTGTTTACAGCTGCACCTGGTAATAGGGAAAGAAGTACTCTTCTTAATGAGTTACCAAGTGTTTCTCCGTAGCCTCTTTCAAGAGGTTCTATAATCATCTTTACATAAGTTCCGTCACTTGTAGCACTTTGTACTTGCACATGTGGCTTTTCTATTTCAATCACAATTAACCCCTCCTTAGACTAAAAAAGTATATTCAAAATTATACTCTTCTTCTCTTAGGTGGTCTGCAACCGTTATGAGGTATAGGCGTAACATCTTTGATCATGTTAACTTCAAGTCCTGTTGCTTGCAGACTTCTTATAGCTGCTTCTCTACCAGCTCCTGGTCCTTTTACATAAACTTCTACAGTTTTTAGACCGTGTTCCATCGCTTTTTTAGCTGCTGTTTCAGCTGCTTCTTGTGCTGCGAATGGAGTTGACTTTCTAGAACCTCTAAAGCCTAATTGTCCAGCACTAGCCCAAGATAAAACATTTCCTTGCATATCGGAAATAGTTACCATTGTGTTGTTGAATGATGAAGAAATGTGAGCTTGGCCTTTTTCGATGTTCTTTTTAACTCTTCTTTTAGTTTTAGTTTTACTACCTTTATTTGCTGCCATTTACTTCTACCTCCTTACTTTTTAGCTGTCTTAGGGCCTTTTCTAGTCCTAGCGTTTGTCTTTGTTCTTTGTCCTCTTACTGGAAGATTTCTTTTATGTCTAATTCCTCTGTATGAGTTTATTTCACGAAGTCTCTTTATGTTTAGAGCAACATCACGTCTTAGGTCACCTTCAACCTTAATGTGATCAATCTTGTCTCTTATTTCGTTTACTTCTGCTTCTGTAAGATCCTTAACTCTTGTGTTTGGATCTATACCACATTCACTTAATATTTTTTGTGAAGTTGAAAGACCAATACCATAGATATATGTTAATGATATTTCAACTCTTTTATCTCTAGGGATATCAACACCTGCAATTCTTGCCATTAAGCTACACCTCCTATTAACCTTGTACTTGTTTATGTTTTGGATTTTCGCAAATTACCATAACTTTTCCGTGTCTTTTGATAATTTTGCATTTATCACAAATTTTTTTAACTGATGGTCTTACCTTCATTTTATCTCTCCTTACTTCTTACGCCAAGTTATACGACCTCTCTCCAAGTCATATGGAGAAAGCTCGACATTTACTGTATCTCCGGGTAAAATCCTTATATAGTTCATTCTTAACTTTCCAGAGATATGACATGTAATTATATGTTCATTTTGAAGTTTTACCTTGAATATAGCGTTTGGTAGTGCATCGACTACTACTCCTTCAAGCTCTATAATGTCTTTTTTAGCCATTTTGTCCTCCTAATGTTCTTCTATTAAGAAAGGTTCTAGATACTTTCTTATTTGACTGTTTGTTAATTTTGAATTTTCTTCTACTTTCTTTTGAAAGTCTTCAACTATTGTATGATATACGATTAAGTGCTTGATCTTCTTAAGCTTAGGCTTTTCAAGCTTTCTTACTTTTCCATCGACTAAAAGCACGTGCTCATCGTCAACTACTTCGTATACTAAAAACAGTCTCATCATATCTCTTCCGGATTTAGATTTAACCAGTTGTCCTACTACAATATCTTTTGTAGATTCCATCGTTACACCTATCTACCCAATTTTGATTTTATCGATTCAAAAGTCTCATCAATAGAAAGAGTTCCGTCGATATTCAATATTATGCCTTCAGCTGTATAGAAGTCTACTAAAGGCTTTGTTTCTTTGTCGTAAACATCGATTCTGTTCTTAACAGTTTCTTCGTTGTCGTCCTTTCTAGTAATAAGAGCTTCGCCATCATAATCACATATGCCTTCTTCCTTTGGTGGGTTGTTAGCTATGTGATAGCTTCTTTGGCACTTAGGGCACACTCTTCTTCCAGTGATTCTATCGATTAAGAATTTAGAAGGTACTTCTATGTTGATAACTGCATCTAGTGGCATATCAAGCTTAGTAAGCATGTCTTTAAGTGCTTCAGCTTGGCTTATATTTCTTGGGTAACCGTCAAGTAAGAAGCCGTTTTCCTTAAGGTCATCTTTGGATAATCTATCCATGACCATATCGTTTACTAGTGAGTCTGGAACTAAAAGTCCTTTGTCCATGTACTCTGTTGCCTTCTTACCTAGTTCTGTACCGCCTTTAATATTTTCTCTGAACATATCTCCTGTAGAAATATGTTTTACATTATAATGTTCAACTATCTTATCACTTTGAGTTCCTTTTCCAGCTCCTGGAGGTCCTAAAATTAATAATCTCATCATTAACCTCCTAGCTTAAGAAACCTTTGTAGTGTCTCATCATCATTTGAGCTTCGATTTGCTTGATTGTTTCAATAACAACACCTACTACGATGATAATACCTGTACCTGTAAAGTGTGTTTGCATATTTAATAATGATCCAAGTATTATTGGTAGTGTTGCTAGTAATGCAAGTGATATAGCTCCAACAAGACCGATTCTTCTAACGATCTTTGCTAAGAAGTCGCTTGTTGGTCTACCTGGTCTGATACCAGGGATGAATCCACCGTTTTGTTGTAAGTTCTTTGAGTATTCAATTGGGTTGAATTGTATTTCGTTATAGAAGAATGTGAAGAATATAATTAGTAAGATGTTTAATATAGCAAATGCTACTGAATTATATCCTAAATATGTTTCCATAAACTTACCAAATGAACCTCCTGTAATCATTCCGATTGTTTGGAAAGCTCCAAGGAATGATGTTGAGAAGATAACTGGCATAACGCCTGCCATGTTTACTTTGATAGGGATGTGTGTTGATTGTCCGCCATACATCTTTCTACCAACTACTCTTTTGGCATATTGAACGCCAATTCTTCTTTCGCCTTCTTGTATTAATACAACGAAAGCAACTATAGCTATCATAGCTATAACCATAACTATAACATTAATTAGACTATATTGTCCAGCTTTTGTTAATTTAAAGTATTGTCCTACTGTTTCAGGAAGTCTTGCGATAATTCCTAGGAAGATGATAAGGGAAATACCGTTACCAACGCCTTTTTCAGTGATTTGATCACCTAGGAATACTAAGAATTGTGTACCAGCTACTAAGCAAAGTACCATAAGTAATTTTGCCCAAGTTCCGCCAGTGATTGTTCCTCTTAATAGTCCAAATACTGTACCGATACCTTGAACTACAGCTAATACTATAGTTAAGTATCTTGTATATCTGTTAATTTTTCTTCTACCTGTTTCGCCTTCCTTAGCTAGTTCTTCTAGCTTTGGTATAGCTACTGTCAAAAGTTGTATGATGATGGATGCGTTGATGTAAGGATAGATGTTTGACGCAAATATACTTAATCTGGATAACGCTCCACCGGCCATCATATCTAGAAAGCCTAAAAGGCTTGAGTTGTTTGCTGTAAAGAAGCTTTGTAGGGCTTCTCTGTTTACGAATGGAAGTGGAATAAAGTTTCCAAGTCTATAAATGAATAGCATAGCAAGTGTGAAAAGTATTTTTAATCTAATCTCTTTAACTGCCCATGCGTTCTTTAGAGTCTTAAACATTTTATTTCACCTCTACCTTTCCGCCCTTTGCCTCAACCTTTTCTTTAGCACTTTCACTTATTCTTTCAACGTTAAGATTGATTTTCTTTTCTAATTCTCCGTTACCTAAAACCTTAACACCATTGGCTGTTGCTAAGCTTTTCTTAACTAAGCCTCTTTCGATAAGTTTTTGTGTATCTACAGTTTCACCATCATCAAAGACATTTAAGCTGGAGATGTTAATTATTGCATACTCTTTTCTGAATATATTTGTAAAGCCCCTCTTAGGTAATCTTCTGAATAATGGCATTTGACCGCCTTCAAAGCCTGGTCTTACTCCACCGCCTGATCTAGACTTTTGTCCTTTTTGACCACGGCCAGAAGTTTTGCCTAGGCCTGAACCAATACCTCTACCTCTACGAGTAGCTTTTTTACCGATCTTTCCGCCTTCTTGAGCTTGTAAATTATTTAGCTTCATCTTTACACCTCCTTAATTAGTCTACGATTTCAAGCATGTAGTCTACTTTGTGTATCATCCCTCTAATTTGTGGGGTATCGTTCTTTTCTACTACTTGTCCTATCTTTCTAAGACCTATAGCTTTAACTACCTTTATATGATCAGAAGGTTTACCTATAAAACTTCTTTTAAGTTTAATTTTAATTGTGTTCATACTTAAACCTCCTATCCTAATATTTCTTCTACAGATTTTCCTCTTGCTTTAGCAACATCTTCGGCTTTCTTTAAATTTGTAAGTCCGTTGATTGTAGCGTTTACAATGTTACGAGGATTGTTTGATCCAAGACGTTTAGCTGAGATATTTTCAATACCTGCAAGTTCGCATACGGCACGGATAGCTGCTGATG
The DNA here is from genome assembly GCA_900539225.1 of uncultured Eubacteriales bacterium. Lineage (GTDB taxonomy): Bacteria > Bacillota > Clostridia > Tissierellales > Peptoniphilaceae > Fenollaria. Next base: position 14,803 of record UQBO01000006.1, read on the forward strand.
CCTTAACACCTGATCCCTTAGGAGCTGGCTTTAAGAATACTTTACCTGCGCCATAAATGCCTTTTATTTCGTGTGGGATTGTTGTATCAACTATAGGAACTTCGACTAGGTGCTTCTTAGCGTCTTGAACTGCCTTTCTGATTGCTTCAGGTACTTCAAGTGCTTTACTCATACCAACACCAACGTGTCCTTGTCTGTCTCCAACAACAACTAAGGCCGAGAATCTAAAGTTTCTACCACCCTTTACTACTTTTGCAACTCTGTTTATAGAAACAACTTGTTCTTCAAGATCAAGAGTTGCTGCATCAATAATTAAGTGTTCCATCAATTCCCCTCCTTCGTTAAAATTTAAGACCTGCTGATCTAGCTGCTTCAGCTAGTTCTTTAATCCTACCATGGTAGATGTAACCTGCTCTGTCAAATACTACTTCTTCTATGCCTTTTTCCTTAGCAAGTTCAGCAATCTTTGTTCCAACAGCTTTAGCTGCTTCAATGTTTGATGTTCTTTCTAAGTTTAAAGACTTATCAAGTGTTGAGCTTTGTGCAAGTGTTACACCGTTAACGTCATCTATAAGTTGTGCATATATATGTTTATCACTTCTAAATACACATAGTCTTGGTCTTTCTTGAGTACCGGAAATCTTAGATCTGATTCTTAAGTGTCTTTTTTGACGACTTACTTTTTTTGCTTCTTTGTTTATCATCTAATTCTCCTCCTACTTACCAGTCTTACCAACTTTACGTCTTACATACTCATCAGTGTATCTAATACCTTTTCCTTTGTATGGCTCAGGCATTCTGAATGTTCTGATGTATGCAGCGTATTGTCCTACTTTTTGTTTGTCTAAACCTTTAACAATGATCTTGTCTTGTTCAGGCACTTCAACTGTGATTCCTTCTGGATCTTCTAGTTCAAGTGGATGTGAAAAACCAAGTGTTAAAGCTAATTTCTTTCCATTCTTTTGTGCTCTATAACCTGTACCTATAATAGTAAGTTCTTTTGAGAAACCTTCTGTTACACCTATAACCATATTATGGATTAGTGATCTAGTTAGGCCGTGTAGAGCTTTAATTTTCTTTTCATCGTTAGGACGTTCTACGTTTAAGATGCCATCTTCAACTTTGATTGTAAGATCTTTTGAGATGTTTTCTTTTAGTTCGCCCTTTGGTCCTTTTACAGTAACTACTCCGTCATTAACTTTAATTTCTACGCCTTGAGGTACTGTAATAGGTTTAAGACCTATTCTTGACATTATTACTCCTCCTAGCTAATTTTACCATACATAGCAGATTACTTCTCCGCCCACTTTATCTTGTCTAGCTTTTTTGTCTGTCATAAGACCGTGGGATGTAGAAAGTATTGCTATACCTAATCCACCTAATACTTTAGGCACTTCGTTTGAATTTACATATATTCTAAGTCCGGGTTTAGAAATTCTCTTTATACCGGAAATTACTCTTTCTTTGTTTGGAAGGTATTTTAGTTCAACTCTTATTATGCCTTGCTTGTTGTCTTCAACGACTTCAAAGCCTTTTATATATCCTTCATCTAAAAGTATTTGAGCGATTTCTTGTTTAATTCTTGACTTCGGAATATCTACTGAATCGTGTTTTTGTGAGTTAGCATTTCTGATTCTTGTAAGCATATCCGCGATTGGATCCGTCATCATATTACATCACTCCTCCTTCTACCAGCTTGCTTTTCTTACGCCAGGAATTTCTCCCTTATATGCTAATTTTCTGAAGCATATACGACAAATTCCATATTTTCTAAGGTAACCGTGAGGTCTTCCGCAAATCTTGCATCTATTGTACTCTCTTACCTTATATTTTTGTTTACCTTGTTGCTTAGCAACCATTGATTTTTTAGCCATCTACTTCCTCCTTTTACTTTCTAAAAGGCATACCAAGAAGCTCTAAGAACTCTTTTGCTTCTTTATCAGTATTTGCTGTAGTAACAATTATTATATCCATACCTCTGATTTCATCTACTTCATCGTATACGATTTCAGGGAAGATCAATTGTTCTTTAATACCTAATGCATAGTTTCCTCTACCGTCGAATGAAGTGCTACTAACACCTCTAAAGTCTCTTACTCTTGGAAGAGCGATGTTCATTAACTTGTCTAAGAAGTAGTACATCTTGTCTCTTCTAAGTGTTACTTTACATCCAATCTTCATGCCTTCTCTTAGCTTAAAGTTAGCTATAGATTTTTTAGCGTGAGTAACAACTGGTTTTTGTCCAGTTATTAATTCTAACTCTCTTAAGGCATTTTCAAGAACTTTTGGATTTTCTTTCGCATGTCCTAAACCGATGTTTATAACAACTTTGTCTAGCTTAGGAACTTGCATTATATTATCATATCCTAATTTTTCCATCATTTGAGGCACAATTTCTTCTTTGTACCTTGTTTCCAGTCTGGAAGCCATCCGTTCTACCTCCCTTATTTGTCTAATGTTTCTCCGTCGGCTTTCATGTATCTAACTTTCTTGCCGTCTTCCAAAACCTTATAGCCTACTCTTGTACCTTTTTTAAGTGATTCGTTGTATACCATCACATTAGAAACATGTATTGCTCCTTCTGCTTTAATGATACCACCTGGTTCTTGAGGTCCACGAGCTTTTTGGTGTCTAGTTTGAATGTTTATTCCTTCAACTACGACACGGTCTTTCTTAGGTAATGTCTTTAGAACTTTACCTGTTTTTCCTTTATCTTTACCGGCAATAACAATTACCTTGTCGCCTACTTTAACGTGCATAATTTAACCTCCCTTCATTAAAGAACTTCTGGAGCTAGTGATATGATCTTCATATAACCACCAGTTCTTAGTTCTCTAGTTACAGGTCCAAATATACGAGTACCTACAGGATTTTTATCTTCTTTTACAATAACTGCTGCGTTATCATCAAATCTTATATATGATCCGTCTTGTCTTCTTATTGGTTGAGTTGTTCTTACTATAACAGCTTTAACAACTTCTCCTTTTTTAACAACGCCTCCTGGTGTTGCATTCTTTACAGTGCAAACCACGATGTCGCCCACTCCGGCATACTTTCTTTTACTGCCACCTAAGACTTTAATTACTAGTACCTCTCTGGCTCCGGAGTTATCAGCTACTCTCATTCTTGATTCAGCTTGTATCAATTTATTAACCTCCCTTCCTATAAAAGGACTATTTTGCTTTTTCTATAATTTCAACGAGTCTCCATCTTTTTGTCTTAGATAGTGGTCTTGTTTCCATAATCTTTACAAAATCGCCAACTCTTGCTTCGTTGTTTTCGTCGTGAGCCTTAAATTTAGTAGTTCTGTTTACTCTCTTCTTATATATAGGATGACTAACTTTTGTTTCAACTGCAACAGTTATTGTCTTTTCCATCTTATCAGAAACTACTGTACCTGTTCTAACTTTTCTAAGATTTCTTTCCATTGATTTAAGCCTCCTTTACTTGAGAAAGTTCTCTTTCTCTGACAATTGTTTTCACTCTAGCAATGTCTTTTCTAACTTGAGAAATTGTCTTTGGGTTTTCTAATTGTCCGGTAGCTAATTGGAATCTTAGGTTAAAAAGTTCTTTTTTAAGTTCTTTTTCTTTTTGATTTAATTCTTCAGTTGTTAAATCACGTATTTCTTTAACCTTCATTAGCTTCACCACCTTCTTCACGAACTACAAATTTAGTTTTTATAGGAAGTTTCATTGCTGCAAGTCTGATTGCTTCTCTTGCTATATCTTCAGAAACTCCACCCATTTCGAATAATACTCTTCCTGGTTTTACTACTGCAACCCAATACTCAGGAGCACCTTTACCGGAACCCATACGTACTTCTGCAGGTTTCTTTGTTACTGGTTTGTCTGGAAATACTTTGATCCAAACATTTCCACCTCTTTTTATATATCTTGTCATCGCACGACGAGCAGCTTCTATTTGGTTTGCTGTCATCCATGTTGGTTCTAGTGCTTGAAGGCCGTATTCGCCGTAAGTAACTGTGTTACCTGAGTATGCTTTACCCTTCATTCTGCCTCTATGAACTCTACGATGCTTTACTCTTTTAGGCATTAACATAGTATGTTTTCCTCCTTACTAATCTTCTTTATTAGCGTCTTGTGCTTCTGGCTTAAAGCCTCTTCTGTTGTTATTGTTTCTTCTGTCTTTGAAGCCTGTATTTTGGTTGTTATTTCTTCTTCTCTTTTTGAAGTCTCTCTTTCTGTCGTCTTGACTTCTCTTTTTAAAGTTTTTCTTTCTTTCGTCAGTTACTTCTGGAAGTACTTCGCCTTTGTATAACCAAACCTTTACACCGATCTTTCCGTATGTTGTGTTTGCTTCTGCAAAACCGTAGTCGATGTCTGCTCTAAGTGTTTGTAGAGGGATAGTTCCTTCTGAATAACCTTCGCTTCTAGCCATGTCGGCTCCACCAAGTCTTCCGGAAACTTGAGTTTTGATACCCTTAGCTCCTTCTTTCATTGTTCTTTGGATAGCGCCTTTCATTGCTCTTCTAAATGTAATTCTTCTTTCTAGTTGGAAAGCAATGTTTTCTGCTACTAGTTGAGCATCTAGATCTGGTTTTCTTACTTCTTCAACGTTTACTAAAACTGTCTTAGTAGTAAGTTTTTCGATTTTCTTCTTAAGTGCTTCTATACCTTCTCCGCCTCTACCGATTACGATACCTGGCTTTGCTGTGTATATAGTAACTTTTATTTTCTTTCTTGTTCTTTCAATCTTTAATTTTGAAACTCCTGCTTGGTAAAGCTCTTTTTTCAAAAATTCTCTTATCTTGTAGTCTTCAACTAAATTGTCAGAGAAACTTTTCTTGTCGGCATACCAATTTGAGCTCCAATCTTTAATAATTCCGACTCTTAGTCCATGTGGATTTACTTTTTGGCCCATTTCTTACCTCCTTATTTCTCGTCTGATACTACAACTGATAAGTGTGCAGTTCTCTTTAGTATTGGATAAGCTGAACCGTGAGCCTTTGGTCTATATCTTTTCATTCTTGGTCCATCAGTTGCTTGTGCATCCTTAACATATAGTTTGTCTCTATCTAAATCAAAATTGTTTGTAGCGTTTGCTATTGCAGATTCAAGTACTGCTAATAGTTCTCTTGCACCTTTCTTTGGTGTAAACTTTAAAATAGAAAGAGCTTCATCTATATCTTTTCCCCTAATTTCGTTACATATAAAATGTACTTTTCTAGGAGATATTCTAATATATTTAGCTATTGCTTTTGCTTCCATTTATATCCTCCTTCTATTATTTTACAGTTGCTTTCTTGTCGCCTTTATCAACGTGGCCTCTGAAAGTTCTTGTTAAAACGAACTCTCCAAGTTTGTGTCCTACCATATCTTCTGTTATATATACAGGAACGTGTTTTCTACCGTCATATACTGCGATTGTGTGTCCTATGAATTCAGGGAAGATTGTTGAACGTCTTGACCATGTTTTAATAACTTTTTTATCGTTGGCTTCGTTCATAGCTTCAACTTTTTTCATTAAGTGTTCGTCTACGAAAGGTCCTTTTTTAATCGATCTTGCCATTTAAACCCTCCTACTTGTCGTTTCTTCTTCTGATTATATACTTATCAGAATGTTTCTTTTTCTTTCTAGTCTTAAGTCCTAGAGCAGGTTTACCCCAAGGTGTCATTGGTGACGGTCTACCTATTGGTGCTCTACCTTCACCACCACCATGTGGATGGTCTACTGGGTTCATCGCTGAACCTCTTACATGAGGGCGTCTTCCTGTTAATCTCTTCTTACCAGCTTTACCCATGTTAACTAGTTCGTGGTCAAGGTTACCTACTTGGCCTATAGTTGCCATACAATCAAGTAAAACAACTCTCATTTCGCCTGATGGTAGTCTTAATTGTGCGTAGTTACCTTCTTTACCCATAAGTTGTGCGTATGAACCAGCACTTCTTGCTAGTTGTCCGCCTTTTTCTGGCTTCATTTCAATGTTGTGGATTAAAGTACCTACTGGGATGTCTCTTAATTTAAGTGCGTTACCTACTTTGATGTCGACATGTTCGCCAGCTTCGATCTTATCTCCTACCTTTAATCCTACTGGATGAAGGATGTATCTCTTTTCGCCGTCTTCGTATTGAATTAGTGCGATGTTTGCTGTTCTGTTTGGATCGTACTCGATATGAGCTACTGTTCCAACAACGCCTATTTTATTTCTCTTAAAGTCGATAATTCTGTATATCTTCTTAGCTCCCCCGCCTCTGTGACGAGATGTGATTCTACCAGTGTTGTTTCTACCTGAGTTTTTCTTAATGCTTTCTACAAGTGACTTTTCTGGTTTATCTCTTGTGATAAGCTCAAAAGCAGGTGATGCCATCATTCTTCTGGACGGAGTAGTTGGTTTATATGTTTTTATAGCCATTAAATTTCCCTCCTATCACTAATTTGCCATGCCTTCAAAGAATTCAATTCTCTTTGAATCTTCCTTAAGTGTAACAATGGCCTTTTTCCAGTTAGGTCTTCTTCCTTCGTGAGCGCCTTGTCTTTTTAACTTACCTTGCATGTTCATTGTGTTTACTTTTTCAACCTTTACACCAAAAACGTTTTCAACTGCCTTTTTGATTTCAGATTTGTTTACTCTTCTGTCTACTTTGAAAGTGTACTTACCTTCCTCCATATCTCTCATAGATCTTTCTGTTACTATGGGTTTTATGATTATATCATGTGGATTAAGCATTATTTGAACACCTCCTCAATAGTTTCTAAAGAAGCTTTTGTAATTATCATGCTGTCATGTCTTACTATGTCATATACATTTATGTTTCTTGCTTCACTAATCATTGTGAATGGTATATTTCTAAAAGCTCTTTGTGTATCTTTATCGTTATCTTTAGTAACTATATATGCTTTCTTTGCGTTAAGATTTTGTAGTGCTTCAAAAGCGTATTTTGTCTTAACTTCTTGTAATTTTATATCATCTACTATAATAAGCTCATTATCACGAACTTTGTTTGAAAGAGCTACCTTTAAAGCTTGTCTCTTTAACTTCTTAGGAAGTTTGTAGCCATAGCTTCTTGGCTTTGGTGCAAATACAACTCCGCCGCCTTTCCATTGAGGGCTTCTTGTACTTCCTTGTCTTGCTCTACCTGTACCTTTTTGTTTCCAAGGTTTTCTTCCACCGCCTCTAACTTCAGCTCTTGTTAAAGTGCTTTGAGTTCCTTGACGTTTGTTCGCTAAATGATTAACTACTACTTGGTAAATAAGATGAGGGTTGTCTTCTTGATTAAAGATGTCATCATTTAATTCAATTGTCTCAAGTTCTTTACCTTCCATGTTTAAAACTTTATAACTTGGCATTTTAATCCTCCTTTAGCGCTATTTCTTGATTGCTTTTCTAACAGTAATTAAACCTTTCTTTGGTCCTGGTACAGCACCTTTGATTAGGATAATTCCGTTTTCTTTATCTACTCTTACTACTTTTAGGTTTTGAACAGTTGTTCTTTCATTACCCATGCGGCCCATCATTCTATGGCCCTTAAATACTTTTCCTGGCCATGTTGCAGCACCCATACCACCTGGCATTCTGTGGAACTTCGAACCGTGTGATTCTCTACCTCTACCAAAGCCGTGTCTCTTTATAACACCTTGAGTACCTTTACCTTTTGATGTTCCGATAACATCTACAAATTCGATGCCATCCATGATTTCAACTGTGATTTCATCACCTAAGTTGTATTTTTCTACATCGTCTACTTTAAACTCTCTAAGGTATCTTTTGTAGCTAGCATTAGCTTTTTTGAATTGACCCTTACGAGGTTTGTTTACATTCTTTTCATTGATTTCTCCAAAACCAACTACTATAGCGTTGTAACCGTCTGTTTCAACAGTTTTCTTTTGAACAACTACCATAGGTCCGGCTTGAAGAACAGTAACTGGAACTAAGTCTCCTGATTCTTCGAAAACTTGTGTCATTCCAATTTTCTTTGCTAAAATTCCGTTCATTAACTGCACCTCCATAATTTACAGCGGATTTTAAATAAAATCTTATAGATTATAGTTTTATTTCTATATCTACACCTGCAGGCACATTCATCTTCATAAGTGCGTCTACAGTTTTGTCGTTTGGTTCAAGGATATCGATTAATCTCTTGTGAGTTCTTTGTTCGAATTGTTCTCTTGAATCTTTGTTAACGTGAACTGATCTTAAAATAGTTACGATTTGCTTTTCTGTTGGTAGTGGAACTGGTCCTGATACCTTACAGCCTGTCTTTTTAGCAGCTTCAACAATTCTTTGAGCTGATTGATCTAAAAGTGTGTGATCGTAAGCTTTAAGTCTGATTCTGATTTTTTGTTTTTTGCTTGACATTTAATTACCTCCATGTAATATTTTTTACTTCTTAGAGAGTCAACTCTTACACACGCATCCGTGCGTTTTCTCTAAGTGTAAATAAAATATGCCAATCAATCGCCTACTTCTTTTTTGAGTAGACTTGCATGAAACTAGGGAAATTACCACATCACGCAACAAAAAACATGATGCGCAACCTTTCTTAGTCATAGCCATTTGATTTAAGCACTCATCTATTATACATAATTAGCATCTCTATGTCAAGGCTTTTTTTAAAATATTTTTACTTTTTTTAATTTTTTTCTCTTCCTTTATATATATAGCATTATATTTTTTATATATATAGCGATATATTTTTGCCATATATATGGCATAGATAATATAAACAAAACTTCCTATTATATATGCACGTAATTTGTCAAAGACAAATATCGATTCGCGCGTAAATCGATTTTGCTATTTGCTGAAGAAAGAAATATGTATTGATTTTTATAGTATAAACTCTCTCTGATATAAATATTTACTAATTGACAAAGGGGCCTTTATATAATAAAATAGACTTGTGAGTATAAAAATACAAAGGAGGTAAATTATGGCTTTTTGTTTTAATAAAGATCGTGCGAAATTCGACGAGTTCTTACAATTTGTAGAAGAAAAGAAGAATGACAAAGGGGCTGTCATGCCTGTTCTTCAAGAAGCACAAAGACTCTTTGGATACATACCTGAAGAGATTGTAGACTTTATGGCTCTTAAATTAAATAAGCCAAGCAGCGAAATTTACGGCGTTGCATCGTTCTACAGTCAATTCACTTTTAAACCTAGAGGAAAGCACTCTATATGCATCTGCCTAGGTACTGCCTGCTACGTTAAGGGAGCTGACAAGCTTTTAGATGATTTCTTAAAGGAATTAAATGTGGCTAAGGGCGAAGCAACTGCGGACGGACTTTTCTCTATAGTTGAGACTAGATGTGTTGGTGAATGCGCTTTGGCACCTGTTGTAACTGTTGGTGATGACGTCTACGACCATGTCAAAGAGAGTCAAGTCACTGAAATTATTAATAAGTATAAGGAGTAGCATATGAATAAGGAAAATCTATTAGAAATTCAAAAGAAAACTAAAGATCTTCTTCTTGACAGACTTAAAAAGGACGGCTCTTTTAATATTGACGGTGACAAAATTACTAAAAAGGGTGAGTTTTTCGAAAAGCAAAAACGTATCGTTCTAAAGAACTGTGACATAATCGACTCATCGTCCTTAGATGAATACATAGCTTTAGGCGGATACTTCTCTTTAGAGAAGGCGCTTAAAATGAAAAGAGAAGATATAATAAATGAAGTAAAGGCTTCTGGCCTTAGGGGCCGTGGTGGCGCGGGTTTCCCTACTGGAAGAAAGTGGGAAGCTGCTTTTAATCAGCCAGAAGGCATTAAGTATATAATTTGTAACGCTGACGAAGGTGACCCAGGTGCTTTCATGGACAGATCCGTTCTTGAAAAGGATCCACACAGCGTTTTAGAAGGCATGGCGATTTGTGCCTACGCTATTGGTGCGCAAAAGGGCTTCATCTACGTTAGAGCTGAGTATCCAAAGGCTGTTGAGAGCCTAAAAGTTGCCATTAAAAAGGCAAATGAAAATAATTTATTAGGAGATAATATTTTAGGAACAGACTTTTCCTTCCAAATCGAGCTTCGTCTAGGCGCAGGCGCTTTCGTATGCGGCGAAGGTACTGCTCTGATGGAGTCTATCGAAGGAAAGCGTGGTATGCCAAGAAATAAAGAGTACAGAACTACTGAACGTGGTCTATGGGGCAAACCAACTGTTATCAATAACGTTGAAACATTTGCTAACATCGCTCAAATCATTGATCATGGCGCAGACTGGTTCACATCCATCGGCACTGAAGACTCGCCGGGAACTAAGGTTTTCTCACTTGTTGGTAAGGTTAAAAACTCTGGCCTAGTTGAAGTACCTATGGGTACGACAATCAGGGACATAGTTTTTGCAATAGGTGGCGGCATTCAAGATGACAAAAAGGCCAAAGCTGTTCAAACAGGCGGACCATCAGGCGGCTGTATACCTGAAAGACTATTCGATACAAAGGTTGACTTTGCGTCCCTTAAGGCCATCGGCTCAATCATGGGCTCCGGAGGTATGGTTGTCATGGACGAAGACGACTGCATGGTAGACGTTTCGAGATTCTTCCTAGAATTTTCCGTTGACGAATCATGCGGTAAGTGTACGCCTTGTAGAATAGGTAACAAGAGGCTTTTAGAGCTACTTGAAAAGATCACTTCAGGAAATGGTAGTGAAGAAGATATAGATAAACTAGAAGATCTATCCATCATCGTGAGCAAAGCATCACTTTGCGGTCTTGGTCAATCGTCTCCAAACCCGATACTATCAACATTAACATATTTTAGAGACGAGTACATGGCGCACGTTAGTGAAAACAAGACTTGTCCAGCTAAGAAGTGCAAAAACCTACTTAACTACCACATCACAGATAAGTGTATAGGCTGCACAAAATGTGCTAGGAACTGTCCTGTTAACTGCATCGAAGGTAAGGTCAAGGAAAAACACGTGATTGACACTGCTAAGTGTATCAAGTGCGGCAATTGCATGAACGTCTGCCCGGTTAAGGCAGTAGAATTGGTTTAGGAGGTACTTATGGCTAAGATGATAAATTTAAAAATTAACGGCGTTGATGTCTCTGTTGCAGAGAGAACTTCAATACTTGACGCTGCTAAAACCATTGGCGTAAAGATACCTACACTTTGCCACATGGACTTACATGATATAAAATTTGTAAATAAACTTGCTTCATGCAGGGTTTGTATGGTTGAAGATGTTAAAAGCGGCAAGCTGCTTCCAGCCTGCGCGACACCTGTCAAAGAAGGAATGGACATAAAGACTGAGTCGCCTCTTGCCATAAACGCGAGAAGAACTATAGTTGAACTGCTTTTATCTGACCATCCAAATAGCTGCCTTACTTGTGCTAAGAACCTAAACTGTCAATTACAAAAGCTAGCACAAGACCTAGGCATCAGAGATATTCCATATCAAGGAGAAAGAAGACATATACCTATAGATGACAGAAGCCTTTCAATGGTTAGAGAACCAGAAAAGTGTATACTTTGCAGAAGATGCGAGACAATGTGTAACGAAGTGCAAACAGTTGGCGCACTTGCTGAGGTTGGCCGTGGTTTTGACTGCCACGTCGGCTCAACGTTTAACAGAAGCATGTTCGAAACAACATGTACTTTCTGTGGTCAATGCGTTACAGTCTGCCCTACAGGCGCACTTCACGGCATGAACTATATAAGAGAAGTGTGGAAAGCACTTTCAGATCCAAAGAAATACGTTGTTGTTCAAACAGCTCCAGCAGTTAGAGTTGCTCTAGGCGAGCTATTTGGCATGGAACCAGGAACTATAGTTACAGGTAAGATGGTTAGCGCACTTAGAAAACTTGGCTTTGACAAAGTTTTCGACACAAACTTCGCAGCCGACCTAACTATAGTCGAAGAAGCACACGAATTTGTTGAAAGACTTACAAAAGGCGGCAAGATGCCGATACTTACAAGCTGCTGCCCTGGTTGGGTAAACTTTATGGAGCAACAATTCTCAGATATGATAGATATACCGTCTTCATGCAAGAGCCCTCACGAAATGTTCGGAGCCGTTGCAAAGACTTATCTTGCTGAAAAGCTTAATGTAGATCCTAAGGATATGGTAGTCGTATCAATCATGCCTTGCCTTGCGAAAAAGTATGAATCAGCAAGAGATGAGCTTAAAAACAAGGGCCACAGCGATGTTGATATAGTAATCACAACAAGAGAGCTAGGCGCCATGATTAAAGAAGCGGGACTAAGTTTTAAAGATCTTAAAGATGAAGACTTCGACGACCCGATGGGCGAATCAACAGGCGCAGGCGCAATCTTTGGCGCAACAGGCGGCGTTATCGAAGCAACATGCAGAACAGCTTACGAAACAATCACAGGTAAAGAGCTTGAAGAGATTGAGTTCACTGCACTTAGAGGGCTTAACGGCATCAAGGAAGCAAGCATAGATATAGATGGAAGAAAAGTTAGAATCGCCGTTGCCAATGGCCTTGGTAATACAAGAAAACTTCTAAACATGGTTAAATCAGGCGAAAAAGAATACGACGCTATAGAAGTTATGGCATGCCCAGGCGGCTGCATAGGTGGAGGTGGACAACCGTTCCACAACGGCAAAATCTCAACACTTAAGAAGAGAGCCGAAGCTATATACAATATAGACGAGCATAAAACAATTAGAAAGTCACACGCCAATCCAAAAATCAAACAATTGTATGATGAATACCTTGGCGAAGTTGGCGGAGAATTAGCACACGAATTACTACACACACATTACGAAGCCGATCCAAAGATGTAAATAGATAAAAATTAATGCAGCTACATGATGATGTAGCTGCATTTTTATGCGTAATTTAGAAAAACGCCTTTATTAAATTTATTGGCGAAGTAATTACCCTCTCAAAGTAGTAAGATATAACACCGAGCCAATCCAAACCACGCGTAACTGCTATAAGACATAAGAAGTATGGTAGATTGATTACCACAGACAAGATAATGTTTATCCATGTAAGAGTATTTTTCGGGATAAAAATTAGTCCCACTAACGCAAATAATAAGCTCAGAAATACACCATTAAGAAAGATATTAGCTGCTTTTACATCATTCCCCATAAGTCTAAAAATTACATACGCTAGCAAAACTGCAGCATATATGCCTAAAACTGTGTAGTTATATATCTTACTTACTTTGCTTTTTGACTTTGTTTTATTAAGTTCCGTCATTTTGACCCCCCCCTAATAAGCTTACTAATATTATAATACTAAAAAATCATTTTTGCAAATTGTGTAGTTGCTCATATTACTTTATAATTATTCGATCATTGACTTTCCCATGTTTTAGAAATACTTTGCTAACATTTTTCAAATTTACATCTTCAATCTTGATAGAAAAATCTCCTTGTGGATATTTTTTTGTGACAAAACTGCCACTTATAACAATATAGAGACTATCTCCATCAATAGTATATGTGTAATTTCGAAAACTTTTTCCGCTAGAAACGAAACTTCCACTAAGTGTAAATTTCTGCTCTGATAAAGACACATCACGAATAATTATTTCCGATATCGATACACCTTGCATTTGCATATTATTCTTAAGCAAAAAAACAAATACTAGAAGCATAGCAAGTATCAACATACCTCTTACGATTATTTTCCTCTTCATGTCTCATTACCTACCTTAAAATTAAAATAAAACACAAAAATTTATTTAGTCATACCGCGATTTCGTAGATAAAATTTTAGAGATTTGCGTTGTACATCAAAAAGCTCCCACCAAAGTGAAAGCTTTTAATATTTTTAACCAATGATAAAGATGTTTAAATACAGATTTTCATCATTCACATCCACTTCCTTAATTCTAGTCTCTGCTTGATATATTTGGAAGTAGATTTTGCCATCTGTCCTGTCATATAAAACATCATAAGGTCCTATTGTGTATCTATAAAACTTAGATACTTCGCCAATGTAGATCATTCTATTGATATCTTTTTCGATTAATTTTATGTCCTCGTCAAATCTATTTGGCTCGTCCTTTGCTTTTTCCTTCATTACTTTTTCAAAATTCTTTAGGCCTTCAAGACATTTTTCCTTAACTAGTTTCATGGCCTCATCCGAGCTAATATTGTCCTTGTACTCATGTTTTTCGTCAATAATAACATTTCTAAGGCTTCTTTCAATAGTCTTATCTTGAGTTATTGGCATCTGTGTTTCATAGAATTTTTCGAAGTCCTTGCCAAGTCTTTCAGTCACTATAGCGCTTTCAGCAAGATTCTTTTCTACAAAATCTGGACTTACATAAGTAGTATTCTTGATAAGCTTAGACATTTCATTTTTAGCTATAGTAATGTCAATGCTCTTATCAGCTTTTTTAAGCGTAACCTTTTTCTCAGCACCGTTCCAGCCAAGTTCGTATCCAAGCTTTTCAGCAATAAGCCTTAGTGGTAGCATGGCCTTGCCCGCATCCATAATGACTTCGGCTTCAGGGACTACTTCACCGTTTATAAATAAAACAGTGCCATTCTTAACAGGATAAGTTTTGTCAGCTATACGTATAATGGCATCTTCAGGTCCCCTGTCAGTTCCAAAACTAATTTCCTTCGCACCAGTCTCGTCAAGCTTTGCCATAGAAATGTTCACAGTCATAGACAAAACTAGTACAAACACTAAAATAAATGATAAAAACTTTTTCATAATAAACCTCCTTTTATCACTATTTATTACTTTACTTATATATATAATATACCTAAACAAGTGAAAATAAAAGTAATTTCTCGATATTTAATAGATATGTAATATAGCATGCAAAAAAGTCTTTACATCTAAGGTCTATCCCTTGTTTTTTTTAACTTATATTTTATCTTCTTTATAAAGTTCAAACTCTTATCTTACTAACTACCTTCTATTGATTTTGCACTTGGGTATTTGCCAACAAATCACCCAAATGTCTTTTATCATTACGTATAAGACCCATTAATAACAGCAGCACTGCAAATCCGATGCCTATAAAAAACAACACGATAGCCCATACATCAAAATCAGTATAAATTCCATGAATCGTACTCATATGTCCTATTTGCCATGGTAAAAATTTAATTATGTTTCTTATAAAGCTTGCTTTTAAAGATTTATGTTTATAAACAAGTTTTAACCCCGCTTTTCGTTTACCAATACTGCCATCTTTTGAATAATCCAAATAAGAAAAAATCAAAATAATTGGAATAACAGATGTTAGTAACGCAATTAATTGTGATTGTAGTTCATTCATTTTTGGGATTCCTTTAAAAAATAGATGATAAACTGCCATGCTTACTCCAAATAAAAATGCTAAATACAAAAGAATAATTAAATAATCAAAAAATAATTCTTTCATTCGTTTTTTTAATGATATTGGATTATAATTCATAAGCATAATTTATTTATCCTCGAAGTGTGAAAAGTTTTCTTTATCATTTTTTCTTCTACCTTACTTTCATAAAATCTCATATATCGCCCTCCGTGTTTTTGTATATAATTATTATACTATATATATTTTATAAATTCACTAATAATTTAGCCACCCAGACAGCATGTAAACAAAATGTATAGTATAACTTAAAAGTATTTTTTTTCTAACCAATCTTCGTTTCATTCGTTCTCTTGGTGCATGGGCTTAACAAAATTTACGCTACGATGGATTTGCGTTTTGCATCAAAAAAGCTCCACTTGCATGGAGCTTAATGAAAATTCTATATTCAAAATTTATTTATTTCGCTATACCGCAATTTTGCAAAGAAAATCGATGGGATTTGCGTTGTACAGAATTTTTTGGAGTGAGGTGTGCGAACTGCACTCCGCAGCGACAAAAAATTCGAAACTAGCAAAGACCGCGATTTTAATGCAAAAGTGCACTAGTCTTGTGTATATGGTAATAGCGCCACTTGTCTTGCTCTCTTGATAGCTCTTGTGATTTCTCTTTGGTGTTTAGCGCAAGTGCCTGTTATTCTTCTTGGTAAGATTTTACCCTTTTCTGTGATGTATTTTCTTAGTTTTGCTACATCTTTATAGTCGATGTGTTCATTCTTTTCTTGGCAGAAAGCACATACTTTTTTTCTAGGTCTGAATCTTCTTTGCATTATATTCCCTCCTTTAATTAAAATGGAATATCCCTATTGCTTCCAGGAGCAAAGCCGTCGTCAATGTTTGAAAAATCTTCGTCTGAATTGAAGTAATCTTCATGTGATTGATTTGGAGCTTGTGATGTGATGTTCTTTCTTTCTAGGAATTCTACGGATGAAGCTATGACTTCTGTTACGTACCTTTTTGTACCGTCTTTAGCTTCGTAGGTTCTAGATTGAATACGACCTGTTACTCCAACCATGTTGCCCTTTGAAACATAATTACTGATATTCTCTGCAGTTCTTCCCCAAGCTACGATGGAAATAAAGTCTGCTGTTGGCATGCCCTTTGCTTCCATTTCTTCTCTTTTTTCTCTAGATAGACCCTTATCAACAGCTATAGTAAATGTGATAACTGCTTGATTTGTGTTAGGTGTGTATCTAAGCTCAGGATCTCTTGTTAATCTTCCGATTAAACTACATACGTTCATCTCTTCACCTCTTATTTATCTTCGTCTGTTACTATCATGTGACGTAGCAAAACGTCAGTGATTCTTGCTACTCTAGTAAGTTCTAGAATAGTGTCTTCTTCTGCTTCAAAGTTCATTAAGAAGTAGTAGCCTTCTGTTTTAAATTTGATTTGGTACGCTAATTTTCTTAGACCCCAATCATCAGTGTTACTTACTTTACCTTCTTCAGCTTCGATTATTGATTTTACCCTATCAAGGAATTTATTTCTAGCTTCCTCACTTGTTTCAGGATAAAAAACATACATTGCTTCATATTTTTTCATCTTTCCACCTCCTTTTGGACTTATGGCTCTTTAATAAATAAAGAGCAAGGTTACCTTGTAAGTATACAATAAATTCCCCTCTTTGTCAAGAATTTTTTATAAAAATAAATTTCTATCTATCTATTCTATGTTAATAGATTTGCCACCTTGTAAAATTAAGCATAAAAAAAAGAAGACTGAATAATCAATCTTCCTTCATATATTTATCCATGAGTAAAATTTTACCTTCTTCAAGCGTCCTCTTCATATCGATGATTCTTTGATTAGAGGAGCCTCTGAACTTTAGCTTCAAGTCCTTTAAGTCTTCTACGAAGCGTCCGTCGACCAAAACATCTATATTCTTCAACACGTCCATAGCCCCGTCTTTTTGAACTAGCTCTTCAAATGTGTAGCCGGAGTAGACCCAAATGTCTTTTTCAGTCTTTGATCTTACATTTGCGATTAAATCCTTAAGTCCTTCAAGGTTATCAAAGGGCTCGCCTCCTAAAACCGATAGACCGCGGATATTATCATCGTTTAATGAGTCCATAAGCTCAGAGAAAGCTTTTTCATCAAAGACAGTTCCGAAGTTAAAGTTTTGGTACTCTTTATTGAAACAGTTTTTGCAATTCAAAGTGCAGCCCGTTAAGAATATAGTCGTTCTAACGCCTGGGCCGTTCGCTATGTCATACTTCCTAATTTGCGCGTAATTCATTATATGTGAAGTACCCTTTGCTTTATCTCCTTAGTTTTTCCTTCATTCCAGAAGTTTTCGCCAAGGTAGCCGCATGTCCTTCTTGTAACATTCATCTTAGCTTGATCTTTGTTATGGCATTGTGGACATTCCCATTCGTTATGATCATTGATTATAATCTCGCCATCATAGCCGCAAACGTGGCAATAGTCTGATTTTGTATTGAATTCTGCATATTGAATATTGTCATAAATGTAATCAACTATGGTTTCAAGCGCTTCTAAGTTATGGCCCATGTTAGGTATTTCAGCGTAACTGATGCAGCCGCCCTTTGATAGTGCTTGGAATTGAGCTTCAAACTTGAACTTGTCAAATACAGATATGTGTTCTCTAACATCAACGTGGAAAGAGTTTGTGTAATAACCTTTGTCAGTAACGTTTTTAATCTCGCCAAATCTTTCAAGGTCCTTCTTAGCAAATCTATAGCAAAGGCTTTCAGCAGGAGTGCCGTAAAGCGCATAGCCAAGGCCATCTTCCTTCTTCCAAGCTTGTAGTTTTTCGTTCATTTTTCTCATTACCTTAAGCGCAAAATCAGTTGCGTGCTCATCAGTGTGAGGCGTGTGGCGAACTAGATAAGTCGCTTCATATAGACCAATGTAGCCCAAAGTTACTGTAGCGTAACCACCTTCAAGAAGTGGTCTGATTGGCTCGTGCTCGTTAAGTCTTGCGATAGCGCCGTGTCTCCAGTGAATTGGAGATGAATCGCTTGTAACGTTCTTTAAGATATCGTATCTAAGTAGACATGCCTTTCTACATAGGTCAAGTCTCTTGTCAAGAATTTCAAAGAATTTCTCTTCGTCGCCGCCGCTAACGATAGCTATTTGTGGTAAGTTTAGAGAAACAACTCCCATGTTGAATCTGCCGTCAAACTTGTAGTTGCCGTCCTTGTCCTTCCATGGCGATAGAAAGGCTCTGCAGCCCATAGGCGCAAAAACGTTGCCTTCGTAATTTTCTCTCATCTTTTTAGCAGAGATATAGTCAGGGTACATTCTCTTCGCAGTACATTTGATAGCAGTTTGAGTTAAGTAATAGTACTTCGAGTCCTTGTGAACGTTATTTTCATCAAGCACATAAACAAGCTTCGGAAAAGCTGGTGTCACATAAACACCACATTCGTTCTTAATACCTTGAATTCTTTGCTTCAAAATCTCTTCGATGATCATTGCAAGCTCGTCCGCATACTCAAAATCATCTTCCATGTGCATGAATAGAGTAACGAAAGGCGCTTGACCATTCGAAGTCATAAGTGTATTTATTTGATATTGTATAGTTTGTATGCCGCTTTCAAGATCCCTTTGAGTAAGTTTTCTTGCTAATTCGTCTTGCTTTGCCTCGTCATCAAACATTTCCTTAGCAAGCTTTAAATTCTTTTCGTAGCTGCGTCTTAAGTACTTCGCAAGACATTTTATGTCAATGGATTGGCCACCATATTGGTTTGATGCGATTTGTGCAATGATTTGCGTCATGACATTGCAGGCAACTTGGAACGATCTTGGGCTTTCGATCAATTTGCCATTAACCACAGTGCCGTTGTCAAGCATGTCCTTCATATTAACAAGGCAGCAGTTAAACATAGGTTGAATGATGTAATCCATATCGTGCAAATGGATGGAGCCTTCATCGTGCGCTTGAAGAAGGTCATCGTCAATCATTAGCCTTCTAGCAATGTCCTTAGATACTTCACCAGCAATCAAATCCCTTTGAGTAGATGCGATGTGAGCGTTTTTATTAGAGTTTTCCTTCATTAAGTCACTGTTTTTTCTGTCAAGAAGACCGATAATGCTCTCGTCAGTAGTATTGATCTTTCTCTTGAAAGCTTGAACAGCCTTGTAGTTCTCATAACTTCTGGCAGTAGCCGGATTTTTGTTCTCGATAAGCTTGTAGTAAACCTTGTCTTCGATATCATAAATCGAAAGAGGTCTTTCAGCTACAACAGCTTCCCTCTTGATCTCGTCAGCTATCTTTTCAGCAAGACCTTCTTCATATACCCCTGTTGAAGAATTCATCGCCTTTTTAATAGCTACAACAATTTTAGATTCGTCAAATGGCACTTTTTCGCCGCTTCTCTTGAATATATACATCTCATACCTCCACAATATTTTGATTGCTTCTCCTCTTCGCAAATATTATTATACTACATATAGTGGCGATTATCAATAGTAAATTTGGATTAAATTATTAAGATTTGTTCATATATTTTCGTAAGTTAAATAGCTGTATCATTATGCGATAGGCATAAAAAAAGAAGGCAATTGCCTTCTTTAGTATTATCTGAACTTATAATCTCCAAACCACGGATACACCTTCTCCTCAATCTCCTTCTTAGGTATACTAAGTGCACTTAGTGCGCCAATGTTGGCATTCTTACCTACTAGTGAAGCTGTCTCCAACTTATCTGAGTGGACTCTACCTATACCAACTTGCAAGATGGATGTAGCGATTGTGCCTCCCGGGATATTTGTCTTAACGTTTTTATTGATTGTGTTCCAAATTGAACCTATCTTTAATATATTTTCAGGTCTTAGGACTTTTTTAGCAAGTGCCTTTATAAAATCTTGTTGTGTCTTTTGTCTACCATAATCTGCTACACCGTAGCTGGAGTCTTTATAACCTTTTCTAAATCTTAATAGACCTATAACGTTATCCTTAGTAATTGTTTGCTTACCTTTTTTAATATTGATGTGTAGTTCATTACCCTTTGTTGTGTCATGGTAATTCATGTCGATTGGCACGTCAAATTCTACGCCACCAACTATATCCACTAGCTCTTCAACCGCCTTGTAGTCAACTCTTACGTAGTAGCGCACATCAAGCTTTAGCCAGTCTCTAACAGTCTTTAGAGATAGCGCTGGTCCGCCGTATGAGTGAGCGTGTGTTAATTTATCATTTGCGCCTTTAATCTTTACTATACTATCACGAGGAAGGCTTAGCATCTTGATTGAGCCGTCGTCAAAGTTTACTTTGCAAAGCATCATTGTGTCTGATCTTTGTCCTTTCATTTCCTTTTGGCCGGCGTCTCTCTTGTCTATACCCATAAGCAAGAAACAAAGCTCGTTACCGTGCTCTTCCTTCAAAACCTTTTGGTCATCTGGGAATATCGGATTTAGCTCCTCTTCTGTTTCTTCCTCTTCTTGAGCCTCTTCCTCAACTTGATTTTCTTCTATATTATTATCACCTTTTAATTCGCCGTTATTGATCCTCTTTTGCGCCCTGTAAAACACAAAGCCAAATGCTAGAAACGCGACTATAAAAGATATTACAAATTTCTTTTTCATAATCAAACTCCTTTTACTTCTCATATTATAATACATGGTGAAGAATTTTTCAATAGAGTTCATAAATTTGTTACTATTTTGTTAATTCCTTTTTATCTTTGAGAATGGCTTCGCTGTCACTCTAATTAATTTTACACGTTTTATTCACTCTCTTTAAGGCAATATGCCTAAGATCATCTAGCACTTTTGTCTTCTTCGGAAGTTTTTTCTACTAAATCCAAAAGTTTGTTCGTAGTGGCAAGGCCATATCCATAGTTTGTGGTGATGACTGCTCTCTTAGAAAGCTCTTTCGCCTCGGCTATAGGGAGTTCCTTACGCGTTTTGCGGTCGATGTAGCGTCCGTGCTCAAAAATTCTGTCTCTCGGATAGACAAAAAGCGTTTCGTCTGTGATGAAGCTGCCTTTGTCAAGATGGGTTAGCGGAAAGACGATGTTGTCCTTGCTCGCTTCGTCGTCAAGTAGGTCGACGCCCATGTTTGGGTACTTTGTCTTGTCCCAATCAAGTAAATTGATAAGTGTCGCGTATAAATCTAGCTGGCTACCTATATTGTGCCTTCGCGCGTTTCCTTTGTAGCCGGGAATTCTGATTACTAGCGGTATGTTCATCATTTCATCGTAGTCAAGCTCCTTGCCGAGCCACTTCTTAATCGATTCTTGGCGCTCAGCATTTTTAACTGTCATCGCATGATGGTCACCATAAATCACTATGACCGTGTCGTCTAAAAGACCTAACTCATCCAAATCTTTGAAGAAGCTCTCTATGGCTTCGTCGGTATATCTCGCGCACTTGGCGTATCTATATACATAATCATCTTCATCGCCAGGAAGCGGCTTAATGCTTGCTAGATCCTCTGGCAAGATGAATGGCGTATGCGTTGTAAGCGTAATCATGAAGGAAAAGAACTTATCACCATTTTGCGCAGCGTCCTTATACTTCGCCATGGACTGCTTGAAAAATGATTTATCAGATAGACCCATGTTGATGATTTCATCTTGAGTAAATTCTTCGCCAAGCATGATGTCATCCACGCCAAGCTCTTCGTAAAAATGCCTTCTGTCGTAGAACTTACCAGTGTTGCCATGAAAGGCCATGGTCCTGTAGCCGTGGTCCTTTGCCGATGTGAAGAGACCGTAGTTGTCGCAGCCCTCATAAAGCTTGTAGGCCTGCCCCTTAAGTGAAGGATAAAGTCCGTTAAGCGAGACAAACTCCGCGTCCGATGTATTACCCATGCCCAAAAGTTCAAAGTAGTTATCAAAGTAGATGCTGCCCTCGTCCCCTATGAGGCTGTTCATAAATGGAGTGATCTCCTGGCCGTTGTACTCTTTCTTCACAAAAGTATTTTGAAGGCTTTCGCACTGAATTACGATGATGTTTTTGCCCTTGGCAAGCCCAGTGAAGTCATTCGAAGTAAATTTTCTCTCGCTAAACTCTCTTCGGGCGTCCATCTCCATGGTCTCGTCTTGCATTGCTCTTTCGTCTACAATTCTCTTTACTTTGCTCATGGCAATGGTCGAGTAAAGCTCTGTACCAAAGATGCTTCCATAAAGGTATTGCGGCGCGATTATTAATAGTGCTGCTAAGCCTAGGCCAATGGCTGTGTTCTTTGCACTGCTATTCTTTTTTTCGCTCGTCATGACTATGACAATATTTATTAGTGAAAGTATTATAATCGCGATTAAAAATGTACTGATATTCTCAATGATAACTGGTCCCGTGCCCTTAAGCTCTTTCGCTTGGCCTAATCTTGATAAAAGATTGAAGTTAGCAAATTCCGCATAAAAAACGCTTGCGACTATCTTGGCAAGGCCTGCTATGGCTATGACGGCTGCCCTATATACCCTTGAAGTAAAGGCAAGTAAAACTGCTAGCTCTATCGCCGATGTTAGTATGATTGCAAGTGTCAATAAAATAAGCCTTGGCCTTTGATCCAAAGCTAGTTTATAAATAAAATTTTTATAATAGAATAATATATTGATTATAAATACGATGCCTGTTACTATGCCAGCTCTTATCTTTTTCAAAGCCTTCGCCTTCTTCCATTTTTCATTATATCACATTTTACATGCTTTTAATAATGTTTTTACTAAGGCTCTTGGCATAAAAATAGAGCCGCCTAAGCAGCCCTATATAATGTGAATTTATTTTTCTATAAATTTTTTAAACTTATCAGCGAAGTCCTTGATTCTTTCTTTATTATCAGCTATGAACCCCGCTTCTTCATCCGCAAATGGAATGCTTATTGTGTTCATTGGATCTATATTTGCTCTTAATTGATGAAGTACTGATATAAGTTCTTTTTGTGCAAGTCTTGTTCCGTCAAGTCCTTGTGTTACGCCAACTACAGCAAAATTCTTGCCGCCGATTAGGTACTTTTCTTCATCGTTTGGTCTTGATAACCAGTCAATCATGTTCTTGACAGTGCCTGGAACTGAGTAGTTGTACTCAGGTGAAGCAATGATGACGCCATCTGCCTCTCTAATATCTTCCCTAATCTTCTTGATCCAAGCTTCTTCAGGATGTTCAAGATCTTGGTTAAATATCTTAAAATCATTTGGATAATATTCTACGATATCGTAATCAGCAAATTCTTTTTCTATTTCCTTTGCTAATAGTTTATTCAGTGAGCCCTCTCTTTGTGAGCCAATTAAAAATACTAATTTCATTTCATCACTCCCTCTAAACTATATACCCAAAAATCTTAATTATAATGCTTTAGTCCCAAAATTAAGTCTCTGAAGACGCTTGCAAGGTAAAGTGAGCCCGCGACAACTATGACAGCATCGTCTGTATATAGCTCAAGTGCCTTCTTGTAAGCTTCTTTGTTATCTTTAATGAAGTAGATGCCTCTCCTTTCGCCGATGGCCTCAGCCAGCTTTTCAAACTCAAAATCCCTGCCCTTGTAGACAAGGCTAGTCACGATAAAGTCCGCATCAAGCCCATCGAAAGTCTCGAAAACTTTTTTATAATCCTTATCCTTCAAAAACGATGTGATCATGATGACTTTTTTATCAAGACCAAGCAAATATTTCTTTAATTCAGCAGCACTCGCCTCGTTGTGTGCCCCGTCGATGATGATGTATGGATTTTCCTTAACAGTCTCTATGCGGCATGGCCACTTAACTTCGCTTAGACCTTTTTTAATAGCGTCTTCACTTATATCGAGCCTAAATCTATTTGCAAGGTCATTAGCTACCCAAACTGCCATGGCTGCGTTTTTCGCTTGAAACTCGCCCGCTAGACTTATGCTATAGGCCTCGCCATCGTAAGTAAATTCAGTTTCTGTATCAGTTTTCCCTATGCTTATGGCCTTGCCATCCAAAACTTTTACCTTAGCATCGACCTTTTCTGCTTCGTCTTTAATTACGTTTATAACATTCTCCCCTTGAGGGTAGACGTAAACCGTGTCAAATGGCATAATGATGCCTGCTTTGTTAAAGGCAATCTCTTCTAAAGTGTCTCCAAGTACATTTTGATGGTCATAATCAACTTTCATAATGACATCAGCCGCCTTTTGTGTAAAGCAGTTAGTCGAGTCATATAGGCCGCCAACGCCCACTTCGAAGATGGCGAAATCCACGCCTTCATCGGCAAAGTACATAAGAGCGATGAGAGTCACTATTTCGAAGTAGATGCAGTTTATCTCAAGCTCATTAATCTTATCGACTATAGTTTTTAAGTAGTGATAAAAGCGCTCAGGCGGAATGAAGTCGCCGTTTATACGTATCCTGTCGTTCATCCCTTCAATCGAAGGGCCAACGAAGAGGCCAGTCTTAAGATTTGCCTTTCTTAAAATATTGTCAAGTATGATGCAAAACGAGCCCTTGCCAACAGTTCCTGCGACGTGAATCACATTTAAATTCGATATGTCAAGCTCAAATATTTCTATGAGCCTCTTCATATTCTCATTGCTAGTCATATCGCGCTTGTGCTTAGTCACGCCGTAAAGGCTTTCAAGTATCTCGCTTGATTTTTTAAAATAATTTATCATTTCAATATATAACCTATGGACCAAACAGTTTTTATGTACTTATGGTCCGGGTCAATCTCCTTTAGCTTATTTCTGAGGTTTGATATGTGTACGTTGATGGTGTTATCAGAGTAGATGTCGTCCTCCCAAACAGATCTGTATAGATTTTCCTTGGTGAAAACTTTTTTCGGATTCTCGATTAAAAGCCTAAGTAATTTATACTCCATCCGTGTTAAATTAAGTGGCACTTCTTTAAAGCTGATAACATTGTTGTCGTTATCAAGGTAGAAGTCCTCGAAGCGCACAGCCTTCTCGCCAAGCCTATTGTATGCGTTGGAGCGTCTGAGCTGTGCCCTAACACGGCTGATAAGCTCGTCATTATCAAAAGGCTTCATGATGAAGTCATCGCAGCCTAGGTCAAGGCAGCCAAGTCTAGTCGCCTTGTCAATCTTAGCTGATAGGACTATGATAGGCATCTTCATATCTCTGGACCTAGCGTAATTAATCACGTCCTCACCCATTAGTTTTGGCATCATAAGGTCAAGAAGCATTAGATCCACCTCGTTATTCTTTAGGTAGTCAACCGCTTCCGCCCCGTCAAACACTTGCTTCGTCTCAAAACCGCGCTCACTTAAGAGCTCCTTGATTAAATTGTTTATGTCTTTATCGTCTTCAACTATTAATATCATAAGAACACCTCAAGTTAATTATATAATGAATTGGGGATAATAGCAAGAAAAAAGTGGATAGCCTAAGCTATATTCAATTTAGCCAAACAATTTTATATGAATCGATACTTGACAATTATTATAATCTATTGTAAAATAATTTTGGAGAGGCGATATTAATATTAGTTTGTTAAGAGTAGCAGTACTCTTATTTTGCATGCTAATCATAGGGGATTAATTTTTGATTAATCCTTTTTTTATCGCTTAATGCATACGATGTGTATGTAAATTTT
Source organism: uncultured Eubacteriales bacterium (assembly GCA_900539225.1). Taxonomy (GTDB): domain Bacteria; phylum Bacillota; class Clostridia; order Tissierellales; family Peptoniphilaceae; genus Fenollaria. The sequence goes on from UQBO01000006.1 coordinate 40,540, forward strand.
TTACAGGAGGCTTTATTATGAAGAAAAGATTTTTATCTCTTCTATTTGTCGTTCTAATGTTATTTAATGTTTGCTATGCAGCACCTGTATCATTGAACGCAAAAGATTTAGTAAAGGAAAGCTCAAGAACATATATTGAGTTTTCATCATTAAAAGACTACGGTCTTAAAACTGAAATGAAGGACGGCGCCTACGTTGTAAGTGATGGCAAGGCAAGCTTGGTCTTCAAGAAAAACACTAATGAGTTCACTGTCAATGGAACAAAATTTGCCATGGACACAAAGACTAAAATTAAAGGAAATGAATTTTTAATTCCATTAAGAACTTTATTCGAAACTTTAAACTACAATGTTGTATATGATCAAAAGACAAAGGGCTTAAAGCTTGAAAAGAACAAAGAAAATACCCTTCCAGTTAAAGAAGATACTTACACTGTAACAAAAACTCATAAAAAAGTAGCATCTCTTGCTCCAAGCGTTACAGAAATTATGTTTGACCTAGGCGCTGGATCAATGCTAGTGACAAGAACAGACTACTGCAATTACCCTGTAGCAGCTGCCAAAATTACTTCAGTTGGAACAATGTTTGAGCCATCGATTGAAAAAGTTATCGCTCAAAAGCCAACAGTAGTCATCGCTCAAACACATTTCAAAGAAGACGTATTAAATCAACTTAAAAAGGCTGGTATGGAAGTTATGGCTATGAAGACACCAAACTCTATGGAAGAAACTTATGAAGCAATCAAAACCATCGCTACTATAGTTGACAAAAACTATGAAGGAAGAGCTCTTATCTCAACTATGAAGGGTAAATTAGCTCAAGTATCTCTTAAGACAAAGAAGCTTAATAAGCCAAGCGTATACATCGTTGTAGGCACAGGCGAAGGCGGCGAATACACTCACGGCAAAACTTCATTTATGAATGAAATCTTAAATATCTGCGGCTATACTAATGCTGGCGCAGATGCAGATGGCTTTAAATATACTCTTGAAAAGCTTATAAAGAAGAATCCGACATATCTATTAACACCAGGCTGGGCTACAGAAACTGTTAAGACTGGAGCTGCCTACAAAGGTCTAAGTGCTGTTAAAAACGGAAAAGTTGTTCAAATCAATGACGATATCTTCTCAAGAGCATCAAACAGAGTCGTTACAGAAGGCTTAAAGGAACTTCTAAAGATAGCTCATCCAGAAGTAATTAAAGACTTAGAATTTTAATGAAGAAAAATCTATTTTTATCTTTATCTTGCGTAGTGCTCCTTGCACTTATGGTCTATGCAGTAACTTTAGGCTCGGTATATATAGAGCCTGAACTAATACTTAGATCAATACTAGAATGGATAAAATGTGGGATGGATGGGGTCACTTGTGATGACTCCATCCGTTTTATTATCTTTGAAGTGAGACTACCAAGAATAATACTCGCTGTACTTACAGGCAGCCTTCTGTCAATAGCTGGAGCAGTTTATCAAGCAATATTTCAAAATCCCATGGCAGATCCATACGTAATAGGTATATCATCAGGTGCGGCCTTTGGTGCAACCATCGCCATCATATTCTTGCCGCCAATGATGCTACTTGGTAACTCCATAGTAAGCTTGGCAGCCTTTGCCTGCGCCATACTTACAAGCATACTAGTATACTTCATCTCAAAAACAAAAAGAGGCGTAGATACATTCTCGCTATTGCTAACAGGAGTAGTAATAAGTACAGTGCTTTCTAGCTTTATCTCGTTAATGATGCTCGCCCACCAAGACGAAGCAATGAAGATTATGACTTGGACCATGGGCTCATTCAACGCAAAAAGCTGGAACCATGTATTAACAATACTTATACCGACAGTCATTGGCATATTCTTCACAATATATCACGGCAAAGACTTAAACGTCCTTGTTATGGGCGAAGAAGAAGCGATGACTATGGGTCTAGACACTAAGAGATTAAAAAGAAACATGCTACTTATTTGTGCGCTTCTAACATCCATCGCCGTATCAGTCAGCGGTATCATAGGCTTCGTTGGCCTTATAGTGCCGCACTTCATAAGACTAATCTTCGGAAGCGAGCATAAATTTTTACTAAAGGCGTCTTTCGTTTTTGGCGCGATATTTATGCTTCTTTCAGACACAATCGCTCGATCACTTATAGACGGCTTCGAAGTACCTGTCGGCATCATCACCTCGCTCATAGGCGGACCGCTATTCTTAATACTACTTGTGCGTTATAGGAGAAGTTTAAGATGAATATACTAGAAATAAAAAATATATCATTCTCCTATGGAGATAAAAAAGTTTTAGACAATATAAGCTTTAAGATTGATTATGGTGAAAAAGTTATAATCATAGGGCCAAATGGCTGTGGCAAGACAACATTACTTAGAATAATTTCTGGCTATCTAAAGCCTGATGCGGGTGAAATTTTGCTCGAAGGAAAAAAGCTTGATGAATATAAGGCAAAAGAAAAAGCAAAAATACTTGCCATGATGCATCAAGAAAGCAAATCATCATTTGATTTTAAAGTACAGGAAGTTGTTGAGATGGGCCGCTACCCGTACCTGCCTTGGGACGCAAAACTAAGTAAAGACGATAAAGTAATCGTCGATAGATCAATAAAACTAATGAACTTAGATGAGCTTAGAGAAAAGTCCATACTAAAGATATCAGGCGGAGAAAAGGCCCGCGTCATGGCAGCGAAAACATTTGCGCAAGAGCCAAGACTTATGCTCATGGATGAGCCAGTCAGTGCGATGGATATAAAACAAGAATTTCACCTTATGAATATAGTGAAAAAAAGCGATATAAGCTACGCAATAGTACTTCACGACCTAAACCTAGCTGGCACCTTCGCTGACAAGATTGTACTAATGAAAAAAGGACAGATAATATCTGTCGGCACAGCAAAAGAAGTATTAACAGAAGAAAACATAAAAAAAGTCTACGAAGTTGATTCAGAAATTATAATCAGAAACGATAGACCTTATGTCTTGCCACTTAATGGCGATTATTAATATGTATATGAATCTCATGAGCTGGGCTCATGAGATTTTTTAATCATAGGGTGGCAAAAGCGCTTAAATATATATACAGATACATATCACGCTGCATTTATTAAGCTGTGCAAAGCCTCTTTGCCTTGGTATACCTCGTGCATAAGCCTCTCAATCGTGTAGCCTTCCATAAGCTTAGTCTTGACGAAGCTCCTTAGGCCATCATACAAATCAAAGGTACGCTTAGTGCTCTCAGGTCTTGCGTAGACCTTCCAGTAACGGCAATAGACATAATTTTGTCCCTCATTCTCGATAAAACCAATAACATCGTCAATGGGAAAGCCAAGGAAAATCCCAATCTCGTGCGGGAACTCAAAGTGCCTTAGCTTAGCCTTAAGAGTCAATAGGCACGCATCGAGCTCAATTGTCTCGTAGCCGTAGTCCTTTAAAAACGCTCTTACCCTAGGCTTTTGAATGTACCTAGAGAGCCTCTCTTCGTTGTAGATTAGTAGAAGCATACTTGATTCACACTCACAAAGCTTTTCAATCGCAATGCCATAAACCTTAAAGATGCCCTTGTACTTCTCAAGAAGCTCCTCGTCATAAGATAGCTTCGCCTTTGATAGAGATATTAAATTTGATAATTTAGTCCCCATAAGAACAGGGGCACAGTGATTTGCCAAGATGGACTCAAACCTCACTTCGCACATGACACTCTTCCTTTCAATCAGATTAGTTAGGCATGTCTAACTCCTTGATGATATATTAGCATATGATAAGTGATATGTCAAGTGTTTTTTATTTATAGATTATATTATATTTTTTATTTTTGTCCTTAATTAAGTATCGCAAATTTATAAAATCATTAAAACTATTATCTTGGCTGGGTATTTTGTACAAAGAAAGAGCAATCACAAATTTAATGCGACTGCTCTATCTTGTAATAGTTTTAAAGAAGAAATTTATTTTTTATCACTATCAGCTTTTAATTTTTCCATCTCTTCAATGGCCTCACTCTTTCTTCTTATAGAGTGTAGTATAAGTGTAACAGTAACGACTGCATATGAAATGAATGTTCTTAGGTACTCACCTATCATTGAGTTGCCTGTGATGTTAGCGCCTGCTGTAGGCATTACTATAAACATCAAGTGGAAAAGTACTGTACCAACAAGAGCGTTTTTGATTGTCGCCTTTGATACGCTCGCTCCACCTATTAGTAAGGCTGCTGCTGCATATAGTGCTGCTTGATCTGCGCCATTATATGTGTTTAAGTTACCAATGTTTTGTAGATAGATTATTTGTCCGAAGGCTGCCATAACTGTAGAGATGACTACGGCTTTAAGTCTTGTCTTATCTACATTTATGCCGGCATCTTCAGCTATTCTCATATCGGCTCCAACGGCTCTCATGTCTTGACCTAGTTTAGTCTTTCTAAACCAAACTATGAATAAACATGCTAGGGCGATGACGATAAAGGTTGCTATAGGTAATTGAACACCTAAAACTGATATGTCTTGGCCAATAATTCTGTCCACTAATTTATCAAGACCCTTTTGACTTTGTAGGTCAATAGCATTTCTAACGCCATAGCCACGTGATAGTATTAGGTCTTTGTTCTTAAATGGAATAACTCCACCAAAGATATAAAGTACAAAGAATTGGTAAACACCTGTCATAAAATAGCCAAGTATCATGGATGTGATCATTTCTCTTGACTTTGCTTTGTTTAGTACACCACCTGCGAATAAACCTAGTACTACAGAGATTGGTATTGAAACCAATGACGCGATAAGTATAGCTGGAAGCCCTGTTATTCCCCAGTTTTCAACGAAGATTAAGGCAACTTGACCAGCCATGGCGCCTAATACCATACCAAAATTAATGCCTAGACCTGCAACTATAGGTATAAGTAGTGAAAGTACCAAAAAGGCGTTTCTCGCAAATCTTATTATTACTTGTGAAACCAAGAATTGTGGTGAGAATCTACTAAATATTATGCCTATCGCACAAATGATGATGAACATCACTGGAACGGTGTATTCATTTACTGTAAATAATTTATTACGCTTTTTCATTATTTTCCACCCTCCTTACGTGTCAAGGCAAATAGTATAAGTCCGTTTGATATGATAAGTCTTAAAACGTCTGAAATATCAACCTTTATAGCTGTATTAATAACTGTTGGTGTCATTGTTAATATACCTTGGAAAAGTAATGTACCTATCAAAACGTTCTTAATATTAGCTTTCTTAATGGATGCGCCACCAAGTAGTATAGCTGCAACACTTGGGAAAGCGAAGAATTGTGGTGCGTTATACATTTGAACGAAGCCATAACTTTGTTCGTAGATAACCATACCAGCTGCGCCTAGTGCGCATGACAATATTACTGCTAGCATCCTAGTTTTGTTTATGTTAGCACCTGCGGCTCTTGCATAATTTTCGTTTGAGCCTACAGCTGTCATTGTTGTACCTTTTTTAGATTTAAAGAAAAGATAAACTAAATATGCAAATATCGCAAAAACTATAAACATACCTGTCGGTATAAGTAGTTTATCGCCTAATTCGCTTGCCGTTTCTAGCTCTATTCCAAGTATACGAGAAAAGGCTTTCTCCCAATATGCTTTTAAAGATATAGTTGTTCTTAAACCTTCACCACTGAAACCCATAACTGATTCTGGATTTTTAAATGGAAGTACAACCCAAAAAATATTCATTAACGCGATGAATGAGAACCCAACGTATGTCGCAATAATCATTTCGTCGCCTTTTACTCTGTTTAATATAAGACCGTATAACCAGCCAAATATCGCTCCGAATATCATGCCTATTGCAAGTGCGAATGTTACACCGCCAATACCTGTCAGTCTTAATTCTAGCGATAAAACTGCTCCTAACATACCGCCTATAAGGCCAACTGGCAAACCAAAGTTAAGTCCGCATCCTGCTTGTATCATAGGTATCATCGATAAAACTAGTATGGCGTTCATACCAAAACGTGTTAAAACGTCTATGAATGATCTTTTTAAGTCAACGCCTATAAAACCTCCAACTATGAAAAGTCCTACTATGAAAAAGAAAATGATTACTCTAGGAAGTCCGATTCTTTTAACTAAATTTTCTTCTCTCATATTCTACACCTCCTCCGGTTTTGTTCCGGCCATCATTAGTCCAAAGTACTCTACCGGATCTGTAGGTAATAGCTCGCCAAATACTTTGCCTTCGAAGATAACAAGTATTCTGTCAGCTATGCTTCTTAACTCTTCAAGTTCACTTGATATGATGACTATGGATGTTTCATGCTCTCTGTTATACTTTCTAAGTGCTTCAAGTACAAGTGATTTCGCACCGATATCTATACCACGAGTTGGTTCTGATACAAATAAGAATTTTGGCTCAAGTGCAAATGCCTTTGCCAAGCATACCTTTTGTTGATTACCACCTGATAAGTTCTTTGCCTTTTCACTAGGGCCTTGAGTCCTTATTTCAAGTTCGTCAATGTATTTAAGAGCTTCTTCTTTCATCGCCTTATCATCTCTAAACTTGAATGGACCCACCTTTTTTATGAATCTATCATTAACCATCATAGCATCGAATGCTATGTTCCAGTCAATGCCTTCATCAAGAAGTAAGCCAACGCCACGTCTGTCTTCAGAAACAAAGGCTAAGTTCTTTTTCAAAACTTCCTTTGTATGAGTTATATCTAGAGGCTCTCCTTCATAAGTAACGGTTCCGCCAGATGGGTACAAACCCATAATACCGTTTGGAATACCTAATTTACCTTGACCTGCTAAACCGCATACGCCAAGTATCTCGCCTTTTTTAACTTCAAAGGAAACATCTCTAACCGACTCACCTGGCATATCTACATAAAGGTTTTCAACCTTCATTACAGTTTCGTCGCTTATTTCTCTTAATTCTTTTGCATTTTCCTTCTTTGACATATCACGGCCAACCATCCAACTTGCTATCTCCATGATATTAAGATCTTTATTTTCAGTATCTTTAATAATTTCTCCGTCACGAAGAACAATAACTTGATCACAAACATCGATTATTTCACGAAGTCTGTGTGAGATGAAGATGATGGCTATCCCTTTTTTTGCAAGTCTCTTCATCGCATCAATAAGTATATCGGCTTCCGACTCAGTTAGTACCGCAGTCGGCTCATCCATGATAATGATTTTTACCTTATCTTTAGAAAGCTCTCTAGCTATCTCCAAAAATTGTTTGTGGCCAACTGGCATATCCTTTGCTAAAGTTTTTGTGTTTATGTCAACGCCAAGCTTTTCAATAGCTTCCTTTGCTTTCTCTTCCATCGTAGATCTTTCCAAAGTATCCAATTGTTTGCCAAATACAGTAGAGATTGGATTCTTCTTAGTGATTTCACGATTTAATAATATGTTTTCTGTTGCAGTAAACTCTGGTATCAATGAAAACTCTTGATGCACCATGCCTATGCCGGCCTCAAGTGCGTCGATAGGATTTTTAAAGTTTACCTTTTCACCATCGATAAGAACATCTCCTTCATAGCCGCCAGTCTCTCTAATGAAAGACATGCCAAAGAGTATGTTCATCATGGTCGATTTACCAGCACCATTTTCTCCTACAAGTCCTAAGATCTCTCCTTCTTTAAGTTTGAATGAAACATCTTTTAAAACGTGGTTACCGGAGAAGCTTTTTCCTACATTTCTAAACTCTAATATCTCGCCCATAAAAAACCTCGCCTTCAATAATTTAAACGGAGCAGCAATGAGGCCGCTCCGTCCATTAATCAAATATGTCTATTTCTTAGATTGATAATCTTCTAGCATCTTGTAAATATCAGGAACTTCTTCATCAGTCATCTTTAAGAAACCTTTACCAAATACATAAGTATCTTGTAGTACTAGTATATGGTTCTTTCTTTCTTCCATGTTTGTTCTGTCAACATAAGTTGAAACGTTCCATGCAGCACCTGGAGTCATGTCGCCTAATACAGTCTTAACATCATCTGTATTCATCATATCTTTACCAGATTCAACCATTCTCTTACCAAGTTCGATTAGAGCTTGAGTAGTTGAGAAACCATATGAATATTTCCAAGTACCCATTCTACCAGGGTTCTTTTCAGATAATACTTCTTCTTCTTTTTCAACTATCTTGTTGAAATCACCAGCAGCTTCTTTAAGGTCAAGTCCTAGAGCTCCTGGATATCCAAGTATTGGAGATGGTAAGTCTTGTTCTACGAAAAGTGCTCCTAATTCAGAAACTTTTAGTAGCATTGGTTCAGTATGAGAATCGTTTGTTGCAAAGAATGCAGTATCTTTACCATATTTTTGTACCCAAGCTGGCATTTGTTCCAAAATAAAGTTTTGTGCGCCTGGGATACCGATATCACTTGTTGGGTCTGGTGCAGTTTCCATAGCAAATTCCATACCGATCTTATCACAAGTTGCTTCCATTATATCTTTTCTTAAAGACAATAGTTCGATGGACATATGTCTTGGGAAAGAAACGTGAACGAATTTCTTAGCGCCCATCTTTTGAGCAGCTAGTGGGATTAAATATCCACGAGTAACGTTATCTGGGTCGATAACTAGGTCAGCTGCGCTTTCGATAAGGTTAGGGTCTTCTTGAGAGTTAGATACGAAACAGAAAATGTCAGGACGTCTTTCCTTAACTTGCTTAAATGCTGCTGCAGTACCAGGTACACCTTGGTTAACAACGATAACTTTTAGCTTAGGGTCGTCAGCAAGTGAAACTATTTGTTGGATAGTTGTTTCTTGTTCTGATGAGAAGCTGTCAGGGTAGTTTTTGTGAACTATAAGTCCGCCATCCTTAGCATCTCCATATTTAGCTATCATGCCTTCACAACCACGTTGTTCGTCTTCAGATTGTGATACAGTACCAGTTACAACACCGATGTGGAAATCACTAGCTTCAGTAGCTTCGCCATCTTTAGCTTCGCCATCAGTAGCTTCAGTAGTTTTTTCGCCTTCAGTCTTGTTTGCGTCAGTAGCAGGTGCATCGTTTTTGTTACATGCTACTAGAGAAAACATCATAATTAGCGCGATTAACATCGCAAGTACTCTTTTCATCATAAAACCTCCTCGTACTTTAATGTCCTCTTAGCTTAAGATAATTTCAACGGATCTTAAGTTATAATTCAAAGAGCCTAATCTCGTGAGACAACCCTCTTAGCTTGAATAGCTTAGCAGTATTCTTAAAGTTCACGATAGCTATGTTTCACTTTATCAAGTGGAAGCTCTTTTATATATTATAGCACCTATCACTTTAAAAGGCAAGTATTTTTGAAATATTTTTATAAAAATTTGCAAATTTATTTAAAATATACTTCAAACTAATGGTATTAATCATGTATATGCAATATACAATTACTTTACTTGCAATAAATTCACTATATTATGAAGTAAAAGTGCTAAGTAGATAAAATATTTTTGCAAAAGAAAAAGTCTTATGGACTTGCCACAAGACTTGTGCCTATATTTTATAAGAACTAATTTAATTTATTCACTATACAGTAATTTCGCGAATAAATTTTACAGTAATTTCGCAGAGCAGTTTGATGGGTGGGACGAAGTGGAGTTTTTTTGGCAAGCGGAGCGTATTTAGCATACTCGAGCATTGCAAAAAACGAACGAGTTCCAGGCGCAAACTGAATGCGAAAGTACGGAAAATTAATCTAAATCGTCATACATTGCCAGTGCCTTCGCTCCATACGCAGTTCCCGGACCGCCATTCATCAAGATACAAGTTTTGATAACGTCGATAAGTTGTTCTCTTGTGCCGCCTGCTTTTTTGAAGCTTGTGATGTGAGCTAGCATACATGGGATGCACTTGATAGTGATTGAGATGCCTAGGGCAACCATTTCTTTTTCGATAAGTGTTGCTGCGCTTTCTTTTGTGTAAACTGCGTGTAAATCACCAAAGGCTTTCATGATTTCTGGTGATGAATTGATTATCTCTTTGTTCATAGCACCATTTAATTCTCTTTCTTTTTTGTAATCCATAATATTACCTCCCTTTATTCTTTGAAATATCTTCCAATTATATGTTACCCATTCGCAAATGGCTATGACATTGAATATATTTATAGTTTTGCCGTGTATTATAAGTAAAATCAATAGTCTTGTATACATCTGATTTAAAAAAATAGACATGCCGTGGTAAAAGCATGTCTATTTACATTTTATAATTCATATTCAAAGTCTATACTTATGTTAAATCCCTTTTTCACTCCGCTATAAACCATATCCATCTCCAAAGCATCGTGCATAAACTTATCTGCTTCTTCTCTTGTAATATCGTCTATATAGTAATAAACTTTGATCTTTATCTCTTCTATGCGCGGCGCATCGTCGACGCCCACTACTTTTAGCGTGCGAAGTGGGTTTGTGGTCTTTACTTCTGCCTTTGCTTCTATCTCATCTAGTGAAAGCTTCTTGATTTTTGCTTCTCTAATGAGTGTGAGCATCATCGACTCCAAAATGCCTGCCAAAAATATCTCCACCGACGATAATTCTTTTTTCTCGTTATCGTATGGCAGCTCTTGGTCTGTCGATATAAAGGCCATGTCGCCGTAGCTGTTAACGGTTTTGATGTCATTCGATGTCGCTCTCATAGTAAAATCAAAGCGGCTCATCTCTTCAGTGCTATTAAAATTACCGTAGCTACTCATGTTTTTCCTTCAATTCTTTAACTGCTGTTTCAAGCTCTGCTAATTTTTTGTCAATTATTTCAAGTGTTGATACAGGTCTATTAGCAAAAGTAGCAAAGCCACAATCTGGATTTAAGAATAATCTTTCCTTGTCAATGTAGCCAAGTGCTTCTTCAGCTCTCGCTACCATATCCACATGCGATTCAATCTCATCTGTTCTTGGGTTTATAACGCCAAGGCCTAGAATGTAATTTTCTCTAATTTTGTCTGAGGCAAATAAACTCTTTAACTCGCCCGCTCTCTTTGTTGAAAATTCAAGGAATAGCGCGTCTGTATCTATGTCTTCAAATAATTTGATTAGTGGTGTATATGGTCCTTCTAGTAAGATGCTTTCGTCCTTAGACCAGTTGCCACGGCAGACGTGAAGTGCGCGCATCGACTTAGTCCTGTCGATATGGCTCATGCATGACTTGATTAGGTGAGTCGCAAACTTTAGCTCCTCTGTCGGATCCTTCTTTTCAGAAAGTGCTGCACACATGAAGGTACGTGGCTTTCCTTCGGTAAATACGACTTCAGTTAAAACTGGTTCGTCAAATTGAATTATGTCGACACCTATCTTTTGAAGCTCTTCTATCTCTTCCTTATAGATTTTGATAACGTCTTCGCCAAGCTCTTCCTTAGAGCCATAAGCCTTGCTAGATAAGTTATATAGCCACATTGAACGAGTTACTAGATAGGGTCCTGGCAAAGTGATCTTGACCTTATGATCAGTTCTTGCCTTTAATCTCTTTAGCTCGTCGCAAACGATATTGGTCTTACGAGAAACTTTTCCTGTACATATAGCGTTTTTTATGCTTATGGCTGGAACGTCAAGTATAGAAAGTATTTGCTCGAAGGCTTTTTTGTCATCGATATACTCAAGCATCTCAGACATGGACATCATTTTAACGCCATTTAACTTTGTCGATATAAATGAAACGTAGTTATCTCTTGATAATTCGCCTGATGTGACATAGCTGATGCCGTGTTTTTCTTGCATGCGAACAACGGCTTCTTCCTCAGCATCTATTAATTTAATAAAATCCTCTTCACTTAGAGAGCCCTTAGATCTCTTTCTAAGGGCCCTTAATATATCTTCATTTCTTGGCATGCTTCCTATAAGTGAAGTGGAGAATGCCCTAGTCACGGTATTTGCCGAAGAAGTCTAAATACTTATCGGCGTTAGTGATTTGTTCGAAACCAGTAGTTCTGCCTTCAACCCATTCTGTTAGGCCTTCAAGGTCCATGATCTTCTTGTGTTCTGGATCGTTGTAATCCATTTGAAGAAGTATCTTAGACCAAGCTTTGAAGTCTTCTGATGGGAAGCCTACGCGAGCTGAGAATATACAGTGATCGAAGTGAGGTGTTTCGCCTAAAACTTCTAATTGGTTAGCATCGATAGTGCCGTCCTTTGACCAAGCGTTGAAGTTTAGGTCAATAGTGAAAGCGCAGTCAACATCTCCTGCTTCAAGTGCTTTCACAGCGTCAAGTTCACCGCCAACGTGGTCTCCGTTAAGGCCAACACCCTTGTCAAAACGAACTTCTTCGTAATCTTTGCCATATTCTAAGCCTTTAGTCTTTAGATAATAGATAGGGATAAGTCTTGCTTGAGGGCTGTCAAATGCGCCGAAGCCTATCTTCTTGCCCTTAAGATCTTCAAAAGACTTAATGCCCGAGTCTTTTTTAACTAGGCAGATAGTCTTTCTGTCTCTATCTGTGTCTCTCATAGGACCATTTTCGCTTTTGCCGTCAGTCCTGATTTGAGTTTGTAACCAAGCTAATGGTGAGTTCCAAGCGATGTCTATATCGCCGTTAACAACAGCATCTACTTGTAAGTCATAGTCCTTGAAGTAAACCCCTTCAACTTCCATGCCTCTCTCTTCAAAAAATTTGTGGATCATGTCCCAGATGATACTAACCTTTGGATCATAAAGAACTGCTCCAACTTTTATCTTATCAGTCATCTTTCCTCCTATGGTATTGGTTGATCTGTGATCAATTTACCAAGCCAAATTGTAAGCACATCTACTGATGGTGCCATGATTTGACTTGCATATGCGTCTCTCATGTATTTTTCTATAGGGTTTTGTTTGTTATAGCCCTTACCGCCAGCAACTCTCATTGCATCGATAGATGTTTCGATAGCTGCTTCACTTGCGTTAACTCTAGCTGCGATGATGTCAACAACTGCATCAGCGTCGCCTCTTTCAGCCTTTTCAGCTGCAAGCTTTGTAAATGCTTCTGCTGCGTGAGTTCTGTTGTAAATCTTAGCTAAGTGTATTTGAACTGTTTCAATATTTGATAGAGATTGCCCTGTAGGATATTTTCTCTTCATAGCGTGTTCATTAGCTGCTGTAGAGATGGCTTTGCCTAGACCTGAGTAAACACTTGCTAGACCTAAGATGAAGTATGGTGCAACAACTGAGAATACTTGTGCTTGACCGCTTCCCCATTCGCCAATTCTGTACATATCTTCAAGTTCAACGTCCTTAAGAACCATTGGGCAAGATGCATTGCTTCTCATACCCATACCTTGCCAAGCTTGCATTTCGAAATGAACGCCTTCTTTGTCTATAGGAACTACCCAGTTATCGATTTCTCCTTCTTTCTTAGAAGGTACTAATACTAAGTAGTAGCTAGCGTATTCAGCTGAAGTAACCATTGACTTAGAGCCGTTTAATACGCAAGAACCATCTTTGTGTTCAATGCCCATTTCTGGGATGTAGAAGTGAGTTCCTGTACCGAATTCACTATATGCAAGTGCACATAATTTTCTTTCTTCAAGGATTTCTTTAACAATCTTGTTTTTAAGCTCATCATTACCATTAGCTAAGATACACATAAGTGCTACGTTATGCATCATGTAGCATAGACCAACAGATGCGCAGCTTTCAGCTAGAGCCATACAGATTTGTGAGTGGTCCTTAATAGTACCGCCTTCACCGCCCATTTCCTTAGGTATCATCACCTTAAAGAAACCTTCTTCGCCTAGTTTGTCAAAAATTTCCTTAGGAAATTTTGCTTCTTCGTCTAATTGTTTTGCAACGGGATCAATGTACTTTTTAGCAAATTCCCTTGCTCTTTCAAATGAATTCATAATAAACCCTCCCTTTCGTGTTTATATCGATATCGCTATCGTCTTAAGTATATCACAACGATTACTTCATTACAAATAAGATTTTTCAATAGTTTCAGGCTTTTATATTGAAATTTTCTATATAAATTTTCTTCTGATATAATAAAAAATATTTAACTTGTTTGTGAAAAATAATGATGCTAATAAAAAAGACATGCCAAAAAAAGCATGCCTAAATATAATATATTTACTTTTCTAGCTGTTCCAGCGCTTCCAATATCAATTCCAAAATTAGCTCTACAAAGTACGCCGCATCAACATTTTTATCTGAAGTAGCAAGAGCGTCGTAATAGTCCTTCTGTCTTGACTGTATCAGTTCTTCAACAGGAAGCCAGTAAAACACTTCATTATACGCGCCTAATAAAACTGTGTGCCAAAGCCTTCCCATTCGGCCATTGCCATCTTGAAACGGGTGAATAAACTCAAACTCATAATGAAAGATGCTGCTTTTAACAAGCGGATGAAGGTCCGAGTCCTCATACCACTTAAATAAATCACTTACTTCTTCAGCTACGAGATCGGCTGGCGGCGCCATATGTATAAGCCTCTCCCCATCAAAGATGCCAACGCCTTCGCTCCTGAACCTGCCATTCTCCTTAATAAGCCCTTGCATCATAAGTCTGTGTGCTCGAAGAAGGTCGTCTATAGAGCCTGGCTTCATCTCAAGCATTAGCTCATAAGCGTCGTAAGCGTTTTTCACTTCTCTAATCTCGTTTGGATTGCCAAGGACCCTCTTACCAGCGATTATGCTTGTCACCTGCTCAAGCGAAAGAGTGTTCGCTTCAATCGCAAGCGATGAGTGTATGGTCTTGATCCTATTTTCTTTTCTAAGCTTCGGATTAATTTTGCCCGGCTTTATATTTACTCTATCTAATTCGGCTTCAATTGAATCTACTAATTTAGCTATCGTTTCATTCATTGTAAATGGTGGAGCATAGTTCTTCATAGTATCACCTCTAAATATATATACCCAAAAACACAAATTGGGTATATATAAATAAAGGGGGATGATATATAATGAAAGTACATGTAATTACAGGCGGCGGTAGTGGTATAGGCCTTGAAATCGCAAAGGCATTTGACGATGGTCTTGTTATCATTACTGGAAGAACTGAGGAAAAGCTAAAAAAGGCGTGCGAGGAGCTAGGCAAAACTGGCAAAGCGAAGTACGCGTACAAGACTTGTGACGTCTCTGATAAGAAAAGCGTTAAAGAGCTACTAGAATTTGCTTCAGAGAAGGGCGATTTGATGACAGTAGTCAACTCGGCTGGCGTTTCAGGCGTCGGAGCAAGTGTAGAAGCCGTTTTGAACGTTGACCTAAAGGGCACTAAGTTCATCACTGATGCTGCTTACGACTACCTTGCAAATGGCGGCGTCCTTATAAACATCGCGTCAATGATGGGCCACATCGTACCCGTGAGTGATGCGTACATCAACGAGCTAATTGAGCCAGACAAAGATGGCGCTATAGAAAAAATCGCTGGCATTGTTAATGGCAATAGCGATAACGCATATAACTTTGCTAAGCTTGGCGTTATTGAGATGGTTAAGGCAAACGCAATGAAGTTCGGCAAAAAAGGACTTCGTATCCTGTCCGTATCTCCAGGCATCATCATGACAGAGATGGCTAAAAATGCGCAAAGCGAAAATGCAGATATAATGAAGAAGATGGTAGAAAATACTCCAGCGCAAAGAACTGGCGAGCCAGAAGACATTGCAAATGCAGTAAAATTCCTAGCAAGTGACAAGGCAAGCTTCATCACAGGCACTGATCTACTTGTAGATGGCGGCTTATCACTAGTATTAAAGTCAATGTATAAATAATTTTACGCATACGAAAGGAGCGGACAAATTGTCCGCTCCTTCTTTTTGTATTCATCTAAGCCCTTGGATTTAGGCTCATTGCGACTAATGTTACATTAATAAATATCATAAGCATAGTCGCTGAAAGATAAAAAACCAATTTTATTTTGCTTGATTTGCTGTTCTTATCAAATTTTTTATTTGCCCACACAATAAATTCTGCTAGGCCAAAGATGCTAAAAACTATCAATGGCGTAGTAAAAAATAACATAGAGTCTGGAGCGGAACCTCTTTTAATTGAAAACATTATTAAAAAGTATAAAATTTCTATGATTATCATTTTGCCCTCCTATTTAAAAAAGCTCACTGTGCCCGCTTCACTTATCTCTTTCATACCGATGGCCTTGTAAAAGGCATTTGCTACTTCGTTTTCGCTATCGGTATTAACTTGTATCCAGCGAACATCCTTGTATTTTTCAAAAACTTCATTCATAAGCTTTTTAGCTAAGCCATTACGTCTATAATTTTTCTTAACAATCAGGTCTTGCACTAAGACTACGTGCTCAGCGTCGCCTACGCATCTTACAAAGCCTAGGAGCTCATCTCCATCCATATATCCAAGCGTTAATAAAGAATTTTTTATCGCCCTACTAAGCTTATCGTCATCAGCTAAATAGGCACTCCAACCAGATTCTTCATAAAGAGCCTTTATTTGTGATAAATAGCTTTCGTCTATTTCTACTAGCTTCATAAAAATCACCTCTATGAAGATAATTATATCACAAAATTATAGCGTCCACGACATAAAGTGAACGCTATAATAAAATATTTTCAAAATTAATTGATATTGTCATTTGTTTTTGGTTTCGCCACAACCGTTATCACTATAAACAAAGCTGCAAAGCCAAGCATAATAAGTAAATTCGTTTTTATTGCGTCAAAACTTGGATTTGAGGCTAAAACGTCATTATTCTGTATATAGTAGTAGCTTGGGAATATCTTTCCTATCTTTAAAGCTGTTTCGCCTAAAA
Organism: uncultured Eubacteriales bacterium; assembly: GCA_900539225.1. Taxonomy (GTDB): domain Bacteria; phylum Bacillota; class Clostridia; order Tissierellales; family Peptoniphilaceae; genus Fenollaria. The sequence goes on from UQBO01000006.1 coordinate 57,190, forward strand.
ACTCTTGCGGAACAAAGGCACCGCACAAAAATGACGAGCCGAGCGAGACTACATTCGTTACGCCTCCAACGGCGTTGTCGTTCTTAATTAGGCTTGATATCATCAGCGCCATAGGCACTATAGCAGTAGTAAAGACAAGTGAGTTCAGCATCATTAGGTTTACATGTAATTTTGAAAAATCATACTTATACAAAATCACATACAAAAGCATATACAAAAACCACACGATTAGCGCGTTTGCGATGTGTCCAAGCGTTAGATATAGATTCATCTTTTTACTTGGCACAGGCGAGGCCAAATTTCTCATGGCAATCTTCTTTCTCTTGTAAACTTTGACAATGATTGATACGATAAGTATAATTTGCGAAAGAAGTAGATAGTTTAGGAAGTTAAAGAAAAATCTCGCGTCTTCGTCAGTTTTAACAGCGCTTCCACCTTTGATGGCTATATCAAATTTCTTTTCTAAGTCCTCGTCACTATACTTAATCGCATCACTTAGATCAAAGCCGGCCTTCTCATAGGCAGCCACTTGGCTTAAGTAGATATTGACCTTCTCTTTAACATTCATCGCGTAGATATCGTTAGGCGCCGACCTATACAAAACTTCCCTCGAATTGTCAAAGTCCTCAGGTATCTCAAGCGCCGCGCTTATGACCTCGTAGAACAATTTATCCTCTACCAAAGACTCATCCATGTCCACAATCTTGTCGTTTTTTGCTAAGTAACGGCTGAGAGCCTTCGAAAGCTCCGTCCCTGCCTTATCGTTTAAGTATATATCAACCCCGACGCTCTTGTAAGCCTCTTTGTTCTCACTTTTTGTTGAAAATACAAGTAAAGCCGCAAATATAACTGTATATAGAATTATGGCTGTCCTGTGCGCCCATACTATTTTGAAATAATTTTTAAAGACTTTCATATTCTTTACCCCTCATGAAACATAGCGATACTATAATGAAAATAGCGGTAACGATGCCTAAGTAAATCATGTTTTGCATAAACCTATCCATCGAATCGTAGTAGTATAGCGAGTAGACCGCATCAGTCACGATGGCAACAGGATTAATCTTGTTGATGATAGGCGCCTTCTCAGCTATGATTACCTTCATATCGCTCTTCATCATACCTGCCAAAAACGACATCGTCATGGTGATGGCGATACCCAGACCTATCTTAGTGTCGATCGTTGCCTTATTTGATACGCCTAGCAAAATGCCAAAAGCAACGCCCGTTAGTGACGATAGCGCCGACAAAGCTACAAGCGGAAGAGCTCTGTCACCAAATCCTACTCCTAAACCCTTTTTTAGATAAAATATGAAAAATAAAGTTATTGCAAAATTAATAATCCAGCTCGCAAGCACCGCTGCTCCAAGGCTTACACTCTTTTTAACAGGCGATATTGCATTCCTTTTAGCGTTAACCGAAAGATTTGCTTCGTATTGGTAAATTACATACATGCCCCACATGTAGCCGTATATAGTCGTCATACCAAGAAGCGTGTAGAAAAACGCATTGACTGGATCCATATTTTTTCTAGAAAGATCTTTTATATGATTATCCACATCCAAAATTTTGCTTAAATCAGTAGTCGGATCCTTCTGCATGATCCTAGATATCATCGAAGACTTTTGTGAATACACATTCATGATCGTCTCGACTATAGTCTCAGATATGCCAGAGCCCTTAGTATAAATCTTGTCCATTGACTCGATATAGGCCTTAGGAGCATCTTTTTCGTCCAAAACATCCTTGTCCTTTGCACGAGTCACTTTGAAGTAGCCTTCGTCCTCCATTTCCTTCATAAAACTGCTAAAGTTCTCATCCTCCATAAGGCTCTCGTTCACCGCCACGTCTATGGTCTTGAACTTCCAGTTATCACTAATGCCGCCAAAGGCAAGCTTGAAGAATATCCCTAGGACTATGGGAAAGACTAACGCCCAAAAGAGCATGTCCCTCTGCCTTAGAAGGTATTTGAATGTATTTTTAAATGAATGCAAAAACATACTAATCCCTCAAATCCTTGCCAGTTAGCTCCAAGAAGACGTCGTTAAGACTAGGCTTTTCAACATTTAAAGAGCTGTAACGAATACCGTGGTCATCAAGAAGCTTGATTAAATTCATTAAGTAGCCATCGCCATGGTCAAAGCTAAGCTTGATAGAGCCGTCCTTGTTCTCATAGCTAAGTAAGTGCTCAAGCGCCTTAATCTTATCAATTACATCATCACTTAGATTTTTCGAAGTAAAAGAGATCTTTTCATTCATAGTGATCATGTCCTTAAGCTCTTCAGAAGTACCCTTTGCAATGACCTTACCCTTGTCAATGATGACTATATCGTCACAAAGAAAGTCAACCTCGTCCATGTAGTGCGATGTGTAGATGATGGTCGAGCCCTCATCGTTAAGCTTTTTGATCCCTTCCAAAATACTGTTTCTCGATTGAGGGTCAACAGCCACAGTCGGCTCGTCAAGAATGATAATCTCAGGTCTATGAGCAATGCCGCAAGCAATATTAAGCCTTCTTAGTAGACCGCCAGATAATTTTTTCGGTTTAAATTTAACAAAATCATTTAAGCTAACAAGGTCTATCGCCCTTTGAACAAGCTCCTTCCTCTTAGCCTTATCACTTATGTATAGGCCGCAGAAGTAGTCGATGTTCTCGTAAACACTTAGCTCGTCATAAACGCCAACGTCTTGAAAAACAACACCAATCCTTCTTTTAATGTCATAAGCATCAGGCGACATAGGCTCACCAAATATCTTCACAGTGCCCGCATCCTTCTTAAGAAGAGATAAAATGCAGTTTATAGTCGTCGACTTACCACTACCATTGGGCCCAAGTAGACCCAAGATCTCGCCCTTCTTCACGTCCAAATCTAAATTGTCAACAGCAGTGAGCTCCTTGTACTTCTTTACAAGACCCCTTACCTCTATAACAGTATCCATAATTACCTCCTTTGCTGTATACAATATAATTATAACACAAAAACCATTAATATAGAGTAAAATATTTGTAAAATACATGTAAATTCAATTAAAATAGAAAATATACGAAGTGGCAAAACCATAAACATGGTGAAAAATGGATGCAATAGCTTTACATTTAAAAATAAATGGAGTATAATAAACATAGATTGGGGGAATAGTTTTGAAAAAGTTATACCAAGGAAAAACAAAAGACGTTTACGAACTAAACGACAAAGAAGTATTATTAAAATTTAAAGACGACGTAACAGGCAAAGACGGCGTTTTCGATCCAGGCCAAAACCAAGTCGGCCTAACAATGGAAGGCGCAGGACACAGCGCATGCCTACTAACAAAGTTCTTCTATGAAAAACTAAACGCAAAAGGACTAAACACACACTTCGTTTCAGCAGATCCAGAGAAAAACGAAGCAGTAGTTAGAAAAGCAAAAGTATTTGGTAACGGCGTAGAAGTCATCGTGAGATACAGAGCAGTTGGCTCCTTCATCAGACGCTACGGCCAATACGCAGAAAGCGGCATGAAACTGCCAGCCTACGTTGAAATCACACTAAAAGACGACGACAGAAACGACCCACTAATTACAAAAGACGCACTAGAGATACTAGGCATCATGACAGGGGCTGAGTACGAAGAACTAGTTGGCCTTGCTAAAAACATCGGCGAGTTCGTAAAAGATGAACTTGCAAAGAAAGACCTTGAGCTATACGACATAAAATTCGAGTTCGGCATGGTCGATGGTAAGGTTGCTCTAATAGATGAAATATCAGGCGGCAACATGCGTGCATATAAAGGAGACGAGTACGTAGAACCACTTAAATTGGAAAAGATATTATTGGAAGATGTTAAATAGATAAGGGATAAATGGATAAGAGATAAGGAAAAGGCTGCCGTGAAGGTAGCCTTTTTTGTGTGGTTTATTTAATTTTCTTTAACTATACTACTAATCATAGAAACAATATCATCATTTTTTAATTGCTTCTTAAATACAACGTTTACTCCATCCTCTTTCATAGTCTCAAAGAACTTTTCAGCTGATCTTATTCTTAAATCTTCTTCGCTTCTAAGAGACTTTTCATCTTTCATGTCCTTTGTCTCTACAATAAAATTAATTTGTGACTCGCCATCTTTTTTGTTTATTACATACATAAAATCTGGACTTGTTGTCCCTCCAGTAAATAGTGGTATCTGTATAGATCTACGAGGTATTTTACCAAAAACAACTACATCTGCAATATCGCTTTTTACTAAAGTTTCTTTTTCTTTTGGACTATCGTATACTACAGCATCATAAATGAATTTTTTAGGCACGGCACAATTATCATCTCTATATAAGCCTAATAGTCCTTGAGATATACTGTCTACCACTTCGCCTTTATAGTTAGTTAAACTAGTTTCTTTTATATTTACATCTAGAGCTTTATATGAAAACTTCTTTATAAGTTCTTCATCTAGCCAAGTATTAAACTCACTTACAACAGCTTGTATGCTTTCCTTAGTAAATAGTCTATCATCTATACGTTCATAATCGTGATAGTACTTGCAAAGCGCTTGATGAATTAAATTTACAGGTACCGCAATTTGTTTATTCATTTGCTTTAAAAATTCAGAATATGTCAATTTTTCATCAACCGTGAAGAAATTACTTACTCTATCTTTTAAAACTACCGCACCATTTTCTGATTGAAGTCTTGATGTTTTTGTCAATATATTAGTGTCTTTATATACATCTGAACTCAATATTTTATATAAGGCATCAACAAGTTCTTGATCTGAAATGCTTTCAAACTTCATATAGTATTTTTGATTTACTTTTTCCCAAAGTTTTCTAATAGAAGTAAATTTATCTTTTCTAATATTAACAACGTTTTTCTTTTTTCTTCCATCAATAACTTTACTTGGTTTTAAGTTATTGATTGCTTCAGGATAGTCTTGATACAAGTCATCAAGCTTTTCTGTTTTTATATTGCCATCCATATCAATATACTTTTTGCTCAGCATATCAAGGAAAATATCATCTTTGTCTTTGCTCATAATAGTCGACAACTTAGGCAATATAGTTTTAACGTTCATTAGCTTATTGGCTTGGTCTGAATTTATTTCATCTAAAAGTTTGCTTGCAAAATCTTTTTCAGAATAATCAATCAAATACTTTAAATAAAATTGTTCATCAGAAATTCTTTGACCCTTTTCATCAACTGGTAGCCTTAGTCCTCTGCCTACTTCTTGAAGTTTGCTAATTTCAGAGCCAGAAGACCTTAGCTTTACAATTTGAAAGACATTAGGATTGTCCCAGCCTTCTTTTAAAGTCCACTTTGAAAAAATAAATCTCATTGTGTTCCATTTGCCTTTATCATCCTTAAAATTTAGTAAATAATCTTTATCTTTAAGAATTTTATCAATTTCTTCCTGAATTTCCTTATCAGAAGATGCATTGTCCTGACTAAAATATCCGCCATTAGTTTTGCTAATATCTTCTAAAGAACTTTCTAAGTATTCTTTGTACTCTAATAATTTTTCATCTTGTCTAGTATCTAGTTCTTTATCAATATTATTTATTTCATGTTTTATATGCTTTTTAAGTAAATCTTCAAACTTTAGTCTTAAACTACCTTTACCCCCATCTTCATCTCTATATGAACTAACAGAGTCTATAAAAAATAAACTAAGCGTTTTTATTTTTTTACTTCTCATAAAATTTTCTTTTTCAGATTCAAAATGATTCACTAAGGCTTGTTTAAGCATGAGCTCTTGATAAGTATCTGTATATATGCCACCATATATAATATCAGACTTAGAAAGAACTTGACCATTTGATAATCTAACGCCGCTCTTAATCCCATCGTCTCCAAGCTTTCCTATTTCATCAACACTTAGTCCTGAAAAGTCATTACCAAAAGAAGCTAGAGACTCGCCTTTTTTGAATTCAATAGTTTTCTTGTTTATCTCATCTCTAAATGTACATACTTTAGGGTTTTTCTTAAAATCCATCAGTTTTAGTTTGCTTTCATTCTCTTTTTCAGCATCTATCATATATGTCTCTACACCTTTTACAAGGTTTTGATTAAACGCTTGGACTGAATTTAGATTAAAAATTAAATTATTATAATCAATCTCATTGTTTTTAATCTCTGGGAATGTCGCACCAAACCTAATTATACATTGAGGATTGATTTCCTTAAGAAGTGTTTTGTATGCTGAATTAGATTTTTTAAATCTATGTGGTTCATCAATGATAACGACTGGTCTTGTTGCTTCAAGAGCCTTATATGGTTTAGTAAATGTACCAATAACAGTTTGATCATAATCAGTAGCCATAGTGCTTTTTGATAAAAGCATACCAGAATTCATAAGCAATACTGAAAACTTATTTTTCTCTAAACTTGTTCCTCTTACAAACTCAGCTACAGCTGCTGGAAAAAGTTTTCTGCCTTTAGGATTTTTTTGAGCCTCTAAACTTGTTAAGAATAACTTTTTATTTGGGTAAAGGTCAGCAAAATGCCTCTTAGCATAATCAGCAGTTAAAAAGCTCTTAGATCCTTCTCTAATTGCAGTTGTAGGAACAAGTATAATAAACTTATGAAAACCATATAATTGATTTAGTTCATACATCATTCTTGTATAGCAATATGTTTTTCCTGTTCCTGTCTCCATCTTTATGTCTAAGCCTAGATAATCATTTCCGTCACTTTTTCTCCACGCTTGAGGAATGTTAGGAAGTTCTTCATATCCGTTCCATAACTCATTAATATTATTATTTATTTTTTCATCCTGCAAATCAATAATTGGATTCGCGTACACATCGTTTGATTTTTCAATAGATACTCCGTCAAAAGCTTTTTTTATAGCCGTCAAAAAATCATTTTGATGTGGCAATATTGTTAACTCTATCATAATTAAAACCTTTCAATCAAAGTCACGTTCTTGTTGTTCTTCAAAACTTTTATATTCTTTCTTAGTTCGTTTAAAACAGAGAATTTTACTGAATATGAATATATAACCAGTCTTGTTATATTTAGTGAATCATCTTCAATTTGCTTAATTAGCTTCATTACATCGTCTGACTCTAGTCCTTCGTCAATAATGTAAAGTGTTTTTTCAATTAGTTGTGCTATATAATTTTCTAGTTTGTAATCTATTGCTTCTTTTGTCAAACCATATCCGTCTTCATTAAGCCATGTAGCTAAAATATTTTCTTTGCCACTAGCATGTTTGTTATCAAAAACTGATATCATATCGTCTGATACTAGTTTTATTTCTGGCTTGAACTCTTCTAGATATAATAATGTTTTTTCACTTGGTTTTTCTAAGTAAAATAGTTTATATCCATAGTCGATATCTGCTTTTATTTCTTCTTTTATCTTTACAGCTGCTCTTTCTATCCTCGTCATTCCAAAATCTGCAATTGTTTGCATATCACTTGGCTCGACTTTTTTGTTTTCTGGTATTTGCTCAGGAAGCTGTACGCATATAAATTTTCTTTTACCAGTATCATTAGCGTTTGCTTTCAGTATAGCCTCCGCAGTAGTACCTGATCCAGAGAAAAAATCTAAGACAATTTGATTTTCTTTAGCAGCAACTTCAAATAAATATTGCATTAATGCCATTGGTTTCGGATTGTCAAATTGAACTTCTGGTACTAATTTCTTTAGACTAACAGTAGTGCTTTGCGGATCAAATATACCCCAATTACTTTTAATTGCTTTGTTTAGATTCGTCATTTCGTATAAATACTCTTTTTGTTTAGGAAGTGTATCTTTCCATAAAATTCTATTTTCTTTAATCATTTCTAATAAAGTTTTTTCTGAAAAAGCCCAAGTATTTGTATATGTTTTTCCGGTATTTGGATCTGTAATTGTAAATGCTTTATCATACGACTTAATAGTGCTCTTAATATTGGATTCTCTCCAAGGTCCTCTAGGGTCATTATCGGGATTTTTAAATCCATCACTAATGTTTCTTTCCTCACCTAAAAAACTAAAACTATTAGTTTTTTGATATACAACTATATATTCATGAACGTTAACCATCATATTTTTAGGTGGCACGCCTTTGGCAGCGGCTTTTTTATCCCAAATTATTGTTTCCACAAAATTTTCTTCACCAAAAATCTCATTACACATTAACAATAAATTTGCTTGCTCGTTATTATCAATGCTGATAAAAATTGCACCATCGTCAGCTAATAAATCTCTTGCTAATAATAATCTAGGATACATAAATGTTAGCCATGAAGCGTGGGAACTTTTCCCTTCAAGATTTAAAATTCTATCTGCTTCTTCTTCTGTTATACCTATTTTTTCAGCAAGTTCATCTGCTGTGAATTTAAAATTATCAGGATAAACAAAGCCGTCAGAGCCCGTATTGTATGGTGGATCTATATAGATACATTTGATTTTTCCTGAGTATGAACCCAATAAATGTTTTAGTGCATCTATATTGTCACCAACTATATAAACGTTTTCACTGTCTTTGTTCTCAGGCTTTTCATTGTGCTCAACGTCTGGCGAAATATATGTTTCAGTGTTTAGTGAGCTTTCATATTTAGCATAAGATTTGCCTAAGAAGTCTAGTTCGTAAGCTTCTTTCGTTAGCTCCACTTCTTCCTCTTTTAAAAAGTCTTTAAATGAGTCAAGCTTAAAATCTCCATCTTTTGTGAAAAATTCAGGAAAATCATCTTTAAGTTTCTCCATCTTTTTACTGTTAACTTTAATATCAAGATTATCTTGTAAGTTTTTACCTATCATATATTTCCTCCCCAAAGTATTAAGTCATTTAAAGTTACTTTATATTTATCTAATTATTTAAATCTTAATTATTAATAATTTCCTCGATATCATCTATAATTAAATAGTTTTTAAAATGCTCTTTTGCATTATTGCCTTCAAAACATTTATATAGACTTTTGATAATCGTTTTTTTATCTAGTCCAAAAAAATCAGCATCAAAATCATATAGTTCATGCGAATTTACATCGAACAATTTTTTTGCGTCACCATTATCTTTATAAAAATCATTTTTTGTCATAGAATTAAAATTAATAAACGAATCTATTATTCTTCTAGCAATATTACACAATAGCCCAGCACTTCCATCTTTAGACCTATAAACAAACCTTAAATCTTGCCATAATGAATCATAACTTGATTTGAAATCTTCATTTTTATTAGCAATAGTTAGCACGCTAGTATTTATTCCGTTTGATACAAAACGCAAATGTTGACAATCATCATATCTCTTCTTTGGAAATCCAGCTAAGTTAATATAAAAGTGATGATTATGAGTCATTATTATCAATTTTTCTATACTATCATTTTTATTTACTTTTTCTATCAATTTATTTAGTTCATTAATTATGATATATTGCATGTTTATATCATTAGAATTCATTGGATCATCAAAAATTATTATTTTTTTCTTTGTAGATAGATCAGAATCTAGTTCTTCTAATTTTTCTAAAAAATATAAAAATGCTATAATATTCTTTTCTCCTGTTGATAACTGTTTCACATCTCTAATTTCACCATTGTATTTATTCTGTATTCTATAGCATCCGCTTTGTCCATCTTTGCAATGAAACAAGTTAAAATTAACGTAAATGCCTAAAAGTTTATTTATTTCAGTTGCTAGCTTTTCCTCATTTTTACTACTTGCTTTAAGCTCTAGTATTTCTTGATTCAGGTATAATTTTTCAGCATTTAGTTTTTCAATTTCTTGTTTAGCTGCGTCAAAATTTCTTTTTGATGCTTCAAAATCAACTTCAAGTCTATTTAATTCGAATAGCTTTTCAGTGTGATTAAATTCTGACAAGCTATTTTTTACAATGTGTAGTCTTAACTTATTTCCAGCATCTTCTTTTTGCTCTTTTAAACTTGTATTGTTATTCAGATCACACAGTTCGTTATAATCATTCAATATTTTCTCTAAACTATCAGGCGCTTTTAAATTTAATTGTTCCATAGGTTCAAATAGTTTTCTTTGTTTATTTGAAATAACTTCTATTAATTTCTCATAAAACTCCAGAATTTCTTTTTTTAATTTTAAAAAACTCTTCTCTAAATTTATAACTTCCTCGTAATATTGAACGTAAAAATTTTCACTATCTAGATTGATTTTATTTATATTTTCTCTATTCTGATTTAATATTTTTTCCTCTTCATGAAGTTGATTTTCAAACTTTTTTATATCCTCTCCAGAAAAATACTGTTTCAATTCGTAGAAACACTCATGTGATATTAAATTTCCACAAAAACTACATACTTCACCTTCTTTATGTATTTTTAATCCTTTTTTAGCAAACTCTCGTTTTTCATCACTGTTATCTAATCTCTGTATTTTAGTCGCTTCTTGTACACTTGTTGTCAACAATTCATTAACTTTATTTAATTCATTTGTAAAGCTAACATTTTCAAAATCAATTTTCTTAGCATTTTTAATATCATATCTTAATATCTCATTATATTTATTTTGATCTTCATTTGATAGCAAATTCGCAATCTCGATATCCGTTTTAAAATCATTTTTATTATAAGACACTGATGCGATTCTAGGCTCTTGCTTTTTAATTTTAGATGCTTTTTTAGAATAAAAGTTTTCTATTTCATCATCTAATTCTTTAAATTTTTTCTCTGCAGCTTTCATTTTAGAATATAGATTATTCTCATCTGAATTATTTTCATCAACTAGCTCTTCTTTATCTTTTATATTTGCATTTATTTCTTCAATCTTTAATTTAATATTGGCTATTTTATTGTCAATTTCAACATTTTCTTCTCCTAACACAACAGCGTTCAATTCATCATTACTATTTACAACGCTGTCAAATCCTTGAAATACCCTAACATCATAATCATCTAAATTATTTTTTAAATGACTCGCAAATGTACTTTTGCCTGTTCCATTATTTCCAAATATAAAGCAAGTCTTTTTAACCAAATCAATAATATCAGTATCAAATATATTTAATTTGTTTAAAGCTATTTCCATTGTTCCATCCCCTAATAACATTTTCTCTCTTTATCAAAAATATGCTAATTTTGTCGTTCTAACATTAATGCCTTATTACTTATATTATATCACATAATATTCTTTTTAACCCATAAAAATAGATGCCAAGTACTTTTATCGCTTAACATCTATCATGCCTCTATTTATCTTTTATCCTTATCAACGTCGCTATTGCCTGCTCTTTTGTGTAATGGCTCTTCGGTGAAAATCTTCTCTCGCTTACTCCTTGCATAATTTTTGCTGTATAAACTTTTTTGACGTCGTCTATTGCCCAAGTGGAGATGCTTTTGCTATCTGTAAAGCTAATATCGCCTGAAACTAAATTCATCCCAAGCTTTTCGCTTAGCTTTGACAAGATCACTGCGGCTTCTTCTCTTTTTATTTTGCCGTTTGGATTGAATTTATTATTACCAAGGCCATGTACTATGCCTTCGTAGGCTAATTTTTCGACTGAGAGCAAAGCGTTGTCATCAAATTTAACTCTGCCTGAAATTTTCTTTTTTGTCATGCTCTCGTAAAGGTTTACGGCGATGCTGCAAAACTCGCCTCTTGTTATATCGTCCCTATAATTATTTTGAAGTATTGCAGGAACTAGTCTTTCGTCTATGGCTCTCGTAATCTCTTTTTCTGCCCAAGCGGATGGCTTTTGCCAAGCTTTTTGCTCTTTGCTTTTGTTCAAATCGATGCTACATTTTTTATTGTTTTTGTATGCTTCGAACTTGCCTTTGCCAAGATATTCTATCCTATCATAGTCAAATGCTACAAGCACTTTTCCGCTTCTATCGATCGCGCCGCTTTTTGCATTATTTGTAGTTGACTGAGAGCCAGCGTACCATTCATTTGCCTTGCTTTTAACTACGGCGTAGTCATCTTCAAAAACTATTCCCGATGGCCAAACTTCATCTATAATAAAATCTAGAACCATATTTTGCTTATCATCAAGTAAGGCTAGTTTAGGAACAAGTGTTTCTTTAATTGCCTCGCTTTTTTCATTTAATACGTTTTGTTCGTTTTTTGCATTTACTTTTAAATATCTAGAAAGGGTAATGTATCCAGCCTCATCTACTCCGCTTACCATGCCATCGAAATGTGCTGGCGTTAAATTTCCACTCATATCTGAAATATAATACTTTTGATCTGTATCGGACTTATCTTTTTCTGCTAAGAGAATTTTATTCTCTGGTAAAAAGTATATGTCTTTATACTTAAATGGTATTGTGACGCTTCTCGCTTTAGTGTCTATCACGCCGACAAAGCCACTTGCATTGTCATTTGAAATGTAAACGATGGCATATTGATCTTTGGTTTTGTCGAAAGATATATTGTGTGAGCCGTATTCAAAGTGGTAGCCAAGAACTAGTTTAGGCGCTTTTTCAAGCTCTGATACAATCGCATCTATTTCCTTTTGATTTAAACTTATATTGCTTACTGCGTATGAGCTTTTGCTAAAAGCTACTGTTAAATATATTAATAAGACTATTTTAAATAAAAAATTTTTAATTTTCATTGTAATTACTCCTAATACCAACTATCTTTAATTCTTTGAAGATAGTTAATTAGTGTAAATTTATTCATTGCTTAGGCCATTGAAGTATTCATCTGTATATAATACTTCTACTTCACCTGACCAATTAAGAATAGAACCAATAAAATCATTTACATCTAGTCCTGGCATTTCATATATTTCCTCATCTCCAAAAGTTCCGCAGGCATCCTCTATAAATACGGTTTCATAACCTTTATCGGAGGATAAGATGCTACTAAACAAGCAGCAATATTCTGTGTTAAAACCACAGATATATACTTTTGATACTTTATTTCCGCTTAATATTTCTTGAAGATTTGTATTATGAAATGGATTACATGATGATTTTGGTATAACATAATCAGCAGCTTCTCTAAATTCATCTAGCAATTCTACATCGCTTGAGTCTTTATAAAACGGACTGTCGTTGTCGTCCGAAAAGTGTTGTGTTAACATCACGATATCGCCTTTGCTCTTAAAATCATTTATTAGCATGCTAATATTCTTTAAAGTGTTTGAGAAATCTTTTTTCTTTAAAATTCCTTTTTGTACATCTAATACAATTAATGCGTTCATAATTGATATAACCTCCTTTTATTATCAATATTATATCACATTATACTCTTTATAACTTATAAAAAATAGATGCCAACTACTTTTATAGTTTAGCATCTACTTCTTAACTAATTATCTCTAGGTGGACATGGATCGTTACCATGACTATCTGAGCGTTGAATTCGGCCATCCAAACCATGTATAACTAATTCAAAACCTTGATTCTTACTGATAGTTCTACCGATTTTCTCGGCTTCTTTTTTTGTAGTGGAATGAGCACTAGCTCTTTTGGCCCCGCTACGTTTTACATCCCAACCTCCATTTTTGGAGTGCACCACATGGTGCGATAATCTCGACACAAAATCACCTCCTTTAAATTTTTATCACCATAGAATCAAAATACTCTTTTATATCTGCTGGCGTTGTCATGTGATTTTTTTCTTTTACTGCTATAAAGTATTCTTTTATATCTTCTTTTTTAATTATTTCATCTGATGGCTCTAAGGCTTTTTTATCTTTTCTAGCATTAAGCCATGGCGCTTCTAAATGTGTAATTTCCTCTAAAACCTTTCCGCTATAGCATGCTGCATATTTTGCAACGCTCTCTAAAATCGCAAGTTCTGCTGATGTGAACACACTTACATCAAAATCATCTACTGGCTTTATTGGATTGAATTTATAATCTTTGTATTTATCATACATTTTTCTATACACTGGTCCGTGTGCCCACGACTCACAATTTTCTTTAAAAAGAAAATCTCCATTAAACGCAGCAAAAAAACCTTGTGAATAATACAATGACTTTTGCAAAGCTAGTGGTGTTATGTCACCAATGACACTTATAAAATACTGCGCTGCTAAATTAATTGTACTGTAATCATTAACTATGTCGTTTAAAAGTTTATCGACTGCTTCTTTACTCTTTTTATAAGCCACATCGCTTATTTTTTCTTTATTTTTCTCTAGTATCTCGCCATAATAAACTGGATCTTCACACACTTTTTGCAAATAATCTGAATACTGCTTTGTAGGTACATCTCCAGCAATGTAGCGGCTAAGTGTTTGCTCGCCTAGACCAAGTACTGTTGATAAGGGTCTTTTGCCTATGCTGTAAAGCTTTGTAAGTTCCTCGATACTTTCCTGTGAAATGATATTATTCTCTTTTCTATATTCGTCATATAATGCTTTTAAGTTATAGTCATTAATTTCAGCTGTATATATTTCGCTGCCACAAGTTTTACAAATAGCTTCTTTCCCATGAAATTCATACTCTTTATCTTTGAGTTTAGCCTTAATCGTCTTTTCTTTTATATCATAATCTCTGTAATCTCTACACTCGATGCAGAATGCTTTCTCCTTTCTCATAATATTACCTCCTAAAAAATTATTATTTAAATAAATATATTATCTCCTCGTTTAATCTATGAAACGATATTACTACTACAAAATCCGACGTATTAGTATTTATTATATTAAACTTGACATACATACTAAGTTCTTCCTCTTCTCCACCTGAATCATACAGTGTAACAATTGGTGCGAAAACATACAAAATTTCATATTCATATCCAGTATTCTTATTGCGTAATGAGTAGCAAAAATCTTCTGTTTTTATATCAAGTAAAATTCTTTTTTGCTTTGCATTGTGTATATTATACTCTCTAATAAAATCAATATTTTCTTGTCTCTTATCATTAAGTGCAATGGTATATTTATTTTCTTGTACATAAGCTTTTATCTTATTAAGTATCTCTTCTATTTGCTCTCTTGTATAATCTGTATTGTAATGTTCGCTCATCTCTTCACCTCTTATTTATCTTAATTGTACTATATAAATGTATTTTTGTCAATATATTTGTATCATTTAGTACATTTATTTTATACTAATGATGCTTATGCATTAATATCCCCCCCTCTCTCTTGTTTATTTTTCTGTTTTAGTATATAATTTATATACAAAAGAAATTTATCTATAAAGGAGTGAGCGCATTGAAAGAGTTTTACAAAAAGTACTTTATGAAGCAAAAGATGATGCATCCTGTGATTTACTCCATGATCCCTATCGCCTTAGTGGCAACGTATTTCTACGGTCTAAGGGTTTTGGCTCTCTTAATCACGAACGTGCTCGTCGCTCTCTTTGTTGAGTACTTATCGAACAAGAAGATTTTTAAGCTCGAAAAGGTTTCTGAGGCGGCTTTAGTTACTGCCTGTCTCTACACTATGACGCTGCCTGCATCGATCCCGTTTTGGATCTCGGCTGTGGGCATGGCTTTTGGAATTTTCTTTGGGAAAATGGTTTTTGGCGGCTTCGGCAAGAATATTTTTAATCCTGCTTTGGTTGGCCGTGTATTTATCTATGTTAATTTCCCACAATTTATGACTATTTACTGGAATGAGGCTGCAAATGGCCTACCTGGTGGCTTTGGAACTTTCTTAACTAGGGGTCTTGACTCTCTATCTGAGGCGACGCCTATGACGATGTTTAAGCTTGACGGCTCTCTTGAATCAGTAAATTCGATGCTTTTAGGTAATATACCTGGTGTTATTGGAGAAACTTCTAAGGTCTTAATCATCATCGCGGCTATATACCTAATTGTAAAGAAGGTTGCTAGCTGGGAGATTATGGCTGGAAGCACTTTGGGCTTCGTTGCTCTTAGTTTGATTCTTCGTGCTACGGGCGTGACTACTGTGCCTGACCCTATCAGCGGCATCTTGATGGGCGGTTTCTTATTTGGTACTGTCTTTATGGCGACTGACCCAATATCTGCTGCTAAGACTACTCTTGGCAAATGGATTTATGGCGTCATCATCGGCGTTGTGACTGTTATCATCAGAGGCTTTGCTCTATTCGCTGGCGGGGTTATGTTTGCGATTTTGATTGGCAACACTTTTGCTCCTATCATAGACTACGCCATCAATGCGGCGAAGGCTAGGAAGAAGGAGGCGCGTGCGAATGGCTAAGAAAAAGAAATCTATAGTTTATCCTGTAGTTTTTATGTTCGCTCTAGCACTAATATTGACCCTTGCTCTAGCTTTTCTAAATGAGGTAACGACTCCTGTGGTTGAGTTTAATCAAGACATTGAGCTTAAGAAGAAGATCTTGAATGTTTTTGACATCTTGCCTGCGGACGCTGATGCGACTACTATTGACAAGGTTTTTAAGGATAATGTAGTGAGTGAAGATTACGAAGGAAAGAATTTATATATTTATAAGAATGGTGAGGAGACTCTTGCTTATGCGGTTCCTATAAACGGACCAGGTCTATGGGGCTCGATTAGTGGCTACATCGGTGTAAGTGAGGACTTGACTAAGACGACTGGTCTTGAATTTATCAAGCAAGATGAAACTCCTGGTCTTGGCGGACGTATCACTGAGGACGCTTACAAGAATCAGTTCCGCGGCCTTGACATAAGTAATTACACTGATAAAAACATCGTTATCAACAGACCCGCAAGTGGCGGCAACATTGACGCGATAAGCGGTGCGACTCAAACATCGACTTTCGTTGTGAACATGATAAACGAGGACCTAGACGAATTTATTAAGAAGGGGGTTAAGTAACTATGTCTAATAAATACACTAAACTACTTAAGAACGGCGTGCTTGATGACAATCCGGTTTTGGTTCAAGTCATCGGTATCTGCTCGACTCTAGCTGTTACTAACCTATGTTTGAACTCGCTCGTTATGGGTCTTGCTCTTGCCTTTGTTACTGGCTGTTCATCGTTTTTGATCAGTCTCTTAAGAAAGGTAACGCCTAAGCACATACGTATGATGGTTCAAGTCTTTATCATCTCGTTTTTTGTTATCATCGTTGATATATTCTTAAAGGCTTATATGCCTGATATGAGCAAAACTTTAGGACCATATGTCGGTTTAATCATAACTAACTGTATAATTATGGGACGCGCTGAAGCTTTTGCCATCAGTAACGATCCTATCTCAAGCTTTGTAGATGGCGTGGCGTCTGGACTTGGATACACTTGTGTACTTGTCGCTATCGCCATAATCAGAGAGCTGTTGGGCTTTGGAAGCATCTTTGGCTTTAGAGTAATGCCTGAGGGCTTCGTGCCTTGGACTATGATGGTTATGCCACCTGCGGCATTCTTCATACTTCCAATACTTATGTGGATCGCCAACAATCGTTTAAAAAAGAAAGGAGATGCTAAGTAATGAGTATACATCCTTTAGTAATATTTTTCGCATCGATTTTTACATCGAACATGATATTCTCGAACTTCCTAGGCATGTGCTCCTTCATTGCTGTCAGCAAGAAGATAGAGACTGCAACGGGTCTAGGCATCGCGGTAACATTCGTTCTAACGATAACAACGGTTATCAACTACTTTTTATACAAGCTCGTAGTGATGTTTAACATAGAATATCTAAGATATATAATATTTATCATATCCATAGCGGCCTTCGTTCAAGTTTTGGAAATGATTTTGGAAAAGTACGTGCCAAACCTTTATTACGCTCTTGGCATATTTCTTCCGCTAATCACTGTTAACTGCGCGATACTAGGTGTGAGCTTATTCATGGTTATCAGAGAATACAATTTCCTACAAACTGTTGGCTTCGCTATAGGCAGTGGTCTTGGCTGGATGCTTGCCATCGTGTCAATGGCTGGAATTAGATCGAAGATCAAGGAAAATTCTATACCTGAAGGTCTTAGAGGCTTCCCTATCACACTGATTATCACTGGGATTATGGCGATGGCCTTCATCGGCTTCTCGGGCATAGTGCAAATATCGTAGGTGACGGCTATGGGACAAATAATAATTATTACTACTTTAGTCGTAGCTGGTCTATGCGGGATATTTGCCCTACTATTGTCAATAGCGGACAAATACATCGCGGACTATGGCCAAGTGAAACTAACTATTAACAATGAAAAAGAATATACTGTTGATGGCGGCGAGAGCCTTTTGTTAACACTTAGAAATCAAAAGGTCTTCATACCATCGGCTTGCGGCGGCAAAGGCTCATGCGGCTACTGCAAGGTCAAGGTTTTAAGCGGCGCAAGCCCAGTGCTTGCGACTGAAAAACCGCAGCTTAGCGAAGAAGAGCTTAAGACTAATGTGAGACTATCTTGTCAAATCAAGGTCAAGAATGATATTTCTATCGAGATACCTGAAGAGCTATTCAACGTTAAAGAGTACGAAACTACTTTAGTTGAGAAGCTTCCACTTACTGATAGAATCACGAAATTTAGATTTGAGCTACCTGAGGGCGAAACTATCAGCTTCAAGCCTGGTCAATACGTTCAGCTAAAGGCTGAGGCTTATCCAAAGGGCGATGACTACGAAGGATCAGACGAAGAAGTGTTCAGAGCCTACTCCATCGCCTCGAGTATTAACGATACAAAGCACATCGAGCTTCTTATCGGTTTTACTAAGGGTATATGTACTACCTACTGCCACAAGATCTTGAAGGAAGGCGACAAGGTCACTATCAACGGACCATACGGCGACTTCTATTATCATGATGATGATAGAGAGATAATTTTAGGAGCGGCAGGAACTGGTTTTGCTCCGATACGCTCGATACTAAATCACATGAAGGACCACGACATCAAGAGAAAGGCGAGATTTTACTTCGGCGCGAGAACGCCTGACGACTTATTCTTACTTGATGAGCTAAAGGACTTCGAAGAGACTTTGTATGACTTCAAATTTATACCAGTTCTATCAAGAACAACGCCTGAAATGAATTGGGAGGGCGACACAGGACACGCGGACGACGCAATCAGAAAGTATTGCACTGAAACTGGCAAGAACAGCTCCGCCTACCTATGCGGCTCGCCAAGGATGATAGAGTCATTAACGGCAGCACTTAAGGAAGTGGGCGTGCCTGAAGACAAAATTTACTATGACAATTTTTAGATAAGAACAAAATAAGACAGAGCCCCGATGCACTTAGCATTGGGGCTTGTTTGTATCTCATCAATTTTGGGTATAAGTGTTATTGAGAAAGGATGATTAAATGAAGAAAACAATTTTAATACTTGCCTTAGTGCTTTCACTTGCACTTGTGGGCTGCCAAAACGGCGCCGACAAAGCAAAGGACGCAGCTGAGGCTTTAAATGCGGTGACATTATCCGCAGAGGACGCAGTAAAGATATTCACTGATAAATATGCTGATGCAGAGATTGATGACATTAGCTTTGAAATGGAAAAAGGAAGCTATGTTTACGAGATCAATGGCTTTGACGATGCTAATGAATATGAGATGGAGATAAACGCAGCAGACAGAAGCATAATCAAGGACAAGAGCGAAAAGGACAGAGGTCCTGATGATAAGGCGATAGACCTTGCTTTACTTGGCAACGCCAAAGAGCTAATAGAAAGCGCAAAAACTGATGCAGGCGAAGGCTTTTATTTAGACTCATACAGCATAGACGTGGAAGATAGTAGCAGCATCACAAAGATCGATATCGAAGTGAAAAATGCAAATGGCAAAGACATTGAGTACGAATACAATTTAGACACAAAAGAATTGATTAAAAAGGATAAATAATTTAAATACGAAATCCCTGATACATCGTATCAGGGATTATTTTATCTTTTTTATATTTTCCTTTTCTTTTATATCTACTTCATGGCGAATTTCGCTCCAAATTTGCTCAAAGTCTCTGCCATTAAATATCTTCTCATAGTAAAAATCTCCAAAGCTATCGTAGCTATATAAATTGTTTAAAAACCCTCCATAACACTTTTTTAAACCAGCCACTACTATGGCATCTTTACCTTGATATATGAATTCGTATCCCTTTCTAAACTTAAGCCAGTCATCAACGCGAACATTTCTTTTGCCAGCTAAAATATCACTCAAAAAGTTCTTAATAAGCCATGAAACGTATTCATAATCAGTAAGCACAAATATATTTTCTTCTGGATTTGCTTGTATTGTCGCTGCTATATCTAGGCTCATGTCCATAGCGCCTTTATTGTGTACAACTAGCTGTATTTCACGCCTATTTTTATTGATTTTATCTAAATTATCCTTCCATCTATCAGCATATTTACCATATATATAATATTCTGTATAGCCTTTGTCATACAGCTTTCGAGCCGCTTTATAAACTGGAGACTTCTTTTTCATATTATCATTATATACAAAGCACTTTTTGGAATCACTCGGCTCAAAATTTAATTCATAGCTGAGTGCAATGCGCAGATGCTCCCCTAAATCAATGTACTTTGCTTCTCTAATTACTTTATCAAACATTTTATTTTTCATAAGTCTTTATCTGCACTAGTCTTTTAAATAAATGTCCATCTCTATCCTAAGCCATTCGTCAACAGTCTCTTTGTCCTTGATTCTTGCGTAGAGCTCCTTGCCTGCGTCCATAAGCCTTGAAAATACTGCGTTATCGCCTCTTGGTACATAACCAACTTTTTCTTTTCGAAGCGTTTCTACGCGTATAGCCTTTTCATCGTGAGGATTGTCTTCTCTAAAGAATAATAATTTATCATCAATATTTAAATGCTTTTCTATATCGAAAATATTGTCAACATGCGTTGTTCCTGCAACATGCGTTGTAAATAGATATATCTCGCGCTCGAATGGCTTTGGCACCACAAGACCACCAGTGCCATGTAAAACACCTAAAAGGCCGCCATCATCTTTTTTAACTAAATCACTCATCTTTCTCCTCCAGTAGTTTTGCTATATTACTTTCTGACTTTCCAATATCCATTTTTAGAGCTTCCTATATATTCTATAGCACTATCATCACTTAACTTTTTTAAATCTCTTTTAACAGTACTAAGAGATACAAATAATAACTTTGATAACTCACTTGCAGTAATACTTGGCCTATGCGTCATACAGTCAAGAATTTTAACTCTTCTGTCGTGAGCAGTTAATTTTTGACCCTCATTTTTACCTTCATTTTGAGTGTCATTTTCGGTGTCATTTTGAGTGTCAATTTGAGTGTCATAGTTCATATTTTTCATAAGTACAAAAAATGAACTCTCTGTAGACTTAAATTCAGGCATTAAATCAGCTTTATAATTTTCTTCTGCCTCGTATGCTTCAATGATTTTCCTAAGTCCCGAACCTCTTCTTTCCATCAAATTCATTCTTGCGAATAAATCAGCTATTATAGGATTTCTCCTTCTTGAGTAAACTTCATATGGATTTATATCCTGAACAAAAGTGCCATCAAACATACCACCCGGAGAATATATTTCTAATCTATCATCATATATATCTACATGTACTTCACTCCCTATCACAGAATAATCTCTATGAATCAGCGCATTTACTAAGGCCTCTTGTACAGCTCTCTCAGGATATTCTGGATATTCAACTCTATACATTGCTCCTTTTTTCCACATTTTTTTAGTATTTCTTTTTATAAAATCCATGGAAGCTTTTAAAAGGTAGATGATGTTGCCCTCAAACTCTTGATCATCTAGCGCATCCATTAATCCATTTGCCTTATTTAATCCGTTCCATCTCGTACAAAATACTCTCGACTGATAAACTTGATAGCCGTCAGCAAATAAAGCTCCTGCTATGCTTAATTTGCCTTCGTCATTTACAAGACCAAATGATTTTAAATCTTTCTCTTGAAGTTCTTTTCCTGTTCTTTCTTTATACTCTATAGAAAGTTCTTTAAAAGTTACTTCTTTTAGACTTTTCTTTGATTCTAAAGAATCATAAGTTATATGCTCTCCTTTTAAAGATAAATTAAATAAATCTAATCTAGTGGCAGTTACACTTTGATTTCCGATTCTCTTATATGCAGTTCTTGATCCAGAATCAACAACAAAGTATGGAGTGTTTTTTCCTTGAAAAACTGTTAATATTAAAATAACTTTTCCACTAAAATCTAATAACTCTATATCAATTTCAGGTACGGGGTCCATTTTTGTCTTTATTAATTCACTTATACTCTCAGAATCCTCTTTGTAATTTTTTAAACCAAGTATAGTATTATCTTCTTTGACACCAAAAATAAGCTTTCCACCTAAACCATTAGCAAAAGCTGATACAGACTTCAACCAAGATTTTGCTTTATTTACTTCTAACTTTTCTTTTTTATCGTATAAATTTGTTTCTCCTAAATATTCTTTTAGTTCCAAAATTTACCTCCAAAGATATTTCTTGAATCACTCATCTTTCTCCTCCAGTAGTTTTGCTATAGCCTCATCTAAATCTTTTATTGCATTTTCATAATCTTTTATCGATTCACTAAGCTCATCCTGCTTTTTCTTCATAAGACTATCATCATCAAGATAAACCTTAAGTGTATATGGGAAGCAGCTTTTGATTTCATCCATGTTATTTTTAATATTTTCAATAAGCTGTTCAAGACGAGCCTTCTCTTCAGCCATATCCAAGACTGTTTTTAACTTAGTATCATCATCTGTTGTCTCTTCATCTGCACCAGAAACTATGTAGATAAGCTTCATGCTAGCGACGTCACCACTTTTATACGCTTCGACCGCTCTTACAAAAAGCTCTTTTTCCGCCTCAGTGAGTTCTGGATTAAGGTCTGGGTGCAGTTTTTTAACAACTTTTCTGTACATATCCTTAAGGTCTTCGCTCTCTACCTCAGATAAAAATTTACCTTCGCTCCTCTTTATTGACGCATTCAACTCATGAAGCTTTTCCTCAAGCTCTTTCTTATACTCTTCAAACTCTTTATCAAGAAGTTCTTCTATATCTATAAGGATGACTTTTTCTGATCTATATACCTTTGCTTGAATGAGCTCCTTCTTTCTCTTGAGCCTTTGATACTTAAGGCTTAATTCATAAAGCTTATACTCAAGATAGCCCACTTTGACCATATACCTCATCTTAATGTTTGGGCAAACAGTGTATATTAAATTGTCGCGCTCCTCAACGAGCCTTACAAGTTCCTCTCTAAGCGCCTTTATATCGTCCTTTAGTTCAATTTTGCCCTTGAACTCCATAATATCCGCCATAGTCCACCTCTTTAACTAATTATATCACTAGAGATAATAATTTTCAAGGCAAAGAAAAAGCTCTCTACCGTAAAGTAAAGAGCGAATTGATTTTATTCAATACTATTTAGTCCATCATAAAGCTCATTAAAGGATTTAATCTTACTCATCCTTCCGTATGAAAGCTCTTTGTTCTCGCCAAACTCGTACAAAAAGCACTTTGCGAGCTCTTCGACTGTCACTTCAAGTGTCGTGAAAAACTCTTGATAAGCAAAGTTTTGTGCCTTGCTTCCCTCGTCAAACATATTTATGATCATCGATTCACAAACTTGGTCGAGTGGATACATCTTTATGTGCATTAGCTCGTGGACTATGGTCTCTTCGATGTTCTCATCCTTTGGATTTACTGCGTTTAGCATAAGCACCGCCTTCTTGTCTGTAGGGTCTATTTTGAAATCGCCCGTCTTTTTCCAGTCGGGATCTTCAACAAATTCAAGCCTTATGTCCCACTCAGGCACTATGCGCAATTTTTTTGTGTATTTATCAAATAATGCTTTTACTTTTTCTCTGTCCATAATTTTACCTTCTTTTTATTGTTTTTTATCTAAACGTGTCGAATTACACACGGTTAAATTTTTTTCTAAACCTATCGATTTCGAGAGGTTTTATTATTTACCCAATAACTATGCTTATGGTATAGCCACCATTCTTAATCGTTTCTGCTTTGATTACTTTGCCATCATCAATCACTATGCCGTCATTAACTTTCCTTACGCTAATGGTCCTCGCATCTTTATGAAAGCCCTTGCCAAGGTATTTTAGATAGGCTTCAAGAGCTGTGAAGCGCATAAGAAATTCTTCTTTATTATTATAAGCGTCCTCATCGAAGTTCAAAAATTCTGTTCTTTTAAACTTTTCTAAATCTATATCACGGCTATTGTCTTCTATATCTACTCCAATTGCTTCACTTGCGACTGCCACGACTGAAATGTCTCTAGTATGGGAGATGCTAAAGTCTTTGTCCCAGCCTTCTATATATGGCTTGCCATAGCTATTTAGCTTCCATATAGGATTTGCGCCGCCATTATCTCGCAAAAAAAGTATATTTACTAGGCCTCTCGTCTTTATGAAGCGAAGTTTATCTTCTGCGCTGCTAATCTCATCTAGTTTTGCCTTGTTTGCTAAATCTATATGCTTTAGAAAATCACTTTCGTTTTGCAAGGCCATTGGCAATTTAAAAATTACCCTCTCAGCTAAATTTACTTTGCTTAAATCTATTGGCGAAGTGACTTCCATTATCATGGGTTTTTTACTCATATTCACTGATATCGGTCTTTTCATCTATATTGATTCTCTTAAGCTTTTTAAGCGTTTCAGGAAGTCCCTTTACGATGTAATTTTTGCCAGGCTTAACGCCAAGAGTGACTTTGTAGCCTTCTTCTTCAGAGATTAACTCGCTTAGGCCGTCTAGGTCGCCCTCTGGATAAGCAAAGACAAGTGGCTCGCCATCCGCAAAGTCCTTGTAAAGCGCCTTGAACTTGGCAGTGTCCTCTTTAAAGGCTTTGACGTAAGTCTCTTCGCTCTCGCCCGGAAGTCTCTTAGCAGTCTTTCTGAATGTATATTTTTCGCTCGGATAAGCTTGGTGCATCCAGTATGTGTGTGAGCCAAACTCAATCACGCCAGCCATCTCCTTAGCTTCGGCAGCGCTGAAGTGCTCGTAGATATCTTTATCTGTATCTGGATACTTATTTAGTCCCATGGTCTTGCCAACTGGGAATATCGTCGCCTTTGCGCCATATTTCTTTAGTAATGGATAGGCATCTGTATAATTTGATCTATAACCATCGTCAAAGGTTAATACGCAGAACTTTTCTGGGAGATCCGCATCGCCATTAACATAGTCATATATATCTTTGAATGAAACTGTTTCGATATTATTTTCTTTTAAATATTTTAAAACGCTCTCGAACTTTTCTTTTGTGATGATGTAAGTGTTTTTGGGGTCTTCGTCTATGTGATGCAGCTCGAAGATGTAAAACTCTCTCGCATCGGGCTTTGCCTCTGTATATAGAGGCGCCTCGGCCTTGTCTACGTAGCGGCCAAAGTCCTTACGACCTGCGTAAATGGTCTCAAGCATCATCTTGCCAAGGGCGTTTCTGAAATGAGCTGGGTCGTAGAAAAACCTAGGATCGTTCTCATACTCAGTTCCTGTAAAGTCCCAGAAAGGGCTGATCTCTGCGAGTCCCTTGTAGTAGCTCTCAACCTCGGCCTTGTCATAGCGAGCAGTCTCGTCCTTATACATTGGGCATAAAAGCATGGTTAGCTCTACTCCAGCATCGTCGCAGGCTTTTTTCATGCGGCGAATTGCCTCAAGTGCATCATTTGCATGAGCCATCTCAAGCTTTGTGTAGTCCTTGTTAAAGCCTTTTTCTGCCTTGTAATCCTCTTCGCTACCGATGTACTCGATGTCCCTTTGGCTCTTGTCGTAAGAACCATCAAGGCTGAAGACGTCGAAGCTCTCTTGAACAAGTGACCTCTTTCCCATGGCCCTAAATTTTTCAATCGCATTTCTCGGATTAGCAAAAAGATATCTCAAATAAAAAAAAATTTTGCTCTCGCCAGAAACATCCGGATTCATGTAGTAGTTTAGTGAAGTCCTCTCGCCGTTGTACCTAAGCGCCGATGGTATCGAAAGTGGCAGTATAACTGACTCCACCTCATAATTTTTCAAAATATAATCTAAATTCTTCTCAACAACATAAAGGTCCGCGCCATAAGAAAATAGATTAAAATACTTTTTGCCAGTGTATTTCTCAAGCTCAGCTGTGGGAATGGATGAGGCGCCACTTGCGCCCAAGATGAAGTTTTTATAATCTTTTCCCTTGATGTACTCAATCTTGGCTGTCCTTGGGTTTTGTGTAAAATCATAAGTATACCACTTAGTAAATCTATCGCCAAAGACGTTAAATGGGTCAGCCACCACATTTAAGATAGCTACTACTAAAGCAAGAATTAAGATACACGCAAAAAATATTCTGATGAATTTTTTCTCTTTCATATAATCACCTAATAATTTCTATAGATAAAGTCTACTTTTGTAAAGCCGCTCGCAAATACACCAAAGTATGCGACGAAGGCCATAAATATAAGTAGCCCAAGGAATAAATAGATTGGCTTAATCTTAAGAACTTTTTCTTTCACATCGATTTCTTTTTCTTCAGCAAGTGAAACGATGAAGACAAGGATAAGCGAAATAAGTATAACGGCGTAATCAAGCTTACTTAGACCAGTCGCTGCGTATCTGAAGCTCCTATCGACAAGGGTCTTCTTCATCATGTGAAGAGCTGTCCTTAATCCAGCTGATCTTGTAAAGTACCTGCCTATAAAGACTATGAGTAGCGTTGAAAATATTTTTAATACTCTATAAGTAAGTGAAGTATCTTTTAAGCCGATTTTTTCTCTGAAGGCTTTAAAGCTATCTTCAAATATAAGCCCCAAGCTGATTATAGTACCATTATATAGACCGAAGGCCAAAAAGTTTAGACCAGCGCCATGCCATATACCTATGATGAAGTAAACAACAAAGCTTGCTATACTTAGTGTTAGGTACTTACCAAACTTGCGTCCGAAATGCTTTCTTGACCATTTATTTATAAACACAAAAGCCTTTGATAGCGATAAACTGTAGAAAACGTAGTCCTTCATCCACGAGCCAAGGCTTGTGTGCCAGCGTCTCCAAAAGTCTGCAAGGCTTTTCGCAAAGAATGGCCTTTTGAAGTTTCGGTCAAGCTTCACGCCAAATAAATAAGCCGCACCTCTTGCGACGTCGATGCCGCCTGAGAAGTCACAGTAGATTTGAATTGAATAAAATATAATTGCTATAAAAACGAAGATGCCCGAATATAAATCTGGCTCAGTAAAAACTTTGTTCACAAAAACCGCTGCCCTATCGGCAATGACAAGCTTTTTAAAGAAGCCGTAAAGTATTAGCATAAGACCATATGATATATCGCTTAGACTACTATCATCATGATAAAGGCCTTGGGAAATATCGTCGTAGCGAGAGATAGGTCCTTGCATCATTTGCGGGAAGAATGAAGCGAAGAGCGAGTACTTGAAAATGTTCTTTTGCGCTTCGTACTTGCCCCTGTAAACATCGATCACGTAGCCACTCGCCATGAATGTGTAAAATGAAATGCCAAGCGGAATAAAGTTTTCAAAGATATTGACCTTCGTGAACTTAACTAGACTTAGCATGCCGAAGTTCAAGATGATTGTGATAGCCAAAACTAGCTTATTCTTATGCTTTTCTAGATAAATGGCAGAAAAATAAGTGCTTAAAATTACAAAGATTAAGTAGACAAAGGCCTTTACACTAAAGCTTGCGTAATAAGCTAAAGAGATAAGCAAAAGCACCTGCCACTTGTACTTAGCAATCTTAAACACAATAAAGGAACATAGTAAAAATACTATGAAAGTGAAGCTTGTAAAACTCATTGCAATGATTTAATTAGTTTCTCTATCGCCAAAACATTTGCGAAATTTTCTGGCAATAGCTCGGAAACTTGTATTTTAACGCCAAAAGCGTCGTTTAATTCTATAACTAAAGTCACTATGTCGAAGGAGTCAAGTATGCCCTCTTCGATGATTTCGGTTGTGTCCTCAACTGCTTCTCCAGTGACGTCTTCGATGATTTCTTTTATTTTTTCTTTCATTGGTCTTCCCTCCAAATATATACGTAGGACTTAAGTCCGTCCTCTTTAAATCCATGTTTATGGTATAGTTTTATCGCTCTCGAGCCTTCATCAGTCCACACATTGACGCGTTTTTTCTTTGAAACGCATCCAAGATAATGGCGTAAGATCTCGCTGCCGAGGCCCTCGCCCCTCTTAGCTGGGTCTATGTAGAAGTGCTCGATACTGTCCTTAAACATATCCGTGCTAAACTCGATAAAGCCAGCGCCATCAATCCCTATGAAAAGTTTTTTCGCTATGCGCTCCTTGATCTCATCTAAGTCGAGCCTCTCGCCTGAGTACTCGTCAAAGCTTTGAAGCGCATCATAAATAAATTCTGCGTCGTCAATGTATTTAACTCGCTTTGATTCATAAGGCTCCTTATGATTTAAGCGCAGTCTCACTCTTGTCTTGTATAGCTCAAAACCCATGTTTTCAAGCGTCTCATCCATTTCCTTAGAAACGACTTCGCTCACAAAAGTGCCTTGCGCATCAAATTTTTCATTGATATCATTTATATAATAATAAAGCTTGTAGTAACCCTCTCTCTTGACTAAGATATAGAAATTCGCTTCGCCTTTTATGTAGTAGAGCCTAGCTATATTGGCTTCATATAGCGAAGTATTCATGTAATCGTTTGTGATTGAGCCCTCGTAATTTTTTAAAATCTCAAGCTCCTCTACTCTATTAAACTTCTCCACTCTCATAAATTTCTAAAAGCCTCTTCTTATCAATCTTAGTGTTTTGCGTCTTAGGAAGAGCGTCCATGTGCACAAACTTCGACGGAAGCATGTACTTTGGCAGCCTTTCAAGGATAAAGTCCTTAAAGTCCTTCCTCGAAAATTCTTTTCCAGAGTAAAACAAAATTATAATTTCATTTTCTTTATCAAAAACAGCGCTCGCCTCATGTATGCCCATGGCGTAGACCTGTCTTTCTATCTCGTCTAGCTCGATTCTGTGGCCAAAAACCTTGACCTGATTGTCCTTCCTTGCCAAAAACTCTATCTCGCCAAACTTGTTTCTTCTAACAAAGTCGCCGCTCCTGTAGACAATCTCTCTATATGCCTTGTTTATCGGGTTTTGCACGAAAGCCTTCTCAGTTTGATCAAGCTTGTTGTAGTAGCCATATGAAACGCCTCTACCCCTGATAACAAGCTCGCCCTCGTCAGCTTCTTTGTCGCCATCAAGTATCATGACCTCCATATTCTCACAAGCCTTGCCTATGGGGATGATCTCGTCATCTTGGAAGTCCCTGTCCACCTTGTAATAGCAACAATCGCAAGTCGCCTCAGTCGGTCCATATAGGTTAAAGTACTCAGCCTCTACAGCTTTGCACCAGATATTTAACTTTTGTGCGCTCATTTGCTCGCCAGCAAAAGTAACTAGCCTTAAGTACTTTGGCTTATCTATATCAAAAACATTTGAATTTGCAAGTATATTAAGCGCCGACACCGACCATAGTATAGCCGTAATTTTATTTTCGTTTAAGTATTCAACTACCTTAACTGGAAATAAAAAGTCCTTAGGATCCATTAAGTATAAAGTCGCTCCAGTCTTGGTAAATAGGCAAAGCTCCTTAAGCGACGCATCAAAGAAGAGCGGCGTTTGATTTGCAAGCCTATCGTTTTCGTTTATCTTAAGCGTATTATGAAGCCAATCTTGTAAGTCCACGAGCATGAAATTACTGATAACAACGCCCTTTGGCTCACCAGTTGTGCCAGATGTGAATAAAACATAAACAGGATCTGCGTCTATCATTTTTGCTCTGATTCTTTCAAGAGCCGCCTCGTCACTACCATAAACATGGTCATAGTCATATTGAAGAGCATAATCTTCGAAAATATTCTTCGTATGATAAATGCCTAAAGTGCTCTCAAGACGCTTTTTGATAGTCTCAATCCTCTCACGAGGCATGGCCGCATCGATGGGCACGTAAAAGTTGCCGCTGTAAAGAACCGCGAAGAAAGAGATTATAGTCTCAAGTAGCCTGTCAGTCTCAACCATGATGGGACGCTTCGTTTGTGGATGAATTTTATGTATCTCACTTGCAAGACTCATAGCCCTCGCGCGAAGCTCACTAAATGTGATGGACTTCTCCTTGTCAACGATGGCTACCTTGTCAGGATATTCACTTGTTATACGGTCGAGTTGATCGATGAATAGCATATTACACCTCACAATAATATTATCACAAGATGTGTTGATTGTCAATAATTAGAACTTTCGCGTTCGTTCTAATCAATAGTGAGAACAGTGATTTTCACGAGTGTAGCATTCGGAAAAAACTGTTTTAATTTCGTAATTTGCAAAAAAATCAAGATGATTTTGCGTTGTACAGAATTTTTTGGAGTGAGGTGTGCAATCGCACTCCGCAGCGACAAAATAATGCGAAACTAGCAAAAGGGCTTGATTTAATGCAAATTTGGCGCAGTGACGGCCGTTGAATCCATCTAGCTGAGCGAAGCGAACGGATATGGGCTCACAGGTGAGCGAGCTTAGAAATTATCAGTTTTTGTAGACGAGCAAGCGAAGGAAAACACTTTTCGATGTGCAAAAGTTAGTTTTGATCCGATTCAAACCAATTACATAGTTTTCTCGAAATCAATTTTTAGTTTTAATAAATAATTAGCAGAAAATATTCAAGCACAAAAAGATGTTAATATTTTATAAGTATTATTATAAAAGTTTTTTATAGTGTAAGATATGTTACAGAAAGAAGACTTCCTTAAGTATACAATATAGACAAGATAGAAAATAGAAAATGAAAAATTAAAGGAGGAAAATTATGTTTTGTTACCAATGTCAAGAAACTTTAAACAACAAAGGCTGCACTAAGGCTGGTGTCTGCGGTAAAAAGACGGATGTTGCCAGCGCGCAAGATCTACTTGTTTATACTACTAAATTACTGTGTGATGTTTTAAATAATCTTAGAGGTGAAAACTACACTATAGATAAAAAGTACAATCACATGGTTACTTACAACATGTTCATCACAATTACCAATGCAAATTTTGACTTAGACATGATACTAGATCAAGTCGTAAAAACTATTGAAGCTAAGGATGAGCTACTAGCTAAATTAAATGATAAATCTAAGCTACGCAAGCTAAGTCTTTACTCTGACAAGGACAAAGATAAGCTTATGGCTTTGGCTGAAATAGTCGGTGTTTTAGTAACTAAAGATGAAGATCAAAGATCACTTAAGGAGCTAGCAACATACGGTATCAAGGGTATGAGTGCATATATGAAGCACGCTAACACACTTAACTATGACGATGAAAGTATTGATATCTTTATTCAAGAAACACTTGCAAGATTCATAGATGTAGAAATTCCAATTGATGAGCTATATGAAACAGTATTAAAAACTGGTGAATATGGCGTTAAGGCCATGGCTCTGCTTGATAAGGCAAACACTGAAACTTATGGTAACCCAGAGATCACAAAAGTTAATATCGGCGTTAGTGATAAGCCTGGTATACTTATATCTGGCCACGACTTAAAGGATATTGAGATGCTGCTTGAACAAACAGAAGGCAGTGGTGTTGATGTTTACACTCACTCCGAGATGCTACCTGCGCACTACTATCCGAAGTTTAAAAAGTACAAGCACTTCATAGGTAATTATGGCAATAGCTGGTGGATGCAAAAAGAAGAGTTTGAAAAGTTTAACGGACCAGTACTATTTACGACTAACTGCATAGTGCCACCAAAAACTGATTATATAGATAGGATATACACAACAGGAGCCGCTGGCTTCCCAGGATGTAAACACATCGAAGCTGACGAAAACGGTCACAAAGACTTTACAGAAATCATTGAGCACGCTAAAAAATGCAATGCGCCTGTTCAAATCGAAGAAGGCGAGCTAGTAGGTGGCTTTGCGCACAATCAAGTTCTTGCACTTAAAGACAAAGTTGTAGATGCAGTTAAATCAGGCGCAATCAAAAGATTTGTTGTCATGGGCGGCTGCGATGGAAGACAAAAAGGAAGAAGCTACTACACAGAATTTGCAGAAAAACTTCCAAAAGATACTGTAATACTAACTGCTGGCTGCGCAAAATATCGCTACAACAAGCTTAATCTCGGAGACATAGCAGGTATACCAAGAGTATTGGATGCCGGTCAATGTAACGACTCTTACAGCTTAGCAATGATAGCGCTAGCACTTAAGGACGCCTTTGGCCTTGATGATATCAATGACTTACCTATAATCTACAATATCGCATGGTACGAACAAAAAGCTGTCATAGTCTTACTTGCACTGCTTTCACTTGGCGTAAAGAATATACACCTTGGACCAACACTACCAGCTTTCTTAAGCGACAATGTAGTTAATATATTAGTAGAAAAATTTGGCATAGCTCCAAACTCAAGTGTTGATGAAGATCTAGCAAAGTTCTTCGCATAAGAATATTTAACAAAAAGAAAACCATTGTTCAGATAAACTCTGTTCAATGGTTTTTTTCTATAATAGGTCTTCTAGCTTTGTTCTAGAAAAATATATTTTATTATCCCTCTCTTCGATAAGCCCCTCAACCTTCATCTGCGACAGCTCTCTTGATAGAGACGGCCTGGGTACACTTAAAAATTCTGCAAAAGCAGTCTTTGTAAATGGCATCTTAATAAAGTCTCCCTCGTCATTAATTAGAAGGTAATTGATAATCTTGTTACGAATAGACTTAGCCGTGCATATCATAAGCTTCTTGTTTAGGTAGTAGGCTTTGTTTGCAAGTATGCTAATGATATTATTTATTATCATCTTATAATTATCTTCTTGATTTACAATAAAATCTTTCTTTATAATAAGAAGCGAAGTGTCTTTAGTAGCGCTAGCATAGTGATGCAAAGGTTCATCTACAAAAAGATACACCTCAGCAAATACAGTGCCAGGCTTATCAAATACATTGACTATAGTTTTTTTACCGCTCTGAGTGATGTTCTCAACATTAACCTCACCAGATAGCAAGATATAAAGCTCCTTTGCATAATCACCAGCCATGAAAATGCTCTCGCCACGCTTAAAATTTTTAACGCTGGCCTTTGCGAAGTTTAGGTAATCTTCAATATCTTCACTTTTCATGCCTTTAAATAGCAACGATTTTTTCAAAATATCTATCATATATCCTCCCTCGTAGTCAATATAATTCATAATATTATATTAACTATATACCCATAAATACTCTCTAACACTTAATGCAAAATCTCCCTACAATAAACTATAAAGTCTACTATAGGGAGATTTTTAATTTTACTACATTTTTTAAAAATAGAAAAGATCTTCAAATTTCTTTTCTAAAGCAATGCAAAGTATCAAAGCTAACTTAGCAGTTGGACAAAATTGACCAGTTTCAATTGAGCTAATAGTATTTCTTGAAACACCAACTTCGTCAGCTAACTGCTGCTGCGAATAACCTTTTTCTTTTCTAACTTCTTTTAAATAATTTTTTAAAACTAGTTTATCATCCATAATGCATCACTACTTCAATGTTATAAGCTTAGCTACAAATAAGGCAATTCCTACAATTGACATAAGCAATCCCATTAACAATTGCTTTTTCTCTTTTAATTTTGCATACATTACAAGATTTTTCGATGCCTCAATACTAAAATAAATACATAGTATTCCATAATTATAAGAATTGTAGAAAAAAGCTTCAATTCCGAATAGTATGGCAGCAACAGCCAATCCGATTTGGCTAGAAACTTCACCTGCTTTTTTAAAAACGTCAAGCATCATCTCATCGTTATGTTTATACTCTTGACGACTTCTTGCTAAAATTTCATCTCTGTTCATATATATCCTCCTTTTTTATTTTGACAAGTTTACTTGGTATTTATATTGTAACATATGCCAAGTAAACTTGTCAATAGTTTTTAACAAATATTTCAGATTTTAAAGGAGAATTTTAATACTTATTTTTAACATCCACACAATTCTTCCTTCTCATATTTCTTTGGACAGATAAGAGAATTTTAAGTAAACAAAAAAAAGACCTACTAAAGATTTCCTTTAATAGGTCTGAAATATAAAAATAACTATTAACTTGTGATTAGGGAAATGAGATAATTAATCGTTCCATTTTCAATCAATATATAGAGACCGAGCCCAATAAACACGACTGGTACAATTATTTTTTCGTACTTTTCTACAATTTCTCCGATAGCAGAAATTGAGGCGAGTCTTTGAGATAATTTGCATAGAACTAAAATCCCTAACGCAAATATTACTAAACTTATACTAATCTCAATCAAACTCTTTCCTGTAAAATATGGAATATAAATTCCTAAATTATCTCCACCCATTGCCACTGTTAAACTTGTAAATGCTAAGATTTTTGATCCATCTCCGGTAATTTTTCCCTCGATATCTTCTTCATCAATATCTTCATCCACAAAAATTGATCTTATACCAAGACCTAGTGGAATTAGACCAAGGAGTCCGATAATCCAATCTTGTGGAATAAAATTTAAAAAGTAAGCGGCAATTAGACTAAGCAGAACAAGCAGTCCTGTACCTAAATACTGTCCTGCATAAATTGATTTCAAACCTTTCTTTCCTTGACTGGCGAATAAAATAGTCAAAACAACTAAGTAGTCAATTGATGTAGAGACAAAAACTAATAAAGCTGATACTATTGTTTCCATTATTTCTCCTTTCAATATGTTTAATTTTTTAGACAATCAAAAATTGACTGCAAACGCATTGTGCCTTGGCAGTTGCCAATGGAGACACTTGAAGAAATAACTTCACAATTTTCCCACCTTTCCTTTTAATATTAGCTATAGTATACTATAACAGTCGGATTTTGTCAAATATGCTGATAGATATCCACGCAAACTATAGAGATTGAAATTATATAAAATTAGATATGCCAAACATCATTTATTAAATATTGAACCATCTCATTCACTCTTTTCTGAACTGTGTACTAATCGTATCCAGCTTGTAGATTAAATCCATGACCAGCAGATGCTGGATGAGTAATGGCTACAGGAATTTTACCTTGATTCCATTCTTTAAGGTCTTCTTTTGTTTTAAGTTCTCATAGATATCTCTTTCTTTATCTGATAGCCTTACAAAGACTTCAATGTTTACCTTCTCTGGCATTTTTATGTAATCTTAAACTTTCATAAAAGCCATTGGTTTCAACAGTCTTATGACCCATCATCTTATTTTCTTGACAAGACTGCGACGGCTTCCATGTGATATGAATGGGCGAAGTTGTTCATCAATGTAATTTAATTCTGTAGGCAAAAGAAGAACCTCTCACTAAAGTGCGAGAACCTTGATGCTTCGCATTGATATGATTGGGCGAAGTGGACTGACCGAGAAGGATGAAGTTCAATTTGCTATTTAGGCTTTATTTTCAGATATCAAAAAAATATGGAACGACGTTATCACAAATTTAGTTAATCTTACAGATTGCTTGCTTCTTCCTAGTGAAGTACTAGTATGTACATCTCCGTCAGTCGCTCGTAATCTTCCTCTTATCCAACATAGCACAAAAGTTTGAATACAATTTATTTTTGTGCAGGCTATTTTTATATATAATAAAACAAAGTAGAGTTTCTTTTCAGTTGATAAAAATAAAATAAGTTTACTAATAGTTTCTTGACAGTTGATTAAGTAAAATTATATGATATATATAAATAAAGGGGGGTTAAAAATGCCAGATATTATTAGAGAATACTTGCCGATACTTATACCTATTATTATTTTAGAAATTGCACTTATGATTTATTCCT
>UQBO01000007.1 GCA_900539225.1 uncultured Eubacteriales bacterium
ATCACCGCTAAAGCTAAACTGAACCCCCAGTCTAACTGGGGGTTTTCTAATACAAAAAATAAGACCGTGCATCTGCAAGGTCTTACTTCTATATATAGTAATAAAACTATCTCTTTGAGAATTGTGAACTCTTTCTAGCTTTCTTAAGTCCGTATTTCTTTCTTTCTTTCATACGTGGATCTCTAGTTAAGAATCCAGCCTTCTTTAAGATTGATCTGTATTCAGGATCAACTTCAAGTAAAGCTCTTGATAAGCCATGTCTTATAGCTCCTGCTTGGCCTGTAAATCCGCCACCGTTAACTAAAACGTACACATCAAATTTACCAAGTGTATCAGTTAGGTTAAGAGGTTCACGAACAATGTTTTTTAACAATTCTTCTTTTAAATATTGATTAATATCTCTGTGGTTGATAGTAAATTTACCATCTCCAGGCACTAATCTTACTCTTGCTACTGAAGATTTTCTTCTGCCTGTTCCTTGAATAAGTTTTTCCATCTATTCGTCCTCCTTTCTAAAACTCATACTTTTCTGGCTTTTGTGCTTCGTGATTGTGTTCTGGGCCAGAATATACTTTTAATTTTCTAAACATTTGTCTTCCTAATCTGTTCTTTGGAAGCATACCTTTAACAGCTAATCTGATTGCCATCTCAGGATTGTTTTGCATCATATCTTGGTAACTGATTTCTCTAAGTCCTCCAGGATATCCTGTGTGGTAGTAGTGTTTCTTTTGAAATAATTTCTTTCCTGTTAATTTTACCTTATCAGCGTTTACGATGATAACGTAATCACCTGTATCTACGTGTGGTGTAAAAGTTGCTTTGTGTTTTCCTCTTAAGATCTTAGCAACTTCGCTTGCTAGTCTACCTAGGACTTTGCC
The DNA here is from genome assembly GCA_900539225.1 of uncultured Eubacteriales bacterium. Lineage (GTDB taxonomy): Bacteria > Bacillota > Clostridia > Tissierellales > Peptoniphilaceae > Fenollaria. The sequence continues at coordinate 879 of UQBO01000007.1, forward strand.
TTCAGCGTCTATAACTAACCATTTTCTCTCAATATTTTGAGCGTTGGCCATAAATGAACTCATTTTTTTCCTCCTTTAAAAAACATTGTTTTTAAAAAAGTTTCCGGGTCTTTTCTAAAACACTAACAAACATTTTAATACAAAATACTCTAATTGTCAAGTATTTTCGTTAATTTTTTATAAATTTTTGCTTAATTCTTCAATTTTATCAACTATTGATGATATATAGCTGATTGTGTTCTTTAGTGAATCAGTAGTAGTGATGTCAACGCCTGATAGTTTAGCCCACTCTACTGGGTTATATAGACCGCCTTGTTTAATTACGTTTAACCAATTACTTACAGATTCTTCATCGTCTTCAAGTATCTTTCTTGATACGTTTGTTGCAATTGATAAACCAGCTGAGTATGTGTATGAGTATAAACCTGAGTAGTAATGAGGTTGTCTCATCCATGTCATTTCACAGCCATCTGTTAATTCGACTTCACCTTGCCAGAACTCTTCAAGTGTTTCCTTATATAGTCTGTTTAATGTATCTGCATCTAGGTTTTGTCCTTCATCAACTAAGTTATATGCTTTTCTTTGGAAATAAGCTTCTAAGAAATGTGTAACGAAGTTATGGTAATAAGTCTTGGCAATGATTGAGAAGTAAATCCATCTAAGCATTCTAGGATCTTCGGTCTTCTTCATCAAGTAATTAGCAAGCATCATCTCATTCATTGTCGATGGTGATTCTGAATAGAACATAGATGGGTTACAGTCAAAGTATGATTGATACTTTTGCGATAACATAAAGTTACCTGCATGGCCAAGTTCGTGTATCATAGTAAATACGCTGTCCATCTTGCCAGTCCATATCATAAGTATATATGATGGGAAGCCAGCTGGTGTTGAGCAATATGCTCCTGTGTACTTACCTTTGTTTTCAACGTAGTCAATGTTTTTGCCTTCAAGAACTTTCTTAATTTGTTCTAGATATTCATCGCCTAATACGTTTAAAGCACTATAAATATAGTCCTTAGCTCCATCAAGTGTTATTTCTGGATCAAATTCTGGATCTATATTTGCTTTTAAATCATAGTAATTAATCTTTTCTAAACCAAGCCCATCTTTTAATACTCTAGCAAACTTTCTCATTACTGGTGAAAGCTCTTTCATTATTGTGTCTAGATGATTTTCATAAATCTCTCTAGGCACCTCTTGTTCAGCAAGTAGATAATCTGTTACGCTATCGTAGCCTCTAAGCTTTGACATAATTTTATCTTTTTGCATATTCAAATTAAATGCCATCGCTGTACTATGGACAGTCTTTGATAGATCTTTATAGAAATGATTAAATGACTCTCTTCTTAAGTCCTTATCTTCATCATACTCATACTTTTCTTCAAATAAAGCATATGAGTTATTATATTTCTTACCATTGACCTCAAATTGTTCAAATGTCAAGTCTTGTAACTTAATTGTGTTATACAATTGTTCAGGCGCCATACTTAATGGTGTAAAGGCTTGAATAACTTTTTCTTCAGCATCGCTTAAATAAGTTTTCTTCTTTAAAATAACGCTGTGGAAATATACCTTTAAGCCATCTACCTTTTCTAGCTTTTCAAGCATTGGAATATCTAGCTTTGCTATCTCAAGCTCAACGAATAAAGTGTTTTCATCTAGCTTGTTATACATATTTAGTAGCTCATTGAAAAAGGCTAGTTCAGTAGAGTTTGTCATGTCGACATCCTTGTTTAGATATGCATAATCTATAACTAAGGAGAATCTTTTAATTATCTCTTCGTATTCTTTAAAAGCTTTGACTATAGTATCGAAATCATTTAATTTTCCTTCATAGTTTTCTTTTAGATTTAAAGATGCTTCTAACAAATCATTTGCTTCTTTTCTAGCTTCTTCTTTTGATTTAAATATTGCTGACGTATCCCAAGTTAAATTCTTATCAACTTCACTTCTGTTTAGTATCGTCATAATACACCCCAATTATTTAAGTTCTGAAGTACAGTTAGGGCATCTTGTTGCGTTAATGTCTATTGTTGATTTACAATATGGGCATACTTTTGTTGTAGGTGCTGCTTCTGCTTCAGGCTTCTTAGTAAGTGCTCTAGCTTTGTTTATTGCTTTAATTATTAAGAATAATACAAAAGCTATAATTAAAAAGTCAATAATTCTGTTTAAGAATACTCCATAGTTTAGTGTAGCTGCACCAGCTTCTTGTGCTTCGGCAAGTGTAGCGTATTTGCCGCCATCAAGTGTAATGAAATAATTGCTAATATCTGCCCCGCCAAGTAATAGTCCAATAAGTGGCATGATGATGTCATCTACAAGTGAGCTAACTATCTTTGAGAAAGCTCCACCTATAATAACACCTACTGCTAGGTCCATTACACTGCCCTTTGAAATAAATTCTTTGAATTCTTTTAACATCTTCTTTACCTCCTATTTTAAAAAATTGAACTAAGCCATGTCCACATCTAATTTTATGTGTTCTATGTGGTTTTTATCAAGTAATTCTAGTGCATACTCATCCACTCTATATGCATTAGAATAATATATTTTACTGATACCTGCTTGAATCAAAGCTTTTGTGCAGTTTAAGCACGGGAAGTGTGTTACGTAGCACACACAGCCATCGACCTTGATGCCTTCTTTTGCACAATATAAAAGCGCGTTCATCTCAGCATGTATAGTCGCTATGCAGTGACCGTCCCTCATTGTGTGGCCTATCTCTGAGCAGTGCGGATTACCTTTTATACTGCCATTGTAGCCGCTTGAGACTATCCTGTTGTCCTTATTAACGAGTAAGCAGCCCACGTAGGCCCTGTCGCATGTTGATCTCTTCGCTATCATGTGAGCGATTGACATAAAATACTCTTGCCACGAGCTTCTTGTATCAGCCATTAAATCACTTCCTCTTCATCAAATATTTTACCTTCGTAAATTTCTCCAGTTATTGCATCGATGCTTATGATGTCTCCAGTTTTTATGCTCTTCATCGCTTCCCCCGCGCCAACAACTGTTGCTAGATGGTAATTAATGCCAACTATAGCACCTTGACTAGTTAGACCACCTTCAACTGTTATTATGCCTGATGACTTTTGTATATATGGAAGCATGTCTTTATATACCCCTATAGTTACTATAATATCGCCATTTGAAAAAGTTTCTTCTAATTCCTTAGCATTTTTAGCTACACAAGCTCTTGCACTTATCTTGTGCTTGCCTATGCCCATGCCTTTGCATAAAAGTTTGCCAACTGTCTTTACCATCATAATGTTTGTTGAACCAGCCTTTCCAAGCGGCATGCCCGCTGTTAAAATAACCAGTTCTCCCTCCTTTACAAATTTTATATTCTTTAATATATTTATAGATTCGTAGAATAAATCATCTATGCTTGATGCAAGAGTCGCTCTGATTGGGTAGACGCCCCACTCAATTGCTAATTGCCTTCTGACTTTTTCATCTGTAGTAGCGGCAATGATTGGTGACTTCGGCTTGAATTTTGAAATGTTTCTCGCAGTAAGCCCCGATGTAGTGGCGGCTATAATCACTTTCGCATCCAAATCAAGTGCCGCTTCTCTCGTCGCTTTGGCAATAGAGTTTGTTATGTTAATCTCGTGTTCATCGTTTGTACTATCAACAATGATTTTATAATCAAGGCTGTCCTCAATCTTTACTGCAATTTTCCTCATCATCTCACATGACTTAATTGGATAATTTCCCGCTGCCGTCTCGCCCGATAGCATTATTGCGCTCGAACCATCTAAGATGGCGTTGGCAACATCAGTTACCTCTGCTCTAGTTGGTCTTGGGTTTCTAATCATTGAGTCAAGCATTTGAGTCGCTGTAATTACAAATTTGCCTTTTAGATTGCACTTTCTAATTATGTCCTTTTGCACTAATGGTACGTCCTCTTCATCAAGTTCAACACCCATATCGCCTCTGGCAACCATAATGCCGTCGGATGCGTCTATAATCTCGTCAATATTTTGAACACCTTCTAAATTTTCTATCTTAGAAATGATTTTGATATCGTCTCCACCATTGCTCTCAAGTATCTTTCTTATCTCTAACACATCTTTTGTGCTTCTAATAAAAGAGGCCGCGATGAAGTCTACATCATTTTCAATGCCAAAGATTAAGTCTTCAATATCTTTTTCAGTGAGCGTTGGTAAATTAACTTTAACCGATGGCAGATTAACGCCTTTTCTATCGCTTAGCTCGCCGCTATTAACAGCCTTCATATAAACGTTCTTCTCATCAACTGATATTACAGTGAATTCTACAAGGCCATCGTCAATAAGAACTCTATCATTTGCCTTTAAATCCTTAGCAATGTCTTTATATGTGACAGAGACCATTGTCTCGTCGCCTTCTACATCTTCACTTGTGAGAGTAAAGTCTTGTCCTTGCTCTATCCTAATCATACCGTCTTTGAAGGTCTTTATCCTTATCTCAGGTCCTTTTGTATCAAGCATTATAGCTATAGGCTTATCAAGATCATCCCTAAGCTTCTTTATAGTATCTATCCTTTTTTTATGCTCTGAATGAGTGCCGTGCGAAAAGTTTAGTCTAGCAACATTCATTCCTTCATTAACAAGCGCCTTTAGCACTTCGTATGAGTCCGAACTCGGTCCAATTGTACAAACTATCTTAGTCTTTTTCATCTTAATTCTCCTATATCGATAATATATCCACCATCTTAAGCTGATCTTTGTCAAAAGCTTTCTTTGTTTCAAGTGCTTCGTCTATATCTACTTCTATAATCTGGCCGCTCCTATATCCTAAAGCTAAACCTGATTTGCCACTTAATAATAAATTTACCGCTTCGTATCCAAAATCACTTGCTAGTATCCTATCTTGAACAGTTGGTACCCCGCCTCTTTGAACATAGCCAAGAACAGTTACACGAGTTTCAATATCACCTTTCTTTTCGATAATTCTTGCTAATTCATAAGCATCAAGCGCTCCTTCAGCCGCAACGATTATGTGGTGCTTTTTGCCCCTCTTTCTACCGTTTTTTATCTTTTTAATAATAGCATCCGTATTTAATTCTACTTCTGGTATAACTATCGATTCAGCTCCACCAGCTATACCCGAGTAAAGTGCAATATCACCGCAATTCCTTCCCATTACCTGAAGGACTATGGCTCTGCCGTGTGACTCAGATGTATCTCTAAGCTTACTTATAGCAGAAACAGCTGTCTCAACCGCTGTCAAAAAGCCGATAGTGTAGTCAGTATATCCAAGGTCGTTATCTATAGTGCATGGCACACCTATAACTTTAACGCCTCTTCTAGCTAGCTCCCTCGCTCCTCTTAAAGTTCCGTCGCCACCAAGAGCCACTATGGCATCTATTTTAAACTTCTTTATCACTTCAAGCGCTTGATTAATGCCTTCTTCAGTCATAAATTCATCGCTTCTAGCAGTTCTAAGTATAGTTCCGCCTCTGTGGATAATGTCAGCAACGCTTGATAATGTCATCGTTTCGATGTCTCCCTTAATCAGTCCGTTGTAGCCTTCCTTTATCGCTAAAATCTTCAAATCGTTATATATAGCAGTTCTTACAACAGATCTGATAACTGCGTTCATCCCTGGTGCGTCGCCACCACTTGTTAATATAGCAATAGTCTTCATAGCTCCTCCTATTTAATAACTATATCGTCTTCATCTAAATATATTCTTAAATCTTCATATAGCTTTTCATTGTCTATGTCAATGGCTGTGCTATCATTCGATTCGATACTTGAGTTTGTCTCTTCAAAGTAGACAACTACAGGGTTATCTCCCTTGTATTTCTTTAATATATCTAAAATTTTTCTTTTATCATCTTCGCCTAAGCCATTTTTTATCCTTATATATAGAGTTTCTTTACGCTTTTCAAGCCTCTTAACTCTATCTGCAATGATGTTGATCTCATCATTGGCACTTATTTGCAGTCTTCCCTTAACAACAATATTTTCCCCTTCTTTAATAAGATTTCTATAGTTTCCGTAAACTCTCGGGAAAATCACGACTCTTATGCTATCATAAAGGTCTTCAAGCTCAATAAAGGCCATCATTTGATTGTTTTTAGTAACCTTCTTTGTTACAGCTGAGACCATGCCCGAATATGAAATAAACATATTGTCCCTAAGATCTGCATCTGTCTCATCAAGAACTTTTTCTTTCATCTCAATTGAACTAAAGTCGCTGCTTTGTCTAAGCTCTTCAGTGAACTCTTCAAGTGGATGACCTGAGAAATATATGCCCGTCATCTCTTTTTCGCCTTCAAGCAGCATAAACTTCGATAGCTCTGTCGCTTCTGGTATCTTGTACTGAACATTCGAAGAACTTTCTTCGCCAAGACCAAATAGTCCCATCTGTCCTTGAGCGTTGTTCTTCGCGTCCTTTTGTATGCTCTTTAGCATGTAGTCATATGAGCCAAGCATTTGGCTTCTATTAAGGCCTAGTGAATCAAGTGCTCCCGCCATAATCAAGGACTCAACCGACTTTTTGTTCATGGCAGTCGCGTCAACTCTATGTGTCTTTGTTAAAAAGTCTTCGAAGGATGTAAAGCCATCAATCTCGCCTCTTGCCTTAAGTATTGAGTCAATTACGTTAGTTCCAACGTTTTTAATAGCTGAAAGGCCAAATCTGATTCCATCTCCTTCAGTCGTGAACTTTCTAAATGATTTATTTATATCTGGTCTTAAAACTTCTATGCCGAGTCTCTTACACTCTTCAAGATACTTAATTACATCAGTAGTATTGCCCATGACTGAGCTAAGTAGGCTCGCCATATACTCTTTTGGATAGTAATATTTAAGATAAGCAGTTCTATAAGCAACTACTGAGTAAGCCGCCGAGTGAGATTTGTTGAAGGCATAGTTCGCAAAATCAAGCATATAGTCGAAAATCTCGTTCGCGACCTCTTCTTTAATGCCGTTTCTCACAGTGCCCTTGATAATCACTTCATCTCCGTCGTCCTTGCCGTAGATAAAGTTCTTTCTCTCTTGCTCCAAGACCTTCATCTTCTTCTTACTCATGGCTCTTCTAACTATATCAGCGCCGCCAAGCGAGTAACCAGCGAGATTTCTAAATATTCTCATTACCTGCTCTTGATATACAATGCAGCCGTATGTCTCTTTCAAGATAGGTTCAAGATGCGGATCAAGGTAAGTGATCTTCGATGGATCGTGCCTTGCCTCAACAAACTTTGGTATCGATTGCATTGGTCCCGGCCTGAATAATGAGTTAGCGGCTATAAGGTCTTCAAACTTTTGTGCTCTTAAATCTTTTAAGAACCTTCTCATACCGACCGACTCAAATTGAAATATGCCTATAGTTTCAGCCTCTGTAAATAGGCCTATAACGTTTTTGTCGTCGCATTCCATATGGTCAAAATCAACTTTTCTTCCATAGTTTTGCTCAATCATATCGAGTGCGTCTTGAATCACAGTTAAGTTCCTTAATCCAAGGAAGTCCATCTTTAAAAAGCCTAGCTCTTCAAGCTCTGTCATTGTGAATTGCGTTGATATCGATTCTTTATTTTTAACCAGTGGCAAGTGATTTGTAATAGTCTCTTCCGTAATCAATATGCCGGCCGCATGTGTACCAATATTTCTAGGTAAACCCTCTAATTGCCTTGATATATCTATAATCTTCTTTGCTTCTTCATCCTCATCGTAAGCTTTTTTAAATTCTGGATTTCTCTCTAATGCTTTGTCGATGGTGATATCTAGGTCCCTCGGAACCATCTTAGCAAGTGCATCCGCCTTGTTAAGTGGCACATCTAAGGCTCTAGCAACATCACGAATAACAGCTCTTGCAGCAAGTGTACCGAAGGTAATTATCTGGCTAACTTTATCTTCGCCATATTTCCTAATAACATAGTCAATAACTTCAGATCTTCTTTCGTAACCAAAGTCTACGTCTATATCGGGCATGGAAACCCTTTCCGGATTTAAAAATCTTTCAAAAAGTAAATCGTATTTTAATGGATCAACGTCAACTATGCCTAAGGCGTATGAAACAACACTTCCTGCCGCCGAGCCTCTTCCTGGGCCTACAGGTATGCCATTTTCTTTAGCATACATAATAAAGTCTCTAACTACTAGGAAATAATCAACATAACCCATGGACTTAATGATGTTAAACTCCTTCTCCATCCTGTCCTTTATATCATCGCTTACCTCTCCATATCTCTTTACTAAGCCCTCTTCACAAAGTTTGTGTAAGTACTCAGCGTGAGTCATATCCTCTTCTACCTCAAAGTTTGGTAAGTGTTTTTGATGAAATTCAATTTCTATATTGCATCTGTCTTTAATAATTTCAGTATTTTTTATAGCCTCTGGCGCATATGCAAATAACTTCGCCATCTCCTCAGGACTCTTCACATAAAACTCTTCGCTTGGGAAACGCATTCTGTTCTCGTCGTCAATCTTTGAAAGAGTTTGTATACATAAAAGCACATCATGAACCTTGGCATCTTCTTTCCTTAAGTAATGGCAGTCGTTTGTAGCGACTAGACCAATATCAAGCTCTTTAGAAAGCTCCATAAGATAATTATTCACATAAGCTTGCTCCTTGATGCCATGGTCTTGAAGCTCTAAGAAGAAATTATCTTCTCCAAATATATCCTTATACCTAAGAGCCGCTTTCTTCGCTCCATCAAGGTTTTGATCAAGTATCATCTTTTGCACTTCGCCGCCTAAGCAGGCTGATAGCGCTATGAGTCCTTCGCTGTGCTCATAAAGGTATTTAAAATCAGTTCTTGGCTTGTAATAGTAGCCGTTAATAGAGGCATCAGAAACTATCTTTATAAGGTTTTTGTATCCTTTTTCATTCTCACATAAAAGTATCAAGTGATAGTAAGGCGTTTCCTTGTCTTTAACAAGTTTGTCCTCGCAAACATAGACCTCACAGCCAATGATTGGCTTGATGCCCTTCGCCTTCGCTTCCTTATAAAATTTGATTACGCCATACATATTGCCATGGTCAGTGATGGCACATGCGTCCATGCCAAGCTCTTTAACTCTGTCAATTAGCTCACTTATCTTGTTTGAGCCATCAAGCAAAGAGTACTCAGTATGTAAATGTAGATGCGTAAAACTCATAAAATCACCTCTAATATTTATTATACCATATAATGAGTCATTTTAATATTCTAATTTTTCTTGTAATTTTTCATTCTTTTATGTATAATATTCTTAAATTGGGTATATACATCATAGGAGGGATAATATGACAAACAATTATGAAGACAATGACTTCAGAGAACAAGAAGTCTTAAGCGAAGATGAAATAAAAGAAAGACAAGAAAAGAAAAGAGCTAAGGGCCAATACTACAGTTATAATAAGAATGATTATTATAACGGCTCAAAAAACAATAATTACAGCAATGGCAATAGTAATGCCACTAACAAAGGAATGACATCACTAGTACTAGGAATTATATCACTATTTTGTATATTCTTAGGACAAGCTTCATTCATAGGAAGTATACTTGCTATAGTTGGCTTGATTATGGGTGTCGATGCAAGAAACAACGGTGACAGAACTTATGCTAAGACAGGCATAATACTTAACACTATAGGTCTTGCTGCTACATTATTAGTAACTATCGCTTGTATAGCATGTCTATCATGCGTAGGCTGCTCAATTTTTAATTACGCTGGTCGCTTTTAGGTGAAGGTATGAAACCATTTTACACTATATTCGGAATAAGACTAGCTAGCTACGGCTCACTTATAGCGCTTGGCATAACTGTAGCGAGCCTTGTCTATTGGTATAGAAAAAAAGATTACCCAGGCGATAAAGAAACTATATTTTACTCCATTGTTTATGGTATGATAGGCGGCTTCATTGGAGCCAAACTACTATACCTAATAACAGATTTTAATTTTGTTGTAAATAGCTTTAAGAACTCCACTGATACACTTACAACGCTTAAGAATATATTAGCAGGCGGCTATGTATTCTATGGAGGTATCATAGGAGCGCTTATAGCGATATACTTCTACGCAAAAAAATACAATATGAGCTACCTAGACATAGTTGACTCACTAGCGCCAGAAGTGCCACTTGCACATGCCTTTGGTAGAATCGGCTGCTTTATGGCAGGCTGCTGCTATGGCATGCCATGCGACAGCAAACTTTCTGTAATCTTCCCAAAGGAGAGCGTTGGACTTAGTGGAATAAAACTCTTCCCTGTTCAGCTATTAAGTGCACTAGGCAATATAATCATATTTATCATTCTATTCATCTACTCAAAGAAGGATAGAGAAAAAGGAAAAGTAACTGGTCTGTATATAATTTTATACGGCATAGCAAGATTTTTAGTTGAATTTTTAAGATACGATGACGTAAGAGGACACTTCTTATTTTTCTCAACATCACAATGGATATCGATACTACTTGTTCCATTCGGCATACTACTATATAAAAAGGGTGAATACTTATGCAAGAAAAAGCAGAAATAAAAGAGATAATGCTCTTTCAAAACATTGATTACAAAGGTCTTGAAGTGCATCTAAATAAATTAAGAAAAGAAGGATACAAGATTAAAGATATTAAAAAAGCATCGATTAGCTTGGAGAAAGCTGTCGATGCTAATAATTTTGAGTATTTTTGTGAAAGCTATCCATTTACAAAGTCAAGAAAGAACAAATTCGGTGCCTTCTCCACTCACCTTTATGATATGGAGAGCGAAGGCTTTGAGTTTGTCTGCGGCTTTAAGGACATAAACATATTTGAAAATCACAGTGCGAGCAAAAAAGCGATTCGCGATGCTGATGAAAAAAGCTGGAAGAACATCTCAAACATAAGATTTTTCTCGATATCAGTATTTATATCATTCTTCATGATATTCTTAGCTAGCAGCGTGTTTTTGTTTTGGCCAAACATTGACAAGTTTATAAATTTAAAACAGTTTATGTTTATGGTCTTCATACCACTGATATTCTTGACGCTTTCAATTATGTACTTAAGAAGAATCATTTTCTTCTACTCAAAAGCTTTGCGTAAAATATTTGCGAGCGGAAAGGCTTTTAAGTTTGGTAGAGTTTTAATGATAGTTTTAATCGCCCTACTAATACTTATGGCGCTTTCATATGTGGCTTTAGATATATATAACTTTTCAGTTGGCAATATTACGCTGATCAAGTTATTCTCCTCATACTTCTTCCTAATTGGATCAGCACTAACATTTTTAATATATAAGCTTTTAATCGAAAAGGTTTTTGATAAGTTCTTCCCAAGATTTCTATTTATAGCGATATCTTTGTTTATGGTAACGAATTTGCAAACAAAACTACTTGACATGCCTATAAACAATGCTATTAATCAAGAGATTTTTCAAGTTGATAGCAATATAAGTAATAACAAGTACTACAACAATAACAAATACAGAAGCAGAAACTTTTTCATCGATGAATACACTAAAAACTATAGCTTTACTACTGATAAACATAAGGTCGGCGAGCTATTGATTATGACTAGTGAGCACTATCACGGTAAAAAGACTCATATACTTGATTATATTTACAAGGTTATTAAAGACAGAAACATCTTTAACAATCAAGGAGATATTGAATACTTAAGCTTTGATAATAAATTTGATGATGACTTTGTAGAGGCCTACATCGCGAGCAAGCATCACATATCCTCGCTTGTATTTAGATTCAAAGATGACATCTACATTGTCGATGGTAACTTCAGAAAGACTAATGAAGAAGTAATTAATGAAGCTATTGGGAAAATCATAAAAGATAGACAAGATAAATAAGACTAAGGGCAGAACTTAAATGTTCTGCCCTTCTAGTTTACACAAAACTAATGCCTCATCGGTATGTAGTGAGGCATTTGTCTATATTGATTTAATTACATTTCGAAACTTACTTTCCTTGCTCTTAAAGCTTCAAGCATAGCTGTTAAAGCAAAGTATACTGTGAATATTTCAATTGCATTCTTTGTAGCTCTTGCTGGTAGTAGTGCTAGAACACCATTGCCCATGTAAGGATATAAAAGAGCTGTGTTCAAGAAGATATTTAAAAATATCGCTCTAAATAAAGTTGTTGAAATAATTACTTTGTTTTGAAGCTTTCTATCGTTTCGCATAGCTGCAAAGCCTTCGCCCTTTGATAACTTCCACAAGATAAAGCCTGGGAACCATCCTAGTAAGCCTTCTGAAATGGTAAAGAAAGCGTTGAAACCAAAAGAGCTTGGTGCTAAAGCGTAGTTAAGAACGTCTGTAACAATCCCAATCATAAAGCCGTAATAAGGTCCAAGGACCATACCTCCGAACATTAGCGGATAGCCACCAAACGATAGTGATAAACCTGGAGCTAATTTTAATTTCAAGAATCTTGACATTAAAAGAGCTAAGGTAACGAACAATGCACTTAATACTAATTTTTTAGTATTAGTCCTTCCTTTTTGCATAAAAAAATCCTCCTAAAATAAAATTCCAGAGGCTGTTCTAAATAATATAATATTTATACAGCGGAAGCGAAGAAACACCGCGGCTTAATGCCATTCGTTTAAAAGCTACATCCCATCTTTTAACACTAGCGCATTTCCTCTACTCTGTATTTCATATTATATCATTAATCTTTATAATTTACAAGTCTTTTATAGATATTTTTTATACTTAAAGAAATATCTCCTTACTTCCTTCTTCATCTTGATATAAACCAACGCGTTCAAGGTCTATATCAAGCTCGTCCATAACTATGTCTGTATACTTATTAAGTATATCAAAGATAAGAGCCGGCTTTAAAGAGCCGTTCTCGCTCATCTTGATGTAAGCGTATATGGCATCATCTTTAAGCTCAAGTCTATTGAGATAGTCTTTTGCATTTTCTTTAACAAAAATTCTCTTCTTACCCTTTTTTCTCTTTCTTTCAATCTCAACATTGTCCATGGCGTTGATCTTATCAAGCTCTTTTGCTATGTCTATATCTTTGTTCTTATCGTAAAATGTATTTAATAATTTAAAAGCATATACAACTGATTTCACCTTGTTGGATATGGAGTCGTCGTCATCGTACTTTGCTTCTACTATCTTTATGCCTATAGGCAGTCTTTCGTTCATCTTATTAACAAAGTCATCTAAATCTACTTCTGAGTTTAAATATATCTCCATGTACTCACTATTCGATTCAATACCCAAAGGCAGTGGATAAGCTATGGACATCCTTGGATGCGGGTTGAAGCCTTCTGAAAATTTCACGTCAACCTTGTTTTGAAAGAGTGTTCTTTGAAATAGATCCACTAGGTCCAAGTGCGAGATGAATTTCAAGTAGCCTAGTTTTGTAAATTTACACAAAATTTTCATGCTTACCCCTCATTTCACAGTTCTCTATGCCGCAAGCGTTGCATGAGATTCTACAGTCTTTAGTAGTCTCAGCCTTCATTGACTTTTCATACTCTCTAATCAGAAATTCTTTACTAACGCCCACATCGATTATATCCCAAGGAAGTACCTCATCATAAGATCTTTCACGTCTTGCATAAAAGTCTGGATCAAGGTCAAATTCTTTAAACGCATTCAAATAGTTTTCATAAATGAATTCATTGTCAATTTTTTCGCAGCTTAGTTCTTCTTTATAAGCGTGGATAAGCGCGTCAGCAAGCCTTCTATCGCCCCTTGCTAAAACCGCTTCGATGTAGCTAAGCTCTGGGTCGTGGTAGTTGTAGTCAACCTTTTTATCTTTAATAGCTGAGCGAAGTATGCCTATCTTTTCATAAAATTCATCAATGCTATCTTGCTTAAACCATTGGAATGGTGTAAACGGCTTAGGTACAAAGCATGATGTGCTCACAACTAATCTAAAATCGCCTTTAATATCTTCCCTATCTCTCTTGAAGAATAGGTCACGAACCAAATAAGCAAGCTCTTGAATACCTTTAACGTCCTCTTCTGTCTCTGTAGGAAGACCTATCATAAAATATAATTTAATCTTTGACCAGCCCTCACCAAAAACATAATTCATGACGTCAATCAAATTTTCTTCTGTAACGTTTTTATTGATAACATCTCTAAGCCTTTGGCTGCCTGCTTCAGGAGCGAATGTTAGTGAAGACTTTCTTACATCTGAAAGGTCCTTTAAAACATCTATGCTCGGTGAATCTAGTCTTAGTGATGGCAGTGAGACGCTTACATTGTTCTTGACAAAGTACTCTTTCATCTCTGAAGCCACTTCTCTAAGGTTTGTGTAGTCACAAGTGCTTAGTGAGAAGAGACTAACATCGTCGTAGCCAGTATTGTCTATCATAGTCTTGGCAATATTTTTAATATTCTCTTCAGACTTTTCTCTTATAGGTCTATATAGCATACCTGCTTGACAGAATCTGCAGCCCTTTGTGCAGCCTCTAAATATCTCAACTACCGCTCTTTTATGAACCACGTCGATGTATGGAACTATCATCCTATCGATTTGGAACATCTTGTCAACACTTGAGATATAATTTCTCTTGACTTTATCTTTACAGTTTGGATTTAATTTTTCGTAATTTTTTACAGTGCCGTCTTCATTGTAATGAGGCTTGTAAAATTTTGGCACGTAAAAACCATCTTCCTTAGCTAGAGCTTCAAGGAACTCATCTTTCGTTTGATTTTTTTCTTTTTTAATCTTTAGTAGTTCCAAAAACCTTAGCATCATCTCTTCGCCTTCTCCTATTTGGAAGACATCGATGATCTCAGCTATGGGTTCTGGGTTTACCGCGCATGGTCCACCCGCTACTAATATTGGGTCATCCTCTTTTCTGTCCTTGCTCTTAAATTCTAGATTTGCTAGATCAAGCATTCTTAGTATATTTGCAAAGCTCATCTCATATTGCAAAGTAAAGCCTATTGCGTCGAAGTTCTTAAGCTCTTCTTTATTTTCAAGTGAAAATAATTCTAAACCCTCTTCCCTCATCTTTTTTTCCATATCATAATTAGGCAAAAAAGCTCTCTCGCATAAGTAGTCCTCGTTTTGATTGATCAAAAAGTAAAGTATATGAAGTCCCAAGTAGCTCATTGCTAGCTCATATGTGTCAGGAAAACAAAAAGCAAACTTTACCTTTGTTTTATCAAAATCTTTGACTATAGAATTCTTCTCCATGCCAATATATCTTGCAGGTTTCTCTACAAGTTTTAGTATCTTTTCTAATTTCTTTCTATTTATCAATATATTCTCCTTACTTTAATACCTTTGTTACAAGCGGTAAATCATTCGAAATATTCTCTTTGTTCATGCCAAGGTACTCGGCTATGGCTTCTCTAACCATAGGTCCAGCGTTTATACCAGTTCCGCCTTGGAATATTAATGCACTCACTGCAATTTCAGGCTTTTCATATGGTGCGAAAGCAACAAACCATGCAAATGGATCATATGTTCTTCCTGTATATGGATTAATACCATTTTTTTCTGCTGTACCAGTTTTACATCCAACATTTATAGGGAAATCTTTGAAAACAGCTTTCGCCGAGCCAAGTTTACTTACCTTATGCATACCATTTTTAATAACATCTAATTCGCCTTTGCTCTTAAGACCAATGTCTTCGCCTTGTCTTTCAAATTTATAAATTTCTTCTAAACCGTCATATGATTTTATTGAATCGATTAGGGTTAATTTGTTTCTAAAACCGCCATTGGCAATAGTGGCAACATAGTTTGACATCTGTATTGGCGTATATGCTGAGTCACCTTGACCGATAGTTACATATAACGTATCGGCAAGATTCCACGTAGCTTGATTTAGGTAAGTGTATTTGATTATATCAGCTAAGCCCTCACGCTTACCTGGAAGCTTCTTTTCTGTGTCAAGACCTAGCTTGTCAAGTCCATCGATAACTTGATTTCTAGTCATATTCGGTCCTTCTTCAAGCCATGATAATATTTCGTTTATAGCCTTGTCCTTAAATACTTCATCATATCTTACATCTTCTTTTACATAATTATGAAGATTGTCATTTAAATAGTTTCTTAAGTAGAATCTCATGTTTTGAAGTTTCTTTTCTGGGTTTGGAACTCCGCCTGAGAATTCATTTGGCACGTTTATCTCTATACCAGTCTTGTCGTTAAGACCAAATCTCTTCGCCATATCAACTATGTCGTCAATAGATAGCTTTACTTCAAGTTTCTTGCCTAGTCTTTGGTTTTCGCCCATTGCCAAAGAATAGAAGAAGTAGTTACAAGATACCTTTAAAGCGTCGCTTAAGTTGACTGAGCCATGAGTCCTATGATAGTCTGTCCATAAAAGACATCTAAACTTTTTAGCGCCAAGCTCTGCGTATCCCATATCAGTTATCCTTGTCTCAGGACTTAAACCTTTTTCAAGAGCCGCAAGTCCTGTACACATCTTAAATATCGAACCTGGTTGTACGGCAGTTTGTGTTGAAACATTTAGTAGCGGTCTTGCTGCAAGCGAATTTTTGACCTCAGTAGGCTCTAAGCTGTCCCAATCATTCTTGCTTATACCAGTTGCGAATAAGTTTAGATTGTAGCCTGGGTAGCTTGCCATAGTCAAGACTTCACCCGTGTTTGGATTGTTTAAAACGATGGAGCCTGAAGTAGTATTATCGTAAGTCCTCTTTCTCTTTCTATCCCACTCCATCTTAAAATCGCCGTACTTACTAGCAAAAGTGCCGCTCTTTGGTATGGTCTTTATAGTTCTTTCAAGAAGTTTTTCACAGTTCTTTTGTAATTCAGCGTCAATACTTAGGTAGATGGTATTGCCTCTGACAGGTTTTGTCTCAGAAATAACTCTAGTTTTATTACCGATTCTATCGACTTCTACAACCATCTCCCCATCTTTACCCTTAAGTAGATCTTCATAAGCCTCTTCTATACCAGTCTTACCAATAATGGAGTCAGGTAAATATTTCTTTTGATTTATATACTTTTCTATCTCAGCATCTGTCGAAATCTTTCCTAGAGAGCCAATAACGTGACACATAACCGAGCCCATAGGATAGTACCTAATTGGCTCTATGGATATGTTTATACCAGTATTTAAATAAAGCTTCTCTTCAATCTTAGCAACTGTTTGTGGCTTTATACCATAAGCAAAGTTGATTGGCTGATAAGCAAGTTGACCTTGCTTTAAGAATAATTCGTATATACTTAGAAGTGTTTTTGCTTCATAACGGGCATAATCTTCATCTATGCTGTATTTTTCCATAGCTTTTTGAAGAGTTTCCTCAGGAGTTTTTTCTTCAAAATCATTCTTAAATTTGAAAATCCTGTCTAGGAAAGTCCTGTACTGAATTAAGTCAACGTACTCGAAATCACCTGCTATGGATATCCTTGTTTGAATATCGTCCTCTAGCATGCATTTTTGGGCATATGGTCTAATCTTGTTATTACTGATAAATTGGTCCATAATCTCTTTATTGTCCGCTTCCCTAATTAGCTCATCTATAGCTGGTATCTCAGGATCTAGATTTTGGTCTTTGTATCTATATAAAACGTCTAATGTGTCTGGATTGATTATAGCTTCGACTTTTGTCTCGATATTTTTTGACCTAATTAAGTCTATAAGTATCTTGCCTGGTGCTATTACTTCATCATCTTCGTTCTTATAAGCTTTGCCAAGCATATTTTTAAGCGATGTGTTCTTAAATATATTAATAAAGTCTTCCTTAGCACTTGTATCGTAAGTAACATAGTCTGGGTACTCTTTCATAAGTGATCTCTTTTGCTCAAGATATGACTCATACAAAGTGTTTACGCAGTCTTTAAGTGCAATCTTTTCAAGACCATCATTCTTATACTTTTCATAAACTAATTTTCTAATCATAGGATGTGAGAATATCCTATTAAGCACTGTGTCATCACTAACTATAATCTCAGTAACTAGAGCTCTTGGACTTAAGTCTTCATTAAAATCATTCTTTTGCTTAAAGTCTAAGAACTTGTCATTAGCAACGAATTCATACCTTTCTCCAGTGTTTTTATACTCAACTGGAAAGTCAACAAACTTTGATTTTATCGCATAAAGTGCTCTGTTTGCTAGCCTTACAACATATTCCTTATCTTCGTTTTTAAATGTCATAGACATATCAAGACAGCTGTCTAAAACTTCTTTATTCTTCATAAAATCAATGACCGTTTTAAGAGGCGACTTATCTGTGCTTATGTAATCAGCCTCATCTTTATAAGCAAAGTAGTTAAAGTCTATCGGGAAGTCATTTTGATAGATAACGCCGTCCTCTTCAAGGCTTGTAGCAAGCTCAAGAAGTGCCTTGTTCCTATCTTCTGCCTCTAAGTTTAGCATATCGTCCTTATAAATTTGCACAGTAAAAGAAGGAAGATTGCCAGCTACTAACCTTCCATACCTGTCTCTAATCTCGCCTCTTGGAGCTGTAACAGTTATTGTTCTAATTTTAGAATTGTCCGAGATATATCTGTAGTGGTCACCTTCGATTAAGGTCAAGTGAGCTAGCTTAAGCACTAATATGCTCAAAACGACGATAACAACTAGATTTATAAATGTATATCTCTTATTCTTCTCAATATTATTCATGAAATCACCTAGATATCATAGTTCTTATACCTGAATATCCTCTTTGATATTAGATATGAAAGTACCCCATATATAGCTACGAATACTATCTTTATAGAGAAAATGTTTCTCGCAAGCTGCGCAATAACTACATTTACTCTCATAAAGCTTAAAAGTAGATATGTAGCAAGCACATAGAATATATAAACTACTATATTAATTAAAGCTATGCTTAATAAATTCTCCATGTTAATGTTGTCTCTGATGAAATATATCATTAGATAGATTATTGTAAATAAAAATAAATTTACAAACAATACTTCATGTGCAAGTAAATCATTTAGAGTGGCTACTAGCACAGTCCAAACTAAGCCTTCTCTCTCTTTTGCAAGTAAGGCAAGTGAAACAATTATACACAGCGTTAAGTTAAAGACAAAGTTGGGCGGCAAGAAATTTGGCAAAATCGCTGCTTTTAATATATAGTTTATAAATAAAAAAATTAAAAACGCTAATATTTTCATCTCGCTACCTTTTTATTATAAATACATTGGAAACGTCTTTTATATCTACTGCCGCTTTTATTTTGATAATCTTCTTAAGATTGGATTCATCATTAACTACTTCAACTACTTCACCAAGGTAGATGTTTGCTGGATACTCATCAGATGAGCTAGAAGTGATAAGCTTATCGCCAACAAGGACGTCGGCGTTTGAGTCAAACATGTAACCTTCGATAGTAGAGTCAAAAGTGCCGCCCATAACGCCTGACTCATTGTTTCTAAGTATATTAAAACTTACTTTAAACTTATCGTCGTTAAGCGAAATAACTCTGGATGAGTCCTTTGATGCGTCTGTAACCTTACCTAATAGGCCTTCTATATATACATTGTTTTGTATCTCAGAAGCGCCTATAACTATGTCACCATCTTTAATACCGTCTTTTGTTCCCTTGTTAATGGTAAACCTCTTATACCATTCATCAGGATCCATAGACGCTATCTTGGCCTTTGTTAAATCGTATTTTGTATTTTGTAGTAAATTGTATTCTTTTTTAAGATAAGATGACTTCATAATAACTGTTTCGAGCTCTCTGTTCTTGTCTTCAAGCACAGTTACTTTATCTTCAAGCTCTTTGATTTTGCTACTCGTATCATCTTTTGAAAATAAATTTTTAAAACCATTAGAAATTCTGTTTGCTCCATCGTAGAAGAAAGCCGATACCTTACTCATAATATCGCTAGGAGCAGACTCAAGACTATTAAGCCCTTTCTTTTTATTGTTAAGGCTAATAATCAAGACTATGGCTAATAATAAAATTAAAATTGTGAAAAATACTTTATGTTTTTTAATAAAATTCATTCTATCACTCCATGAGATTGTGTTCTTTAAAACTAAAGAATGTATCTCCAATAATTAAATGATCTAAAATAGATATACCAATAATTTTCGAGCACTCTACGAGTCTATCAGTTAATAATTTATCCTCATTAGATGGGCTCGAGTCACCACTTGGGTGGTTATGAATAAGTATGCAGCTGCTTGCGTTGCACTTAACAAGGTCTCTGAATACGTCTCTCGGATGCACTTGCGTTGAGTTCACAGTGCCTTTAGAGACTTCGATTATCTTAATAAGTTTAAGTTTTGTATCAAGTGCAAGTACTATAAACTTTTCTTGAGGCTCGTTCATAAACTCATTTCTATAGGCTTTGTAAACCTTTTTTGGATCGTTTAAGCTTTCTGCTTCATATAGACTAGATGGTCCTGTAAGTCTCCTTGCTAATTCAAGTGCGGCAATTATTTGACACGCCTTTGCCTTTCCAATGCCATTAACCTCAGTAAGGTCCTCTACCTTTAGTGAAGCGTAGCCATTTAAGTTATTAAATCTTTTTAAAATTTCTTTAGATAAATCAATTGCGCTAAAGTTTGTTGTGCCAGTACCTATGATTATAGCAAGGATCTCAGCTAGTTCAAGTGCTTCTCTTCCGCGGCTAATAAGCTTTTCTCTTGGCCTTTCGTCAAGCTTTATGTCTTGCATCATTAATTTTTTCTCTTCAAAATCATTCATTTATAAACCCTCTGATATTCTTAAATCTATTGATAAAAAGTTCTGCAATTTTAGCTATAAGTATGGATGTAAATGTGCCAATAATCACAAGTATTGGCAGGTATCCGAAGATAACCTTATTTGATAATAATATCGATGCGCATAATATTTGACCAAAATTGTGAAAGAATGCGCCGACTGCACTTACGCCATATATGCTAAAGTACTTATCGAAGTAGCGCTTAAATATATACATAAAGATTACGCTAAGTAAGCCCCCAGTCATTGACATCAAAAATGCTATGATGTTACCAAATTGAAGAAATACTAATAAATTCTTTATAATGATAATAAATACAGCGTACTTAAATGAGTAGAGATTCAAAACTGCCAAAACTGCGATATTTGCAAGACCTATTCTAAGTCCTGGTATACTAAACGAAAGTGGTATGAAGTTTTCTATGATGCTTAAAACAACTGCAAATACAGTGAATAAAGCGATGTATACAAAATCTTTAGTCTTCATCATTTAATCACTGCATCCATTTCGTCATCATCTTTATAATCAGTTTTTGATCTTATCTCAATAATCATCCTATTTGGTATACAAACTATACTTTGATTAGTGCTATGTATCTTTCCTTGCAAAACGTCTAGCTTGTTTGGGCAGTCCGCCTCTAAAACTCTTACGTAGTCTTTAGCTACTTCAATCTTGTTAAAGCCGTACTTAGTTTTTAATGGATATGTATATGTCTCGTCTTTAAATTCTAATCTCTTATAGTCTTTGCCATCAACTGAGATGGCGATGTATGTATCATTTGTATTAGGCGCGAAAAATTTATCTTTAATGATAAAGATAAATGAAAATAATATTAAAGATATTATTAAAACGACGTCTAATTTTTTCATATAATAACCTTCTTATTTATCGTTTTAAGGGTATGGCTCTACCATACCCTTAAAAGATAATATTGATTAATTTTCTTCTTTGCTAACAGTTTCAGCCGCCTTTGCTTCTTCCTTTGCAGGCGCTTCTACTTTTGGAGCCTCTGCCTTAGATGATTCAACCTTTGGAGCTGCTGGCTTTGGTTTTAAGTTCTCAGCATGAATTGCCTTTGTAGGACATTTTTGTGCACATATAGTACAGTTGATACATCCTTCGTAAACAATGTGAGCTAAGTTATTTTCAAAAGCTATAGTATCCTTTGGACAGTTCTTAACGCATATCTTACAGCCTATACAACCTACGCTGCATGTTTCTTTAACTTTCTTGCCCATATTAGTGTTTTTACACTTAACAAATACCTTGCTCTTGTATGGAACCATCTCGATAATTTTCTTTGGACATACGCCAACACATATCTTACAAGCCTTACATTTATCCTTTAGAACAAATGCAACACCATTTCTCATCTCTATAGCATCGAATGGACATGCCTTAACACAAGATGCACAACCAACGCAGCCGAACTCACATGACTTTGGTCCGCCTGATATTTGTGATGCAAATGAACAGCTTTCTATGCCCTTATAATCGTATTTAATTTTTGTTTTATCGCAATCACCTTGGCATAATACACATGCTA
Organism: uncultured Eubacteriales bacterium; assembly: GCA_900539225.1. Classification (GTDB taxonomy): domain Bacteria; phylum Bacillota; class Clostridia; order Tissierellales; family Peptoniphilaceae; genus Fenollaria. The sequence goes on from UQBO01000007.1 coordinate 22,983, forward strand.
CCATCTTTTCAGTGCTGCCAGCGTCTACACCAAGTATTTCAGCTATCTTATTTGCGCATGTTGCTCCACCTACTGGACATGCAGTAACTGGTGCATCGCCCTTTGCAATCGCATTAGCGCAGCCTTCACATCCTGGAAAACCACAAGCACCGCAGTTAGCTCCTGGTAGTGCAGATAAAACTTTATCCACTGTTGGATCAAGTTTTACTTCAAATACTTTTGAAGCTATAGATAATAAAACCGCAAATATTAAGCCTATGATACCACAGACTGCTATAGGTATTAAATATACTTCCATATTCTACCTCCTATACTAGTCCTGAGAAGCCCATAAACGCGATAGACATAAGTCCAGCTGCGATTAGTGCAAGAGGCATTCCCTTAAGTGGTTCAGGTACATCAACAAGTTCTAGCTTTTCTCTTAGTGAAGAAAGTAGTATTAGTGCTAAGCCAAAACCAAGTGATGCGCCTATAGCGTTTGTAATTACTTCAAATATGTTGTATTCACTTTGAATGTTAAGTATAGCAACACCAAGTACCATACAGTTTGTTGTGATTAATGGTAAGAATACACCCATAGCTCCGTAAAGTGCTGGTGATATCTTCTTAATAACCATTTCAACAAATTGTACTAAGGATGCTATGATAAGTATAAATACAATTGTTTGTAAATATCCTAAGTTAAATGGGTTAAGTAGTAGTATTTGTACATAGTAAGTTATGATTGAAGCAAGTGTAACAACGAATGTTACTGCCACGCTCATACCTGTAGCTGTCTCTACCTTACTTGAAACACCAAGGAACGGACAAATTCCTAAGAATTGAGCGAAAACGTAGTTGTTTACAAAAATTGTAGAAATCAAGATCTTAAATATTGTTCCCATCTAGTTTTCCTCCTTCTTTTTGTTCTTTAATAAGTAAATGTTAAAGATGGCTACGAATATACCTAGAACAATGAATGCTCCTGGAGGAAGTACGAATAAACTAGCTCCTTGGAAGATTTGTTTGCCCCAGATTGATCCAGCGCCAATTAATTCTCTAACAAAACCTAACGCGCATATTGCGATAGCATATCCTAGGCCAGATGCTAAACCATCTATTATAGAGTAGAAAACATTGTTTTTTGATGCAAAGCTTTCAGCTCTTGCAAGTATCATACAGTTAACTACTATAAGTGGAATGAATAAGCCTAGTTGCTTATACATATCTGGTAAATATGCGTGTAATACTAAGTCTATGATAGTAACGAATGTTGCTATGATAACTATATATATAGGTATTCTTATCTTTGAAGGAATGATCTTTCTTAATAAAGAAATGAAAAAGTTTGAAAGGATTGTAACTATCATTACAGCAACTGCCATTGTAACTGAGTTTTTAAGAGTACTAGAGATGGCAAGTACTGAGCATAGACCAACTAATTGTGACAATATTGGGTTGCCGTCAACCATACCGTCTTTAAATATTTTTGATATCTTCATCTCGCACCTCTACTTTATCTTACTTAATGCGTCAATTGCTTGATTAACAGCTTCTACAGTTGCTCTTGAGGAGATAGTTGAGCCTGATATAGCTTGTATTTCTTCTCCAGAAGCAGTCTTTGATAAAACTAGTTCTTTGCTTGCATCTTTACCACCAAATTGATCTTTGAACTCATCATTTTCGATTCTATCACCAAGTGATGGTGTCTCTTTGTGTGATAAAACAAGTATTTTAGTAATCTTATCTTCTGCAACGCCTGTTAATATAACAACGTCTCCGCCATAACCTGATCCAGAAGTTTTGAATGTGTATCCTATAACTGAACCATCTTTTTTCGCTTCGTATATATCTTGAATCTTTTTGTTTTCACTCTTTAAGCTTTCAAGTTTTGCTGCATCAAGCTGATCAAAGCTATCAGCATCTGGAATTAATTCTTTGAAAGCAGCTTGAGTTTCTTCATATTCCCTTTGGTCTATGATAGGCTTAGTCAAGCTGTTTGTGTAAGATAAAACTCCGCCAGAGAAAGCTGCAATGATGAATAATATTAAACCAAGTTTTAATGTTTCTTTCATTTGCTCTTAACCTCCCCAAATACCTTAGGTGTAGTTAATGACTCGATTAATGGTGTTGCAGTGTTCATAAGTATGATTGCATATGAAACTCCTTCTGCCATACCGCCATATATTCTGATTATAGCAGTAATTAGACCGCAGCCTATTGCAAATATGATTCTACCATTAGGTGTTACAGGACATGTAACGAAGTCTGTTGCCATGAAGAAGGCTCCTAGTATAAGGCCTCCGCCAAGAATATGGTATGGCAATAAGCTAATGTCGACACCAAATGCTAGTAATAATACTGCTGTAGTTAAAATATATAAGCAAGGTATTTTCCAATCAATAACTTTCTTTACTATTAAGTAGATTCCGCCAAGAATCAATAGTATAGAACATGTTTCACCTATAACTCCACCGATGTTACCAATTGCCATGTCCATAAGTGATGGCAATTCAGCTGTTGTACCTGCCTTCATTAGTTGAAGTGGTGTAGCTGATGCTACTCCGTCAGGTGTGATGTAATTAGTTATAAGTCCTGGCCAAGATGCCATGATAGCTGCTCTTGCTCCAAGTGCCGGGTTCATAAAGTTTGAACCGATTCCACCGAAGATTTGTTTTACTATGCATATAGCAAAGAAACCGCCAAATACTGGCATCCACCATGGTGCACTTGCTGGTAAGTTAAATGCTAATAAAATTCCTGTGATTACAGCTGATAAATCGCTAACTGTAACTTTCTTTTTGAATAACTTTTGCATAAGTACTTCTGCTACAACACATGAAGCAACTGATACTACTGTTAGCATTAAAGCGTTCATACCGAAAAAGTAGATACTTGCTGCTAAAGCTGGTAGTAATGCTATGATAACGTCTAGCATCATCTTTTGAGTAGTATCCTTAGAACGCAAATATGGAGCTAAACTTACTCTGTAAAGCTTTTCTTCTTGTAAATTTTTATTTGTTTCCATATTTCCCTCCTATCTAGATCTTCTTAGAGATTGTTTTATCTCTCTCTTTGCTACTGAAATTCTTTCAGCTAAGAATCTCTTTGCAGGACAAACATATGAACAAGATCCGCATACAATACAGCTTTGAGCGTTGTATTTGTCGCACATCTTAAGGTTGCCTAGCTCTTGATATCTTGAGATATAAAGTGGCATTAAGTGTACTGGACAAGCTTCTACGCACTTACCGCATTTTATGCATTGGCTTTCTTCTTCATCTTTGTAGTCGTTATCAGTTAATAGGATTATACCTGATGTATTCTTTGATATAGGTGTATCTAATGAATATTGAGCAACACCTGTCATTGGTCCACCAACAATAACTTTTGTAACATCGCCATTAAAACCGCCAGCTTGTTCAACTAGATCTCTAATAGATGTTCCAACATATGCGTTGATGTTCTTAGGTGTTTTTACTCCGTTACCTGTAACTGTAACTACTCTCTTATGTGATACGTGACCAAATGTTACTGCATCGTAGATAGCTACGAAGGTACCAACATTACTTACAAATGTATTAACATTCTTAGTTCTTCCTCCTTGAGGAACTTTTCTACCTAAAATAGAGTCAACCATTCTATAAGCGTCCCCTTGAGGGAATTTAGTTTTAAGTACTGCTACTTTGATGAACTTGTCATCTTTTAATTTTTCTTCTAGTAGATCTATAGCGTCTTGTTTATTATCTTCAATTCCTATGTAAGCACTGCTAACATTAAGATATTTCATAACTATCCTAAGGCCGCCTATCATTCTGTCTGAATATTCAAGCATCATTCTGTGGTCACATGTCAAGAACGGCTCGCATTCAGCAGCATTGATGATTATAGTGTCTATGGTGCCATCATCAGACGATTGTAATTTTGCAAATGATGGGAACGCTCCTCCACCCATACCTATAATTCCTGCTTCTTTAATTAGTTCGATGATTTTTTCTTTAGATAAGTTTCTAAAGTCACCGTAACCTTCCATTAAAAGTTCACTACTGTTTGGATTGCCTAGTGCTTCTAATTCTTCATCACTTGCTTTTTCAATAGTGATTGAATTAACTAACCATCCTCCTGTAGTGTAAACTTTGCCAATATCTCTAACTATACCAGAAATACTTGCATGAACAGGAGCAAATAAAGATGCATCGCTGTCACCAATCTTTTGGCCTTCTCTAACGAAGTCGCCCTTTTTAACAAGTGGTGTACATTCCGCACCTACGTGTTGATTTAGTGGAATAACAACTTTATTAGGCTCTTTTTGCTCTTCAATAGCTTGTTTTTCTGATAATTCCTTGTACTCGGGCATATGAACGCCTCCAGTAAAGGTTTTAAGTATTGACATAAAATCACCCCATTTCACAAATAAATATTATAACATTAAATTCGAATAATATCAAGACTTTGCGCTCACAATAATTAAATCTTTTATCTTCGAATAAAGGTTTTGAAAATTAATCTTGCCATCAAATATCATATTCTCTTTAAATATTAAAGCATTTTTCTCATAGCCAAGTGGTATATATATCTTTTCATCTTGAAGAAAATTATTTATTTCTTTGTATTCTATCTTATTAGTATATAAATTATTAAGTAGAGCCTCATATCTATCGTCTGAGTAGCCCATAAAGTTATTAGCGGACCTATTTGAAAACATATAGCTTAGATCAAAGGCGTTGTTAACTAGGTACTCACCAACATAGATGTCATATTTCTCATTAAAGCTAATCTTGCTCGCATCCTTAGCAAGCATCTCTACTTTAAAGCCTGCGTTATCTAGCTGTGTGTAAATAATATTTGCAATCGCTCTTTTCTTCGCATCGTTTTTATTATATAGTATGCTTAGCTTAATAAGTTTATTATTTTTATCGACGTACTGATGATTTTCGTTCTTCTTTATACTTAGCTTAGATAGATCCTCTTTCTCTTTTATATCGTGAAGGCCAAAAATTGATTCTTCAGGATAAAAGCCTTGGCATAAAGCTAAATTGCTTGAGAACACCTCTTTATTGATCAGTTCCTTATTTATGCTAGCTTCAACTAGCTTTCTTAAGTCAATTGATGGCTTCTTCTTATGGTTAAAGCCAATATAATAAAGCTTATTCGATGGAAATTCAATCACAGAATACTTTGAGCTGTTTAAAAACGCTGAGTAATTTGAATCAAAAGCCGTATATATATCAAGCTTACCCGTTTCGAATATGCCCTCAATATTAGCAGGGTTCTCTATGACTATGCCTGTAACTGTGTCAATGGATGCTTGGCCATTGAAGTAGGACTTGTTTTTCTCTAAGATAAGTAATTTATTGTTCTCATATGACTTAAACTTGAATGGTCCTGTGCCATTAGGCGTGTAATTGTTGTAGTCATCTGTTGATGATATGATAGGAAAAGTTAATTTATACAAATTATTTTGACTCGCACTTGCAAATTTAACTTCTACACTATTATTATCAAGTCTATTGATAGTGAAATTTGCTGATCCATTAAAAATTTTATTTCCTTCGTCATTTATTAAATTATAATAAAAGGACCTATCCTTATTATTTAAGATATAAATATATGAAAAGATAACATCATCCGCACTTAAAACTTTGCCGTTATGAAATTTAACGCCCTCTCTTAACTTGATTCTATAAGTTCTCTCATCCACCTTTTCTACCGAACTCGCTAGCAAATTATTTAATGAAGAGTCATCATTAATCTCTAAAAGGCTTGAGTAAATAAGGTCTTTAAAGTAATAATAGTATAGGTTGTCATTAAGTATAGGATTAAATGTCTTAAATGGTGTTAAAGGCAGATTGATATTGCCTCCCTGAGATAGTAGATAAGCTTCACTCGCCTCGTTTTGTGCGCCTTCGTTATCATCAGTTTTCTTGCAAGAAATTAGACTTACGCAAAGCACTAATACTAATATTAATAATATTTTCTTTTTCATTTGCTAAAGTCCTCCAATATACTTGAAAGCTCATCTAGAAAAATTCCATACTTGTCCATAAAGTTAATGATATTTCTTGTCAATCTAATTTCTCTTACATATTTTCTTGTCTCTTCGAAATCCACGTAATTATCCATTTCATTTTTATTGTAGCCTTCAGCATTAATCCAGCGCTTAGCATTTTCAGGACCTGCGTTGTATGCAAGGAGCGCATGCTCTTCATCTGAATCCATAAGCTTCATTAAGTATGACAAGTAATATGTCCCTAGTCTAATATTGTTATCAGCAGCTTCAATCCTGTAATCATCTATATTTAGCTTGTCCATAAGCCACATAGCTGTCGACGGCATAAGCTGCATAAGACCTATAGCGCCCTTTGATGAAACCGCCGTCTCCTTAAAGCGTGACTCCTTAAATATAACTGCCTTGACAAATGATTTATCTACACCGTATTCTGTAGAGTACTTATCTATGATATCATCATACTTTCTAGGTATAAAATATATATATACTAGCTCAATAACAAATATTATTAAGAATAGTTTTATTAAAAATTTAATTAGCTTCTTCATTTATTCTCTCCAAAGTTTTCAAGACCTCTCTTTTTAGATCAGAATGAGTAGAATTGTTTAATATAATGTAGCCAGATGCCTTAAGCTTTTTATCATTCGTAACACGAGTATCTATCCTAGATACAGCCTCTTCTTTAGTAATATTGTTTCTATTCATAAGTCTTTCAACTTGTATATCTTTATCAATATCTACAAAGATTATGCCTTTTATCTCAATATTTGCTTCATTAAAATATTTTTTCGCTTCAAAAAATACTGGCACTTCGATAAAATTAATGCCATCTATGAGCATATCTTTGATTTTTTTATAAACAAGAGGATGCACAAAGGCTTCCACCTTTTCTTTAAAGGCAGTATCTGTAAATATAGCGCATCTCATCTTATCTTTATCAAGCTTTAAGCCTCCTGCAAAATATTCTTCGCCTATTAGAGCTTTAAAACTCTTTAAAAATTCTTCATCCTTATATAGCTCCTTCACTACATCATCCGCGCTGATGGTCATATATCCTTTATCAGCAATGATTTTCAAAACAGATGACTTTCCTGAAGCAATGGAGCCAGTCAAAATATAATTATTTTGCATTGTACCAATTATCCGCTTGATTTATATCAACTTTTAGATCCATATTAAGGCCTTCAATATTTTCCATTAGATCCTTGATTATGTCTTTAACTCTATCCGCTTCTTCATTCTTTACTTCAACAACGATTTCGTCGTGAACAGTTACAATTATATGAGCATCGATATCTTCTTCTCTAAATTTATTGAATATCTTAACGATGGCGATCTTGATTATATCCGCACTAGTGCCTTGTATAGGCATATTAAGCGCAACTCTTTCGCCAAAAGCTCTTATATTGTAGTTTGAATTTTGAAGCTCTGGTATATTTCTTCTTCTATTGAAAAGTGTCTTTACATAGCCATCTTCTTTAGCTTTTTCTACCACGTCATTCATATACTTGTGAACGCCAGAGAATTTTTCAAAATAGTTGTCGATATATTCTTTAGCCTCTTTTCTTGAAATCTTTAGGTCTTGTGACAATGAATAATCGCTTATACCATAAACAATGCCGAAGTTAACAGCCTTTGCTCTACTTCTGTGCTCACCATCAACCTCGTCAAATGGAATGCCAAAAACCTCCGAAGCTGTCTTTCTGTGTATATCTAAGCCCTCTTCAAAAGCGTGCAGCATCTTTTCATCATTGGCAATGTAGGCAAGTATCCTTAGCTCGATTTGTGAGTAGTCGCTATCAAGCAGTGTGTAGCCGTCCTCGCTCACAAAGGCTTTTCTAATCTTTCTACCAGCCTCAGTCCTTATAGGAATGTTTTGAAGATTTGGATCTTGTGATGAAATCCTTCCAGTCGCTGTATTTGTTTGATTAAAGTAGGAGTGTATCCTGCCAGTCTCGTCAATTAGGTCCTTAAGACCGTCAATATATGTTGATTTAAGCTTTTGATAAGTTCTGTACTCAACGATTTGATCCGCAATTGGATGCTTATTTGAAAGCTTCTCCAAAACCTCAGCATCAGTCGAATAGCCCGTCTTAGTCTTTTTGATAGGCTTGATGCCGAGCTTATCAAATAGTATTTCACTTAGCTTTTTAGGAGAATTTACGTTAAATTCTTCACCAGCTAAGCTAAATATAATTCTTTCCTTTTCCTTAATAAGTTCGTCATATTCGTCTCCAAGCCCTAGCAATTCATCTCTGTCGACCTTAAAGCCTGTAAATTCCATATCTGCCAAAGCTTCACTAAGCGGAAGTTCTATATCGTAGAAAAGAGTTTTTTCGTCTAAACTATCGATCTTTTCCTTGAGTATTGGATAAACATCTTTTATAGTCTTGATCTCATTACTTAAGACTTCGCTTGCCACATCCATGTCAATGGCTGAAACCACTTTAGTCCTAATTTTTTCCTTCTTATATATATCGTCAAATGAATTTATTTGTCTTTGCAAATAGTCCATAGCCATGTTTTGTATGCTATAGTTTGACTTGTTTGAATCAATTAAATAGTAGGCGATGGCTGTGTCAAAAGCAAAGTTTTTAATCAATATACCTTCTTTTTGCGCTAAGACATAAGCCTTTTTAATGTCATGCGAAACTTTTTTAATATTTTCGTTCTCTAAAATATTCTTTATACAAGATAAGTTATCAGTCTTAATTATATAAACTTTGTCTAGTATAAAACTTATATATAAAATATCTGAAGTAAAGTATTTGTCAGTGTCTGTAGTGATATTAAAGATAAACTCATCCTTAAGTTTATCAAGAGCCTTTATATTATCTTCATCAAGTATTTCTATTTCTAAATTATTTTCCGCTACTTCTATTTTTTTACTGTCTTCTAAAGAGTTAAGTCTAGAATTTAGTTCTAATTCTTCAAAAATTTCTCTAAGCGCATCATTGTTAGCATCATTTATTTTATAATCTTCGATATCCATAGATATATCAACATCTTTAACAATAGTCGCAAGCTTTTTAGATAGAAAGGCCATGTCCTTGCCATCTTTTATCCTTTGATTAGTCTTATTATCTTTAAGTTCGTCAATATGCTCATAAAGATTTTCTATAGTTCTGTACTCACTAAGTATTTTTAAAGCAGTCTTCTCCCCAATGCCGTAAATACCAGGGATATTATCTGATTGATCGCCCATAAGAGCCTTTAAGTCGATAAATTCGTCGGGACTAAGACCATAAACCTCGTTCATCTTTTCTATATTATATGTATCAAACTCACTTACGCCCGTCTTAGTGATGATAACGTCTGTATCGTCCTTAATTAGCTGTAAGTAGTCCTTGTCCCCTGTTATAAGCAGCTTCTTAACGTTCTTATCATCAATCATAGTCAAAGTGCCTGCAAGGTCGTCTGCCTCAAAGCCGGCCTTGTCCAAAACCTTTATGCCCATCTTATTAAGTATGTCCTTAAGTATTGGGAATTGAACACTTAGCTCATCAGGAAACTTCATTCTATTGCCTTTATAATCATCATAGATATCTTTTCTAAAAGTTTTTTCTTTTCTATCAAAGACCACACAGATGTATTTTGGACCGTAGTCAGCCTTAATCTTGTCAAGCATGTTTAAAAAGCCATAAATACCGTTAGTAAATATGCCTTTCTTGTTACTCAATAATCTAATTGCATAAAAAGCTCTGTTAAGTAAGCTTGAACCGTCTATAATTACAAAATTTTCCACTATCATCACCTGCTAATATCTTAACATTAAATGAGGTATTTGTCAATTGCTTAGAATCACAAACAAAGCCAATTCAATATAATTTTAAGAATTATTTTAGGCGCAAAAATAAAAAACGTTAAATAATACAAGTAAGTTATGAAAATTACACTGATTATTATTAAACGTTATTTTTATTTTGACATATTTCTTCAATTGATGTATAATATATAATGGATGGAGGGTGAGCAAGACCTCTGTCTACTCGTTATTCGACTGTTGGAGAGCTATTTTTATAGCTCTTCAATTTTTTTGTGTGTTGACCACAATAAAAAAGATCAAACTAAAGCTAGTTTGATCATATATGGCGGGAGTATGTGCGAATCGAACACACCTATGAAGCTACAAACCCCACATGCACGGTTTTGAAGACCGGAGAGCCCACCAGGACTCATCTACCCCCAGACTTACTTATTATAGCATAATTAAAGCTATTTTACAAGTATTTTATATTATTAAGACATTTTTTAGAAAAAATAAAGAAAATTTAAAAAAAGTCTTGCTATTTCTATAAATTTATGGTAAAATATCAATGTTATGAAATTTGGAGGTGAGATTATTGGCAAACATTAAATCTGCGAAGAAAAGAATATCAGTTAGTAAAAATAAAACTTTAGTAAATAAATCTAGAAAGACTGAGCTTAAGAACCTTATAAAGAGATTTGAATTATTGGTTAACGAAGGCAAAACAGATGAAGCTAGAGAAGTACTTAAAGTTATAGATAAAAAATTAAAGAAGGCTGAACAAAGAAACTTATTCCACAAGAATAAAGTAGCTAGAAAGATGAGTAGATTAACTCACAAGTTAAATAAGGCTGTTTAGTTAGAAGAGACCTTATTGTCTCTTTTAACTAAATTAAATTTTTTTAAGAAATTTTAAAAAAACCCTTTACAAATTAGAATTCTTGTTGTATAATGGTAAGGTAGTTTTGGACCATTAGCTCAGGTGGTAGAGCAACTGACTCTTAATCAGTGGGTCCAGGGTTCGAGTCCCTGATGGTCCACCACGAAGAAACGTGTATTTGCACGTTTCTTTTTTTATCTTTTTTATTGTTTATCTCCCCCATATGTATTATAATATAGATATGAAGGAGTGATTCAATGAGTAAAATACTGAATTTTAAAAATAAGAACGACGATCAAAACGCAAAAGATAATAAATCATATACAAAAACCATTGCAACTAAGCCTTATAGTTTCACCTACGCTAATTACAAGAGCGGGCTTATCCTTTCTTATATATATATATATGACAAGTCTTATGAGGTGAAGAGTTATTACGAAGCGTATGAGCTTATGCTTAAGATTCTTTCTCATGATTATGGTGAGGCTATATTAAAATATTTTGATGAGAATGCCTTAAGTTCTACTAAGAGCTCTGACTTTACTAGACCTTATAAGTTTATAAATGTCTATATTGAAACAAAGCTTGAAACGAAAAAGCTGCTTAAGCAAATGGATGAGCTAGCCAAACTTTGCGGCGTTAATTATTATCTATTATCAAATAAAAAGAAACTTAAGATTAATAGCACAAACGAAAGATATATCTCCTGGCTAAGTTACTCAAGCATTAGCGCAGAGGATGATGCGGCTCTTAAAAAGATGAGTGAAGACGAAATTAAAAACAATTTTGCGAGTGATCTTGTCTTTGGAACGGCTGGCCTTAGGGGTAAGCTTGGTCTAGGCACAAATATGATGAACGTCTACACAGTAAAGCTCGCTGCCAAAGCTATCGCCCTAGTCCTTAAAGATAAATTTGATACGCCATCTGTAGTCATCGGCTATGACACAAGGTACATGTCAGAGGGCTTTGCTCATCTTAGCAAAAACATCTTCACAAATGAAGGCATCAAGGTATACCTCTTTGATGAAGCATTGCCAACGCCTTTCGTGAGCTATGGCATAAGGCATTACAAGGCATCTGCTGGGGTTATGGTGACTGCGAGCCACAATCCAAAGGATTACAACGGCTACAAGGTTTACAACGGGCACGGTTCACAAATACTTGAGGAGATGGCTGAGCTTGTGCAAAATAAAATGAAGTCTGTGAACTTTGATAAAATTTCTATTACAGAGAAAAATGATAAATATCTAAAAATGATTGACGATGAATTTTTTGCTTCATATTACAAGGACCTCTACTCTATCAAAATGGATGTAGACGTGGATAAAGATATAAATTTCGTTTACACACCTCTTAATGGTACTGGTCTTAAGCCTATTGTCAAAGTGATTAAGGATTTTGGCTTCACAAATTATCATATACCTAAAATTCAAGAGCATCCTGACCCTGACTTTACTAGCTGCCCTTACCCTAATCCAGAGTTTAAAGAGGCTTTTAACGAGGCTATAAAACTCGCGAAAGATAAAAAGGCAGATGCGATATTCGCAAGCGACCCCGACTGCGACAGAATTAACATGGCTGTTAAAAAAGATGGTGAATACATTATTTTGGATGGCAACAGAGTCGGCGCTCTTATGCTTGACTTCATTCTTAGTCATAGCAAGCCCGCAAAGACTTCGTATCTAGTTAAGTCCATAGTTACATCGGATTTTGCAAAAGCCATTGCCGAGGACCATGGTCTTGAGTCCGCTGACGTTTTGACTGGCTTTAAGAATATCTGTAAGCTTGCTAATGACTTTGAAAATGTTAGTGACAAACACTTTTTCTTCGGCTTAGAAGAGAGCATAGGCTATGTCTATAGAGATTTTGTAAGAGACAAAGACGCTGTTAACGCCTTCATGGTGCTTATTCAAATGACTGCTTATTATAAAAAGCAAAATATAAATATCTTGGACCACTTAAATAGTCTTTACGAAAAGTACGGCTACTTCGTTCAAGCGCAAGAGTCCATAGTCTTCGAAGGACTTGATGGCAAGGACAAGATGGCTAAGATCATGGATAAGTTCAGAAATAATTACAAGAGTGAGATCGATGGGCTTAAATTTATTAAAAGAGTCGACTACTTAAATGATGAAACTGGTCTAGATAAGTCAAACGTGCTTAAGTACTACATCGATGACTACTCATGGATAGCGATAAGGCCATCTGGTACTGAGCCAAAGATTAAGTTTTATTTCTCGATAAGAGCAAATAATGAAGCTGAAGCAAAAAAAGAATTAGATAGAATTAAAACTATTGTTTTAGAAAAAATTAAATAATTTTGCATTATAAATGGCTATGAAATCAATCATAGCCATTGTTTTTATATATTCAATTAATCGTCTATCAGTGCGTCTAGCTCCTCGAGTCTATCTATCCAAGCAAGGTCATCTTTCTCTTGCTTCTTTACTTTTTTATGCTTAGTGTCTTTATCATTATTAAATAAAGATAGAAGTAATAATATAGGGAAAAACGCTATCATAAATATTACTTTTACGAATCCAATTAAGATCTTTATAAGCATAAGCCTACTTCTCCACTACTTCTGAAACGTTATCACGCTTAATTACTTCAAAGGTCTTGTCGCCAATGTTCGATAGATACTTTGAGTGCGTAACCATGATTATCTGCCTATTGAAGCTTTCGCTCACCTTGGATAAAAATTCGGCAACATTATAAATGTAGTCTTCTGAAACGAATTTTGCTGGCTCGTCAAGAAGTATCGGCCCTTCGATCTTGGGATTAAATACTTCTATCATTGCGAAGCGCAGTGCAAGTGAGATTATATCAACATAGCCCCCGCCTCTTTGCTCTTGTGGGTCAGTCAATATCTTCTCGCCATCGACCTCGTCTTCTAGGAAAAAGTCGACAGCGACCTTACCATTGATACTCTTCTCTTCAATCACAAACTTGCTTTGCGAAGCAAATATCTCGTGAAGTGCGCCTGTAACCATATTCTCAATGCTCTTTATAGCCTCTTTTCTAGCGTAGTCACTCGTCTTTTCTAAAAGCAGCTTAGTCTTTTCGAAAATCATGTTCTTCTCGTCAAGGCGCTCTGCCTCTTTCGCAAGTGATGCCTTCTTATCAAGTAGCATCTCTTTCTTGGTCTTGTCTTGCAAAATCTTGTTCTCTAGAGACTTATTAAATTTTTTAATTCTGTCTATCTCTAAAGTATAATTATTCATTGTCTTTCAAAAGCTCCTCAGCCTTAGTAATATCTGTAGCTATTTTATTTTCTAAATTCTTTATCTCTGCTTCAAGATTATCTGGCTCAATACCAAGGGCTTTTATCTCTTTAAGGATATTTTCCCTATCATTAAGAAGTATATTAAGCCTTTCTTCGTACTTCACCTTATTCAGTTTTGCCTTGTCTAAACTGTCCTTCAAGGCCTCAAGTCTGTTTGTATAATCCATAATATCACCTTTATAAATATTCTTTAACAATCATGTCAATGTGCGCCTTATCAACGTCCGAGTTGCAATACGGGCACTTCTTCAGCTTAATTAATAACTCTGTATACTCTTTTAAGTCTCTGTTTAAATTTTCATCGTTATCCTTAATAAAGTATCTACCCTTGTCAATGGATGCCGATACATCGCCCAAACGCTTTTTGAGTTCATTTAGCTTAGTAAAAGCGTTTAAGTTCCTCGCTATGGTATTGTCAATGTCGAGCTTTTCTGTTATATTTTTACTTTTCTTGTAAATAGCCTCAGTATTATTAATTTCATTTTTAATCTTATCGAGCCTTGTCTTGTAAGTTTTGTAGCTTTCTAAAACTTCGTAAGCCTTCGCAGTGCTCGATATAAGCGCTTCGTTTGATAATACTTTGTCGAAGTCCTTTATTCTTTCAAGTAAATAGTCTTTATTTTTCTTATTATCATCAAGTCTAGCTTTAAGTGAATTTATCAGCTTTAATTTTTCTACTGAGTCTTCTATATTTTTAGTAAGTGTCTCTCTATCCTTAAGTAATTTTTCTTCCTTTTCAATATCCTTATACGCTAATATCTTTTCGTCAAGCTCTTTAATCTCTTCGTTTATCCTCTTGATATCCGACTTTTGTGATTTTATATCCTTATTCGTATCGTCAATGGCTTTGTCAACGACATCTAAATTATACATCTTACCGATAAGAGCCGACTTTTGTGTCGCTGTATAGCTAAACATAAAAGGTCCATCGTGCTGAAACTGTATATTGAAGTTTATGTCACTCGCCTTATCAAGCGTAATCTTTTTTATCTTCATCACGTTTGATACTTCAGGCGGAAGCCCTGTCCTTAAGCTGTTAAACTCTTGAACTTCGCCAGTCTTTTCATTATAAATAATGTATAGATTTTCTTTTTTTGAGCGCTTTCTTTCAACCGAGTAGTCATTGTTAAAGTAAAGTCTGACTGAAACAAAGTGTTCGTTGTTCCTTAGCATGCCCATGCCTTGTGGCTCATTAAAAAGTACCCAGCGTATCGCTCTTAGTATCGACGTCTTGCCATTGTCAGATGGTCCGACGATGACGTTTAGTCCATCATCAAAGTCAAGCGAAGTGAATTTATGCGACTGAAAATTTATTAGATCTATCTTATTAATCTTGACCATGAATATCTTCCTCCGCTTTCTCTAAACGCTTCTTCGCCTCATCTATAACTTCTTTTTCAACGCCTTCAGCCTTGATTATCTCTTCGAAAACGCTATAGTAGTCATACTTATCAAAGTCAGCAGCTTTTTTTATGGTGTTCTCAAAATTAAGAACTTCTAATTTATCATTCTTGTGCTTTTCGATATACTCCCTATCTAAGACCTCATATCCAGGTTTTGCACACTTCACATTGATAAGCTCAATCTTTGGTTTTAAATCATCATTGATCTCGATTAAAGCGTACTGAGGCATCCTCTTGTACTCTTCAGTAGTGTTTGAGCACCTTGTAAGTGAGCCTGGATTTAAAAACGTCCTGCCATTGAGGCTAATCACGCCAAAGCCTGTGTGGTAGTGGCCCGAAAGTGTAAGGTCGGCCTTAGTATTGATTATATCAGTAACAACAGTGTGTTCTATCTCTTTTATAAATGGCTTTTCTAATAGCATGCCATGAACAACATTGATTAGAAACTCGCCATCTTTCTTATCATATTCACTTAGTAAATAGGCTTCTTTATCTTCAGCGTCCATCTTGTATATATATGGTGTGCCTATGATTTTAACGCTATTACCCTTAGCAAAGTTCTCTTCAATGGTACTTTCTCTATCAAGCATCTTAACCGCTCCAAAAGACTCGAGTAGGCCTAAATGTGTTCTAGGAAGCGTATCAGGATTACGACCATAGATGTCGTGGTTGCCACTAACGATGTAAAACTTTATATTATGCTCTTTTAAATAAAAAAGAATCCTATTAAATTTGACAAGACAAATAGTTGAAACGGTTGGAGTATCAAAAAGATCTCCACCGTGAACTATAAAATTAACATTGTTTTCTACTGCAAAGCGAGCAGCCTCGTCAATCTTATTAATTACCGTTTCAAAATAATTATCAAGTCTATTTATAGGATTTTTTTCTTTTATATGTGTATCTGTTATAAATACAAATTTCATTATATCAACTTATTCTTCTGTGTTTTGTTCTGCTTCTTCTACAGCTTCTTCGTCTTCTTTCTTGCAAGCTTGTCTAACCTTTAATGCTATCTCTTCCATAAGCTCAGGTTTTTCTTTGAATAATTGTTTAACATTTTCTCTTCCTTGACCAAGCTTTTCGTCATTGTATGAGAACCATGCACCAGCCTTGTCAACTATACCTTTGCTAACCGCAACATCCAAGATATCACCTTCCTTGGATATCCCTTCACCATACATAATATCAAATTCAACTACCTTAAATGGAGGAGCAACTTTGTTCTTAACAACTTTAACACGAACTTTATTACCTATGATTACATCCTCTTTTTTACCACCTGCCGAAGTCTCTTCTTTTTGCTTGATTACATCAAACTTTCTTATATCAAGTCTAACTGATGAATAGAACTTCAACGCCTTACCACCAGTAGTTGTTTCAGGGCTGCCAAACATGACCCCAATCTTTTCTCTTAATTGGTTAATAAATATTACTGTTGAATTTGTTTTTGATATAACACCAGAAAGCTTTCGCATTGCTTGTGACATAAGTCTTGCTTGTAGACCTATAGTCGCATCCCCCATAGCTCCTTCGATTTCAGTCTTAGGTACAAGGGCTGCAACTGAGTCAACAACAACTAGATCAACAGCGCCGCTCCTAACAAGTGCTTCAGCAATGTCAAGACCTTGTTCACCATTGTCTGGTTGAGACACTATAAGCTTATCGATGTCAACACCCAAGTTTCTTGCATATTGAGGATCCAAAGCGTGTTCTGCGTCTATGAAAGCAGCTGTGCCGCCTTTCTTTTGACATTCTGCTATTACATGTAGTGTTAAAGTAGTCTTACCACTTGATTCTGGTCCGTAGATCTCGATGATTCTTCCCTTTGGTATACCACCAATGCCTAAAGCCATGTCAAGTGACAAGCAGCCAGTTGGGATGCTTTCAATATTAAGCTTAGCGTGGTCGCCAAGTCTCATTATTGAGCCCTTGCCAAAATCTTTCTCAATCTTTTTCAAAGCTTCATTAAGAGCTTTTTCTTTTTCGTTCATGTCCATTTTTTCACCTCTATTATTTACTTATTATTTCTAATATTAAATCGATTAAATCGTTCTTCGCTTCTTCTATTATATCACATCTTGAGCCGCTGTAAATCTTTTTATGTAAATATTGATGATTTTTATAGCTTAGTCCATAGTAAACAAGCCCAACCGGAATCCCGTCATATGATGTTGGCCCAGCGCTTCCTGTTATAGCATAGACAATGTCACTTTCGAAAAGCGCCTTAGCTCCATCAAGCATGGCCGATAGTACTGCGATAGATACTGGAGTATATTTATCAATCAAGTCGCTAGCCACCTTTAGTGTATTTATCTTAACCGATGACTGATACGAAACTAATGTTCCGCAAAAGACATCTGATGCGCCAGCTACCTTAACTAGTTCGCTCGATACAAGGCCTCCTGTTATCGATTCAGCGCCTGAAATGCTTAAATTATTTTCTTTTAATATTTCAATAATCTTATTGCATTGTTCCATTGAATACTTCCCTGTTTTTATATAGGTAGTTTATCATTGATAAAACTGTTAGTGCTACTGATATATATAGCAAAACTTTTCCTATGATGAACATTGTTCTATTTATTAATATAATTGTTAAGAAGAAGAATATTACTGAGAAAAACTGTGTTGTCGTCTTAAGCTTACCGAAGATATCTGCTGCTATGGATATATTTTTCTTCGCAGCAAGCATCCTAAAGCCCGAGATAAGTAATTCTCTAAACAAAACTACTATGACTACCCATGGTTCAACAAAGCCCCTTTCTATAAACAAGATGAAGGCGCTTAGTACAAGTATCTTATCTGCTATAGGGTCTATGAACTTGCCAAAATCAGTGATCATATCATACTTTCTAGCAACGTAGCCATCTAAAAAGTCACTAAATGATCCCAAAAGGAATATCGCTAGACTTGATATACCACTTTGATCATAGTAATAGCTTAATACAAAAATAGGTAGTAATAATATCCTAAACATTGTAATTTTATTTGCTAGGTTCATAAATTTCACCTCTTAAGTCATAGTCAAGTGCTTCTGTAATCTTGACATCTACAAAGCTACCTGGGCTTAGCTCCTCATCGCTACTTAAGTAAATTACTCCGTCTACATCAGGAGCATCCATAAAGCTTCTTAGAATGTATTCACCAGCGTCTCCATCTTCAACTAAGCACTTCATAACTGTTCCCACTCTCTTCTCATGACTTTCTCTTGAGATATCCATTTGCGCGTCCATAATCTCGTCTCTTCTACTTCTCTTAGTCTTTTCATCAAGCTTCTCGCTAAAAGAGTAGCTTCTTGTGCCTTCTTCATCACTATATTCAAAGACGCCAAGCTTATCGAATTTTTCTTTCTTAATAAAAGCAAGTAGCTCTTCAAAATCTTCTTCTCTCTCACCTGGGAAGCCGACTATGAATGTTGTTCTTAAAACTAAATCATCTATATTAGTCCTTAGTTTTGTGATTAAATCATGAATTTCATCTTTATTGATATGTCTATTCATCATCTTAAGAACGTGGTCTGATGCGTGTTGAAGTGGTATATCCATGTACTTAAGTATTCTATCTGATGAGTTAAATGTTTCGATTAGTTCATCAGTAATATTGTCTGGATATAGATACATAATTCTGATCCAAGGCATTTTAGTCCTTTCAAGTATTGCTTTTAAAAGCATATCTAAAGATGGCCTTGAGTATATGTCCATTCCATAATCTGTTGTATTTTGTGCGATAAGTATAACTTCTCTCGTGCCAAGCTTATATAAATGATTTATCTCATTAACTACATCGTCAATTGACCTCGATCTAAGTCTGCCTCTAAGCTTTGGTATTATGCAATAAGAGCAGTTATTGTTACAGCCCTCAGCTATCTTGACGTATTCAGTGATGTCTGCTGCATCTTTCTCTATATATTCAATATCTGCGTTGATGTTATCGATGTAAACATCATCTTTATTGTTTTCTTCATATTCTTTAATTATTTCGGAAATATTTTGAAAATTACCTGTACCAACTATAATGTCTATCTCAGGAATCTCTTCTTTTAGCTCTTTTGAGTATCTTTGAGCAAGGCAGCCGCTAACTATAATCTTAGCGCCTTCCTTTTTTTGATTAATCATATCAAAGATAGCCTCTATCGACTCTTCCTTCGCTGCATTTATAAATGAACAAGTGTTTATGATTATATAATCAGCTTCATTCGGATTATTTATTATACTGTAGTAATGATTCTTTAATTTATATGCCATAGTTTCTGAGTCTACATCATTTTTTGAGCAGCCCATAGTAAGTATAAATACTTTATTCAAGTCCGTCACCGCTTTCACTGTATAAATTTTCTAAGTCTTCTTCTTCAATAAGTACTTTTCTTGGCTTTGATCCATCGTAGCCGCTAACAACGCCCATCTCTTCCATTTGATCGACGATTCTTGCCGCACGTGAGTAACCTATCTTAAGCTTTCTTTGTAAGTATGATATCGACGCTTGTCCATCAGCTACAACTAACTTAACCGCATCATTATATAGCTCGTCCTTATCGTCTTGCATTGTTTGACTAGTGTTATTTGTTGTGATGGATTCAACCGCCTCTTGATTGTAATTTGCTTCACCTTGATTTCTGATGAAGTCGCAAACACTCTTAACCTCTTTATCGCTTACAAAGGCGCCTTGAACTCTGATTGGCTTTGATAGATTCGATGGGTAATAAAGCATATCGCCCTTGCCTAGTAGTTTTTCTGCACCACTCATGTCAAGTATAGTTCTTGAGTCTATTTGAGAAGAAACTTGGAAGGAAATTCTCGAAGGTATATTCGCTTTTATCGTTCCTGTAATAACATCGACCGATGGTCTTTGTGTCGCTACAATTAAGTGCATGCCCGCCGCTCTCGCCATTTGAGCAAGTCTACAGATTGCATCTTCGACCTCTGTTGCAGCAACCATCATTAAGTCAGCAAGCTCGTCTATAATTATAACGATTTGAGGCATCTTTTCAGTGATAGTATCAAGCTCGTTATAGCTTTGCATGTCCTTAACATTGTTCTTCGCAAATAATTGGTATCTTCTCTCCATCTCTTGAACCGCCCAATTTAGTGAGAATTGCGCCTTTTTAGCGTTTGTCACTACCGGTATCAATAGATGAGGTATATTGTTATAAACGTTTAATTCAACTACTTTCGGGTCAATCATGATTAATTTAACTTCATCAGGTCTTGCCTTATAAAGTATACTCATGATTATGGTATTAATACAAACACTCTTACCTGAACCCGTTGCCCCTGCTATAAGTAAGTGAGGCATATTTGCGATAGAACTGATGATGGTATTGCCTGTAACATCTTTTCCTAGAGCAAGCGGCAGTTTTGATTTTAGATTTCTAAATTCATCGCTATCCAAAATTTCTTTTAGTAAAAGCGTATCCTTATGCTTATTAGGCACTTCTATGCCGACTGCGCTCTTGCCTGGTATAGGCGCAAGTATCCTTATATCAGTCGTTGCTAGTGCTAGAGCTAGGTTATCTGATAGACTTAGTATCTTACTTACCTTTACTCCAGCAGCAAGACTTATCTCGTATGAGGTAATAGTCGGACCGCTGTTAACGCCAATTACCTTTGCATCGACGCCAAAATTATTAAGTGTATCTTGAATAATCTTAATATTGTCCTTAATCTCTCTGCCTTTTGAGTTTGTGTTAGTCACTTCGACTTCTTTTAGAAGATTTAGTGACGGGAATTCGTAATGAATTATGTCTTCATTATGAATTTCTTTTTCTATATCGATTTCCTCACCAGTATCTTCTGTCTTTTCACTTTCTTTTTTGCTAGGCTTAGCTTTTCTCTCAGGCTTTTTGTTCTCATTTGCTTTTTTATCTTCGCTAGGCTTATCAATTGTGTCAAGGCTATTAGCCCTTGATGAGTCATTAATATTTATATCGAAAAGATCATCATCAAGGCCTTCAATCTTAATATCGTTATGATTTGAAGTATTATTAACATTGTCTATAGCTTTTACATCATCTTCATCATTAAAAATATCATCAGAAGACATTATCTTTCTATTCTTCTTCTCTTCTCTTTTTACTTTAATCTTTTCTATGCTATTTTCAACGCCATCTTGAAGCTTATTCATAGTATTGTCAGTTGTTTTAACTATATCAGCTCTGTTGATGCTAGTTAAGCTATATATGTTAATTATGTTGATAATAACTAGAACTATAACTGTTCCAACGCCGCCAAAAAGCCTGTAGAATAAGTAACCTACTACTCCGCCTATAAGGCCACCTGAGTTTAATTCACTTGCTAGCTCTGTCGCTTGAGATACGTGCGAAGAGAATGAGCTCATGACTACTGTCGATGAGTCGAATATAACTAAAAGGCTTAGGAAGACTATGCTTAATGATATAATCAATTTGCTAGCATATTTCCTTGACTTTGGAATTAATAGTACCAAAGATATAGCCATTAAGTAGAATAAAAATATATTGTATCCAATTGAAAAAAGGTAGACAAGACTATTCTTTATCCATCTGCCAAAAACACCTGTTGCATCACTATTTGCAAAAATTAGCAAAAATATGGACGCAAAAAGTATTATAAGACCAGATATCAATAAAGATTCGTTCTTATCTACCTTTTTATTTGTTTTACTCTTAGTTCTTTTGTTTGTTCTTTTATTTGTAGTTCTCATACAATCCCTTCGCTTATATATCTTTTATATAAAATTTAATACTATACAAATAATACCTAGTACAACTAAGTAATATGAAAATACATGGAATTTTTTCTTTTTAATAAGCACTTTTATTAATCTAATTGCTAAAACTCCAGTTATGAAGCTCACAATAAGTCCAACAATCGCATTGATGTCGAAGCTTACTTGTGATCCTTCTTTGAATATGTCTTTTAAACCTAGTATAAAGCCGCCAAGCATGGCTGGTATAGCTAGTAGAAAAGAAAAATCCACCGCATCCTTCTTATTTATTCCCAATATGTGAGATATAAATATAGTTGAGCCTGATCTTGATATGCCTGGTAGTGCTGCAACACCTTGAACTGCCCCTATAGCAAGCACTTTAGGCACGCCAGCATCTGTTATCCTCATAGTGTTTTTACCATGAATATTGATGTCGATGAAGTATATCATAAAGGCTGTTATTATAAAGCATAGTCCTATGATTAATGAAGACATATATAATTGATCCAAATACTTCTCTATAAACAAAGCGATGATAACTGTAGGTATAGTTGCCAATATAATGTATAGAGCTAGTTTTTGATAGTGGTTTAGCTCGATCTTTTCTCTTTTTATTAAGGAGCCAAGCATTTTGAAAAACTCCACAATCATGTTTATAACTTGTTTATGATAAACAAGCAAAATAGAAAGCAATGTCCCGAAATGTAAAACTTGCGAGAAAAATACATTACCTTCTTTTATATTGAATAATATTTGTAGTATGGCCAAGTGACCTGATGAGCTTATTGGTAAAAACTCTGTTATGCCTTGAACGATAGCGAGTATTATTGCTTTAAGTAATGTCATTATTTTTCTCCTGTCGATCCAAAGCCGCCATCTTGTCTTTCAGAGTCTGAAAGCTCATCTACTTCTTCAAAATCAATCTTTTCGTACTTAGATAAAACCATTTGAGCGATTCTCATACCATTCTCAATAGTAAAATCTTCTTTAGAAAAGTTTATTAGAGGCACCTTTATTTCGCCTCTGTAATCACTGTCTATAGTGCCTATACCATTGACAAGACCAATGCCGTGCTTAATGCTAAGGCCCGATCTTGCTCTGATTTGAACTTCGTAAGAAGAAGGTATCTCTAGATAGATACCTGTACTTACTAGTTTGAACTCGCCTGCCTTTAATACAAGGTCTTCATCAAGTGAAGCTCTAATGTCTACGCCAGCAGAGTTTTCAGTTTGGTATTTTGGTATATCGTTTTTACTCTTATTTATTATCTTAACTTTTACCATCTTTTTATCCTAATTATTTAGATTCTTCATCAGAATTTTCTACTAAAGCTTTTCTTGATAGGTTAATTCTACCTTGTTCGTCAATAGATGTAACCTTAACCATGATTTCGTCGCCTAGCTTTAATACATCTTCAACTTTGTTTACTCTTTCCTTAGAGATTTGTGAGATGTGTAGTAAGCCTTCTTTGCCGTTTAACACTTCAACAAAGGCACCGAAATTAGTTATTCTATTAACCTTACCAAAGTAAACTTCGCCAACTTCTACTTCTTTAACGATGTCTTCAATCATCTTCTTAGCGCCGTTAACGCCATCCATAGTATCAGCTGAGATGTATACGTCACCGTCATCAGTGATATCAATCTTAGCGCCTGTTTCTTCGATAATCTTGTTAATTACCTTTCCGCCTGAGCCGATAACGTCTCTAATCTTGTCTGGATCAATCTTGATAGTTGCAATCTTTGGAGCGTATTCTGATAATTCTGCTCTTGGTGCATCGATAGCTGATCTGATTACATCAAGTATTTGGAATCTTGCTGCCTTTGCTTGTTCTAGAGCAACTTTCATTATCTCTTCGTCTATACCTTGAACCTTGATATCCATTTGCATAGCTGTGATACCGTCCTTAGTACCAGCTACTTTAAAGTCCATGTCTCCAAGGTGGTCTTCAAGACCTTGAATATCTGTTAATATCTTAGTAGTTTCATCTGACTTAATAAGTCCCATGGCAATACCTGCTACTGGTTTTTTAATTGGTACACCCGCATCCATAAGAGCTAGTGTTGAACCGCAAATACTTGCTTGTGATGAAGAACCGTTTGAACTTAGTACTTCTGATACAAGTCTAATTGTGTATGGGAATTCTTCAAGTGAAGGTATAACTGGAACTAGAGCTCTTTCAGCAAGTGCTCCGTGACCAATTTCTCTTCTACCTGGGCTTCTAAGCGGTCTAACGTCTCCTACTGAATATGGTGGGAAATTGTATTGATGCATGTAGTGTTTTTCGCCTTCTTCAACTAGGCCGTCTTGTGATTGGCTGTCGCCGAATGAGCCAAGTGTAGCTATAGTTAATACTTGAGTTTGACCTCTCTTAAATAGTCCTGATCCGTGTGCTCTTGGCAATAAGCCAACTTCAGCAGAAAGTGGTCTGATTTGTTCAGTATTTCTTCCATCTGGTCTTAAGTTTCTTTCAAGTATACCTTTTCTAAACTCTTCGCTTGTAATATCATCAATAGTCTTTAGTATGCTCTTTTGATCATCTGGGTACTTTTCAAGATATTTATTTACTATAGTATCCTTAAGTGATTCACTGTTTTCAATTCTTTGAACCTTATCAGCTTCGAATATAGAGTTTTTAATATCTTCTCTGAATTCTTCATCTATTTCTTTAAAGATTTCTTCTTTAGCTTCAAATTTTTCAAATGAATATTTTTCTTTGCCTATCTTTTTAATGATTTCTTCTTCAAATGCACAAACTTCTTTGATAGCTTCATGTCCTTTTAGTATAGCATTAATCATTTCTTCTTCAGAAACTTCATTTGATCCTGATTCAACCATCATGATGGCGTCCTTTGTACCTGATATACATAGGTTTATATCTGACTTATCCATCTCTTCTTGAGTCGGGTTGATTACATATTCTCCATCTATAAGTCCAACGTAAACTGCTGCAGTTGGTCCGTTAAACGGTATATCAGAAATACATAGAGCTACTGATGAACCAATCATCGCAGCGATTTCCGGACTATTATCTGGGTCTACTGAAAGAACTGTTGCTATAACTTGTACATCATTAAAAAAGCCCTCAGGAAATAAAGGTCTAATTGGTCTATCAATCAGCCTTGAAGTTAAAACTGCTTTCTCTGAAGGTCTTCCCTCTCTCTTTATATATCCTCCTGGTATCTTACCAACAGAATAAAACTTTTCTTCGTAGTCTACACTTAGTGGGAAGAAATCTACCCCTTCTCTAGGTGCTTTTGTGCTTGTCGCATTAACTAAAACGTAAGTATCTCCATACTTAACTAAGCAAGAACCACCAGCTTGCTCGCACATCTTTCCTGTTTCAATTTCTAAAGGTCTACCTGCTAAGGTAGTTTTAAAATTTTCTTGCATCTCACATCTCCTTTAATCTAACAAAAGAGCGGGATAGCCCCGCCCTCTTTATCCTCTGATATTTAATCTTTCTATCAATTCACGATATTTGTCAATATCAGTGTCATACAAATATTTTAGAAGACCTTTTCTCTTACCAATCATTTTAAATAAACCTCTTCTTGAGTGATGGTCTTTCTTGTGTGTCTTTAAGTGTTCTGTAAGATCATTGATTCTCTTAGTAAGTATAGCTATTTGTACTTCTGTAGAACCAGTGTCTCCTTCATGCATTTTAAAATCGTCAATGATTTTTGATTTTTCTTCTTTTGTTAACATTTAATGTTTCCCCCTTAATAATATTTGCCTCAGCCAAGTGTATCGACGGGAACGATATACGTAGCATAAGGTACCTATATTAGTATATCATGAACTTTAGCATTTGTAAAGCATTTTATACTCATAATTATAAATAATCTTCAAAATTTTTCGCAAAATCAATATCGCTTCTAATCTGATTAAGTAAATCATCCTTGTCAGCAAAGTTTAACATATCTCTAATCCTATAGATGAAGTATAATCTAACTGTGTCATCATATATATCATCATCGAAGTCAAAGATGTTTGTCTCAACACTAACAAAGTCTTCGTTAAAGCTTAGGTTTTTGCCTACACTAGTAACTGATTTATAGATACGATCCTTAATCTTAATCTTCGTTACATATACGCCTTGATATGGAATGATGTAGCCTGTATTAATATTGAGGTTTGCAGTTGGTATACCGACCGATGATCCAAATTTCTTGCCGTGAATAACCTTTGACTTTATTGAGTAGTACCTCGATAAGTCTTTGTTTGCGCTCATCACTTCACCTGACAGTATTAACTTTTTTATATTGCTCGATGAAATCTTTTGCATCTCTTCATCAAGTTCAAAATTTAATACTACTGCTTCGCCACCAGATTCTTGCATCATCTCTTTAAGAAGTGCTGTGTCGCCAAGCCTGTCTATACCAAAGGTATAATCTTCACCCGAGTAAGTCCTTATTGCGTTTAATCTATCTAGTAGTATCTCTTTGACAAAGGCTTTTGGATCTGTCCTTTTAAGTTCATCTGTAAAGTCAATTAGATAAACAGTATCTATGCCAAGCTCTTCAAGTATCTTAATCTTGTCATCTATGGGCGTAATGCTCTTAGCTCCTTTAAAATCAAGCAGCAAAACAGCTGACTCCACCTTATCTCTTCTAGCATCACTTATGCAGCTCTTAATTATTTTTAAGTGTCCTAAGTGCATGCCATCGAAGTAGCCAAGCGCTATATAGCATTCTTCACTTCTAAACTCATCTTTTAAATTAATTATCCTCATATTTATAAACCTTTTTCATATAAATATTCTTTCTGCCATCCTCATCTTTTTTTACATAGCCAATGCCGCAAAATTTATCAGCGCAGTAAACCTTGTATTGCTCTTCATTGAAGGCATCGCTTACGTATGAGTTCATGCCATTTTGAACCGCTTTAAACCTCTTTTCGTGAAGCTTTATGACTGGCAAATCTATAAGCGTATCGACTGGAATAAGGTCATCTTCATCCATATCGTCTATGCAAATGGCCTCGTCAATATTTAATGGACCGCTGTAGTACCTCATAAGGTAATCGATATACGATATAGTCCCTAGTCTTTGTGCTATATCGAAGGCAAGAGTCCTTATATAAGTTCCAGTAGAAACCTCGCTCATAACTATGGCGTATGACTTTTCCTTATTAAACTTCAATAGTCTGTTCTTATAGATTTGAACCGTTTTTGCTCTTGAAGCTGTGTCTACGTCAATGTTTTCTCTCGCTAGCTTATACATAGGAACGCCATCAATCTTCTTTGCTGAATACTTTGGTGGAACTTGCTCGTATGCGCCTTCCATATCTTCTAAAACTCTTAGTAAATCATTCTTTTCAAAGTTCCATGCCTCTTCATCGCTAATCTCTGACTCAGCGTCTAAGGTCTCTGTAGTTTTACCAAAAATTATTCTATATATATAGGCCTTTTTGTCAAAGCCTAAGTAATCTATAAACTTAGTTGCCTCTCCAAGCGCTATAGGCAAGACGCCAAAGGCCATGGGATCTAAGGTTCCTACGTGTCCAGTCTTCATCTTGCTAAGCTGCTTCACCTTGTTTGTGTAGTATCTACTGGACTTGCCCTTCTCCTTAAACACGTTGACTACGCCACTAATTTGCATCGTCTACATATCCTTTCAGCTTTTTAATTAGCTCATCAAGCTCGCCCTTGTACGTTAAACCGGCTGCATACTTATGTCCGCCGCCATCAAAGTCTTCACCAATGCTTCCTACATCGTATTTATACTTGCTTCTTAAAGAAACTTTGTAAATGTCCTTTACTTCTTTGATTATAGCTATCATGTCATAATCTTCAAGTCCTTGTAAAAACGCAAGTATATCATCTGTATCGTCCCTACTAGTCTTTGTCTTGTTAAAATCATCATTATCTAAGACAAGATAGGCAAAGTCTTTATAAAAATTAATCTTGTTTATCGCGAGCTTATATAGCTCAAAAATATTTTTATTCATGCTTCTATAAAGCTTGATATTGATTTCATTTATATCGATGCCGTAGCTCATAAGCTTAGAAACTTTTTGCATAGTATCATCACTTGTCGATGAGTACATAAACCTGCCAGTGTCAGTATCTATGCCAATGTAGAGCATAGTGGCTACTTCCTTGTTTATAGGAAGCTCAAGCTCTTTTATGATGTCGTAGACTATCTCTGAGCTAGATGAATACTCTTCTAAAACGTAGTTTATATCACCAAAGTACTTATTGCTCTTGTGGTGGTCTATGTTAATAACTTTTTTCGCTTCTTTAAGATTATATTCATTAAGAAGTCTTCTCTCGTCAGCGCAGTCAATAACCATAAGCAAATCGCACTCGCTCATGCTTTCTTTGTAATACTTTTTCTCCTCAATAAAGATGTATTTGCTAGGAATGTCATCTGGTTTTATAATATTTATGTTTTTTTTCTTATACTTTTCTTTTAGTGATAGATAAAGGCCAAGCGTTGAACCCATGTTGTCCCCGTCCGGAGACTTGTGAGAGATTATATTTATGCTATTAGCTTCTTCTATAGCTAGACCAATATCTTTTATGCTGTGATTATTCTTCATCTGCATCCAACTCTTCGTTTGCTTTTTCTTCACTCTCTGAATTTAATTTATTTAAAATCTTTTGTATCTCAATACTATATTCAACGCTCTCATCAATTTTAAATCTTAATTCAGGCACTTGTCTTATCTCTAAAACCTTTGCAAGACGAGATCTTATATAGCCTTTAGCATTTTCTAAAGCATCGAGAGTGTCTTCTTTAGTCTTTTGACTGCCATATATTGAAAAATATATAGTGGCAACCGATGTATCGTTACTTAGCTCAACCTTAGATACGCTAGTCATTGGATCAATCCTAGGATCCTTAAGTCCTTCAATTAATAACTCTGATACAATTCTTTGTATCTCAGCTTGTAATCTATATAATCTTTTCTTGTCCATAGTATCACCTAATTATGCTTTTATTTCTTCAATGATGTAGGCTTCCATTTCGTCGCCTTCCTTGACATCGTTGTAATTATCAAGGCCTAAACCAGCTTCATAACCAGTAGCAATTTCTTTAGCATCATCTTTAAATCTCTTTAATGAAGAAATGCCTCCGTCGTGAATAACCACGTCGTCTCTAAGAAGTCTTATGCTTGAATTTCTAGTAATCTTACCGTTATCAACATAGATACCTGCTATAGTTTGTCCAGAAGGTAGTCTAAATGTAGCACGTACAGTCGCTCTACCTAAAACAGTTTCCTTAGTCTTAGGTTTTAACATACCCTTAACAGCGTTCTTGATATCGTCAATGATGTCATAAATAACTCTATATGTCTTAACTTCAATGCTTTCAGCGTTTGCTAAATCCATCGCTCCGTTGTTTGGTCTTACGTTAAAGCCTATGATGATGGCGTTTGATGCGCTAGCAAGCATAACGTCTGATTCACTTATTCCGCCTACGCCGCTGTGTATAACGCTTACCTTTACTTCATCGTTTGAAAGCTTAGTAAGTGATGAGCTGATGGCTTCGATTGAACCCTTGTTATCAGCCTTGATTATGATGTTTAGATCCTTTAACTCGCCTTCTTTGATTCTGTCAAATAGATTATCCAAAGAAACTTTTTGAGTTGCTGTAATCATTTCTTCTCTTTGTTTTTCTTTTCTCATATCAGCTATGGCTCTAGCCTTCTTTTCAGATTCAACTGCGTAGAAGAATTCGCCAGCTTCAGGCACTTCACTTAAGCCCATGATCTTAACTGGTGTGCTAGGGGCCGCCTTCATGATGCCTTTGCCGTTGTCATCAACCATAAGTCTGATCTTACCGCAAGCAGTTCCTGATACAACGTAGTCGCCCTTCTTAAGAGTTCCTTTTTGTACCAAAACAGTCGCTGTAGGTCCTTGGCCCTTGTCTAGTTGGGCTTCAATTACAGTACCCATGGCTCTTCTATTAGGATTGGCCTTGATATCTTCCATCTCAGCAACTAGTGTAATCATCTCGAGTAATTCATCTATATTAATTCTTTTCTTTGCAGATACTTCTACGGTTATAGTTGAGCCGCCCCACTTTTCTGGAAGTAAATCGTTATCTGCTAGCTCTTGGTATATTCTTTCAATATTTGCTTCTGGTCTGTCTATCTTGTTTATCGCTACAATGATGGGTACGCCAGCTGCCTTACTATGTGAGATGGCTTCCTTTGTTTGTGGCATGATACCGTCATCTGCTGCTACAACTATTACAGATATATCAGTGATTTGAGCTCCTCTGGCTCTCATTTGTGTGAAAGCTTCGTGACCAGGTGTGTCTAGGAAAACTACTTTTTTGCCTTTAACGTTGATGCTGTAGGCGCCAATTCTTTGAGTGATACCACCCGCTTCGCCTGCTTGTACCTTTGTTTCTCTGATAGCATCAAGAAGTGATGTCTTACCGTGGTCAACGTGACCCATAACTGTAACTACTGGTGGTCTTGTAACTAGAGTGTCTTCACTGTCTTCGAAGTCAAGTTCAAGTGCTTCTTCTTCGCTTTGTGGTACTTCTAATTCTACTTTTACACCAAATTCATCAGCCATTAAAGATGCTGTATCAAAGTCAACGCTTTGGTTTTGGTTAAGCATTAGTCCTAGCATGATAAGCTTTGTAATTAGCTCGTTTACGCCAACGCCTAGCTTTTCCGCAAGGTCCTTAACTATGATTGGATCTTGGATATAAACAACTTCGTCTTTAGCTTTTTTTGCTTCTTGCTTTTCTTCTTTTACTTCTTGAGCCTTATTGTCGTTCTTTTTATTGTTTTGTCTGTTTTTCTTGCCTTTTCTATTATTTGCTTGGTTATTATAATTGTTATTATTATTATTGTTGTTGTTATTGTTATTCTTATTGTTTTTATTCTTCTTGTTTCTTGCTTGATTATTGTTTTCAGCGCTTTCCTTCTTAGCTTCTTCTCTTCTATCTTCTTTTACATTAGCTTTTTTTGCTTCAGGTTTTGCGTTTTTCTTAGCTTTATTAGCATTTTTATCTATACTTTCTGTATCTTCTTTTACTTTACGGATCTTTTTCTTTGGTCTTTCTTTAACCGCTACTTTATCTTCTTCTAAGAAAAGATCTCTTACCATATTAGCTGTTTCTTCATCTACACCACTTAAGTGAGTCATTGGCGGTAGATTTAGTTCTTGGAGTTTATCTAGTAGTTCTTTTGTTTCCATATTCAATTCTTTTGCTAATTCGTAAACTCTTGTCTTCATATAATCACTCCTTCTTTACATTTCTTAGCTCCTCTAAGGTTTCATTATCTATATTGCATTTTAAAGATTTTTTGAGTAAATTCTTTTCAATCGCATTATTTATACATTCTTCATTATTGCACACATAGCTTCCTCTGCCTTGTATCTTTTGCTCTTTGTCAATAAATACACCTTCCACAGTCTTTGCTAGCCTAATCATCTCGTATTTATTGTGAAAATTTCTGCATGCAACACATTTTCTATCAAAAGTTTTATTCTTCGTCATTTCTGAATAAATCAATTAATGAATCATTTAATATTTCTTGATTGTCCGCATCGTAGTATGGCTCACTTGTTGGTCCTGTAAATGTGTCAGGATCTTCTGGATGAATATCTATCTTCCAAGTAGTAAGCTTAGCTGCAAGTCTTACGTTTTGGCCTTGCTTACCGATGGCCAAGCTGATTTGTGAGTTTGGTACTACGGCAATGGCAGATTTCTCTTCCTCATTAATTTCGCAGCTAACTACATCAGCTGGTGATAGAGCATTCTTGATGAATATCTCTGGATTTTCATTGTAGATAATTATATCTATCTTTTCTCCATTAAGCTCTTCAACGATGGAGTTAACTCTTTGTCCCTTTTGTCCAACACAAGCTCCTAATGGGTCTATACTATCATCTTTTGCGTAAACAGCAATCTTTGATCTTGATCCAGCTTCTCTAGCTATAGAGTAGATATCGATAAGTCCCTCTGTTATTTCAGGTACTTCAAGCTCAAAAAGTCTTCTTACTAAAAGTGCTTTTGATCTTGATAATACTATTTGCGGTCCCTTATTAGTCTTTCTTATCTCAGAGATAACTAATTTAAGTCTGTCGCCCATCTTGTAGACTTCATTTGGTATTTGTTCGTTTGGTGGAATTATGCCTTCTACCTTTCCCATGTCTATAAAGATGTTCTTATTTGAGATCCTTTGTATTTGTCCAGTGATAATCTCGCCTTGTCTAACAATAAATTCATCGTGAATTTTTTCTCTCTCAGCGTCCTTAATCTTTTGTATTACAACTTGCTTAGCTGTTTGAGCAGCTATCCTGCCATATTCCTTTGGAGCTTCTTCAAAGTTAACAGTATCGCCTACTTGGTACTTTGAGTTGATCTTCTTAGCATCTTCTAGTGAAATTTCATTAACATCGTCTTCTACTTCATCAACAACAGTCTTTTGTGAATATAGTTTTATATCGCCAGTCTCTCTGTTAATGTCAACGAAAACATCTTGTTCACTTTGGAAATTCTTTCTAAAGCTTGATACTAGTGCAGTCTCCAAAGCATCAAAAATTACATCTTTTGATATACCCTTGCTTTTTTCTAGCTCATCTAAAGCTTCTATAAACTCTTTGTTCATCATAACCCCCTAAAATTCTATAGCCTGAGTAAGTTTCTTTACATCGGCCCTCTTTATATCAATGGTTTCGCCATCACAATCAAGTGTGAATGACTCGTCGTCATAATTTTTAAGTATGCCCATATACTTTTCATTATTCTTTAGTTTTGCATCGAGTTTCATGTCCATGTTTCTTCTGAAATCATCATCCGTCTTGATGGGTCTATCTATGCCCGGAGATGATATTTCTAAGTAGTACTTGTCCTTTAGTTCTTCTACTGAATCGAATATTGGATTTAATCTCTCTGTCGCCTTTTGAAGTAGGTCTATGTCAAGGCCTTCCTTCTTGTATATGTATACACTTACCGTCATCTCGCCCTTGTGTCTTGTAAATCCAATATCAACGAGCTCCGCCTTTAAGTCCTCAAGTGCCTTAGCTAGCTTAGGACTAAGTTTTTCTTTTAAACTTTTGTAATTCATATCTCTCACCCCTCTTATAAAATAAAGAGTGGCGAGCCACTCTTCAATGCAAAAATATTACCTTATATATTATATCATATAAGAAGACTATTTACAAGTCTTTTATAAAATTAATCGTTCTTAACGAGAGCTTTATCTAAACTGTCAATAAGCTCCTTATTAGATCTAGTATTCATCATAAACTTGCGAAGGTATTCAACTGCGTATTCATTACCGTTCTTAGTCATCATCGCTCTAAACTTCCTTTGTATGTTCAAAGTCTTTTCGTCTAGAAGCAGTTCATCCTTCCTCGTACCCGAGTTTAATATGTCAATAGCTGGGAAGAGCCTCATGTTCGATAGATTCCTATCAAGGTAGAGCTCCATGTTGCCTGTGCCTTTAAACTCTTCGTATATAACTTGATCCATCCTCGAGCCAGTATCGATTAGCGCAGTTGCTAGTATACTTAGACTGCCCTTGTCCTTGAAGTTTCTTGCCGCTCCAAAGAATTTCTTTGGTCCAAATAGCGCGCCTGGATCCAAGCCGCCCGATAGCGACCTACCAGTTGGCGTTATCATCATGTTATATGCCCTAGCAAGTCTTGTGATGCTATCAAGTAGTATAACTACATCCTTCTTGTGCTCAACAAGTCTCTTTGCCCTCTCAAGGGTCATTTGCGATACCTTTATGTGATTTTCAAGGTCTTCATCAAAAGTCGAGTAAATCACATCGCCCTTGATTGATCTCTTAAGATCAGTAACTTCTTCCGGTCTTTCATCAATTAATAAAACTATAAGTTCTATCTCTGGATGATTTATGTTAATGGCGTTGGCTATCTTTTTTATAAGAGTCGTTTTACCCGCCTTTGGTGGGGCAACGATAAGCCCTCTTTGACCCTTGCCAGTGGGTGAGATTAGATCAATGAATCTTGTCGATAGTTCATCCTTTGTCGTCTCTAGCTTAATTAGCTCATCTGGATATTCAGGAACTAAGTCATCAAAGTCAGCTCTCTTAAAACATGTATCTATGCTATCGCCATTGACTTTATTGATGTAGACTATAGCGTTTTTCGAATTTTCTTCGCTGCCCTCATCCCTCTTTCTGACCTTGCCAGTAATTTCGTCACCTTGTCTTAAAAGGAATTTCTTTATATATGTTGGTGACAGATAATAATCATTGTCGCTTTGAGAATAATTTTCTCTCCTTAAAAAGCCAAAGCCATCAGGAAGTATCTCTAATATGCCGCTTACTTCAATAGTTTCAAGTCCATCTATAGAGCTTGAAGGCTTTGTAGTTTTTTCATCGCCATTTGCCCCATTTGCTTCATGTCTTTCATTTGCCATATCGTTTTTGGCGTTACTATTATCCCCATTGACCATATTAAGAAAATCATCTAAGCTCTTACACGACTTAAAAGCATCCTCATCGTGATTCGCGCAGATGCTCTTAAGAATATATTCAATAAGCTCAAGCTTTTTATACTTAGTAGAGTTTTTTAGCCCGTAGTTCTTTGCAAAATTTTGTAGCTCTACTAGTTTATAATCATCTAAGTGATTATCTACAATCATTTAGCATACTCCGGCTTTTTGTCTAGTATATGAGTTGCTTTGATGAATCTAATTGTGCCAGTTTCAGCTCTTAGTACTAGTGTTTCTGTCTCACATACGTTTTTCTTGATAAATTTAACTCCATCAAGAAGCTCGCCGTGCGATACGCCTGTTGCTGAGAAAGCAATTTCGTCGCCTTTAACAAGGTCATCAAGGTGAAGTATCTTGTCTGGATTTATACCCATCTTGATGCATCTTTCTTTTTCTTTCTCATCCTTTGGTAAAAGTTTACCTTGCATTTCGCCGCCCATGCACTTAAGTGCTGCAGCAGCTAAAACGCCTTCAGGCGCTCCACCGCTACCAAGAAGCATATCAACGTTAGTGTCTTCAAAGCAAGTTTGTATAGCAGCTATAACGTCGCCGTCGTTTATAAATTTAATTCTAGCGCCATTTTCTCTAAGCTCTTTAACTATAGCGTCGTGTCTTGGTCTGTTTAGCATAACTACTGTAGTTTCACTAACTTCTTTGTTAAGGGCCTTAGCAACCGCTTTTAAGTTTTCTGTAACAGACTTTTCTATGTCAACAACACCCTTTGCCTTAGGTCCAACAGCTATCTTGTTCATATACATGTCAGGAGCGTGTAAAAGACAGCCTGCTGGTGCAACAGCAACTACCGATATCGCGTTTGGCATACCATTGGCAATGGAGTTTGTTCCATCTAGTGGGTCAACAGCTATGTCAACCTTAAGCGCTCCGTCCTTGTGATTACCAATCTTTTCGCCTATATATAGCATAGGTGCTTCGTCGATCTCGCCCTCACCTATAACTACAGTACCGTCGATGTCAACAGTATCGAACATCCTTCTCATTGCTTCAACTGCAGCGCCATCAGCGGCGTTCTTTTCTCCTCTACCAAGCCAAGGAGCAGACTTTAGTGCAGCCGCTTCTGTAACTCTGGCTAAATTCATTACTAAATTTCTATCCATACTTCTCTCCTATTTAACGCTTTCCCAATCTTTCAAAAATCTTTCTATACCACTATCTGTTAATGGGTGATGTAGCATTTGTTTAAATACCTTATATGGCACTGTAGCTATATCACAGCCTAGTCTAGCGCATTCAACTACATGCATTGGATGTCTAATAGATGCGGCGATAACTTCAGTATCATAGCTATAGTTGTTAAATATATCCATAATTTCTTCGATTAAATTAAGTCCGTTTGTTGATATATCATCAAGTCTTCCTAAGAATGGACTTACGTAGCTAGCTCCAGCTTTTGCTGCTAGAAGTGCTTGTGTTGATGTAAATACAAGTGTTACGTTAGTCTTTATGCCCATAACGTGTAATTCTTTAACAGCTATAAGTCCTTCTTCAGTCATTGGCACCTTTATAATGATGTTTTTGTGTATCTTAGCAAGTTCCTTTGCTTCTTCAATCATTTCATCATGTTTAAGTGAAACAACT
This sequence comes from uncultured Eubacteriales bacterium, assembly GCA_900539225.1. GTDB lineage: Bacteria > Bacillota > Clostridia > Tissierellales > Peptoniphilaceae > Fenollaria. Next base: position 59,012 of record UQBO01000007.1, read on the forward strand.
TCCGCAGATATAGGTCCATCTACAATGCCAGTGATTTCAGTAACAACTTCCTTAAAATCTCTTTTTTCTTTTGCTATAAGGCTTGGGTTTGTAGTAACTCCGTCAACCACGCCCCATTCAGCAATCTCCTTAATTTCGTCAACATTAGCTGTATCAATAAATAATTTCATATGACCTCCTATAACCTAATCTTTGCTATCAATCTGTAGCCGTCGACGATTTCTTCGTCTTCAGCTAATTCCCACATGTTCTTGTCATTTCTCATAAGTAGCATACTTCTTAAGTAGTACATCATGATACCTGCGTCAACATATGATGGCTTTCCATTGTTATCTTCAATATATAAATAAACGCAGCTTCCTTTGATTACAAATCTCCATGGTTGAAGGTTTGATGTTGATGGTGCAAATCTTGCGTAGTAGAAAACATCGTCTAAACCAAGGTTTTCAAGCATTTCTATGTCCATACTATTAGCAAAGCTGCCATCAAAAACGATTTCTTCAACAGCTTTTCTTTCAGAATATTTATCAAGGTCAAATGGGTTCGATGGTTTTTCATAGCCTATCGCCAAGATAAAGTCAAGATTATTTGCGTACATATCAAAAACTTTTCTCTTAGTATCTTCAGTTGCGTTGAATAGACCGACCCAGCAAGTTGCGATGTCTAGTGCATGTAGTTTTGTGATTAAGCTTTCTGTGTAGTAGCTTTGTAAAATCATTGATTTTGGTGAATCATCGCTTCTGTTGATAACGATGTAGTGAGGTGATTTAATCATAACGCCTGAGTAGCCTGCGATGCCATCTAGCGCTTCATAAACCAACTTACCATCTTTAACGATATTGAAGCTTACAGAATTTTGGCCGTCTTCCTTAGATACCTCGCTGCAAATTGCTTTGATTTTAATAAGTGTGTCGTCGCTTAGATCCTTAAGCTTAAAATCTCTAACTGATTTTCTAGATTTTAGAAAGTTATTCATTAACAAAATATATCTCCCCCTTAGAATAATATGTAAAATAAATTGAATTACGTCTATATTATACCACATGTAGAACTACTTAGCAAACCTTTATTTTTCTTTAAATTTGTTATATAATATCTATGGTGATGAAATGAAACTAAATCCAAATCAGCTCGAAGCATCGAGGCATGACAAAGGTCCTGCACTAGTTCTTGCTGTGCCCGGCTCTGGTAAAACAACTGTTATAGTTAATCGAATAAAGTATCTTATTGAAGATAAAGGCGTAAGCCCATATAAGATACTCGCTATAACATTTGCCAAGTCTCAGCAGCTTGATATGCAAAAAAGGATACTTGAGGCGCTTGATGAAAACTATGCGAAGGAAGTCGGCGTTTTGACTATACATGCCCTATCCTACAAGATAATTAGAGAGTACGAGCGATACAAGAAAACTAAATACACCTTGCTTGACGTTGAAAATGCACCAAAATCGAGAAATATACTTAGAAAGATATATATGGAGAAGCTAAAAACCTATCCGAGCGAAGAAGAGCTAGATCAGATACAGTCCATACTTGGCTACATCAAGAACTCAAACGAGGACTATATTGATGCAGACGGTCCATTTGAATACAAAGTCGTGGTCGATGACTTCGAAGCTTACAAGAAGAAAAAGAGGCTTATCGACTTTGACGATATGCTTGTGATTGCAAACGACTTGCTTGAAAAGGATAGGCATATAATTTCAAAATTTAAGGATAAGTATGAGTACATCCTTCTTGACGAGGGTCAAGATACTTCATCCATTCAGTTTATGATACTTGATAAACTTATAAATAAGGATAATAACTTCTTCGTGGTAGCTGATGACGACCAATCGATATATAGGTTTAGAGGTGCTTGCCCCGAAAGGATACTGAATTTTGAGAAGCATTATAAAGGCGCCCATATCTATAGGCTTAGCGAAAATTATAGGTCGACGCCCAGCATAATCACTGCATCTAATAGACTGATTAAGAACAATAAACTAAGATACACTAAAGACTTAAGTGCACACAAATCTGGAAGCGCACCTGTCAATGTAAAGCTCTTTAACAAAGATCTTGACGAGTACCGATACATAGCAAAGTATTTGAAGGACGCAGATGGTACTGTAGCCGTCTTGTATAGGAACAATATCTCTCAGATACCGCTTGCTGAGTACTTAGAGCGCTACATGATTAACTTTACTTCCTATGATAAGAAAGACAGATTTTTCACTCACTGGATTATAGAAGACATCTTCGATATATATCATTTCTCGCAAAATATGAATGACGCTGCCCTATTTAGAAAGATTTACTACAAAATTAAAGGCTATTTATCGAAGCAAGATATAAGTGAGATAAGCACTTTGACAGATGTCGATGTCTTAAAGACCTTATATATGTCTGAATCGATTCAAAGCTACAAGAAAGATTATATTCTTGAATTAATGAAAGACTTCAAGGCTATAAGAAAGATGAAGCCGTCAAATGTCATTGATTATATTGAAAATGATATGAATTACAGAGGCTACTTAAGGACAAAGGGCCGCGACAACAGTGAGTCCTTCAACAAACTGCTTACTATGCTCTACTTTTTGAAGCAAATCGCTCTCTACACTAAGAGCATGGATGAGCTTAAGTTAAGGCTCAATGTTTTGAGAAGCAAAATCTATAGCCAAAATGATTCGAATGTAGTGCTCTCAACTATACACGGCGCTAAGGGACTTGAGTTTGACACGGTATTTTTGATAGATATAGTTGATGAGGAGATACCTGGCTCAAATAACGCGAGTGATGCAGAACTTGAGGAAGAAAGAAGAGTATTCTACGTTGGCATGACAAGAGCGAGAGAGAATCTATATATCTTTACTTTTAAGGAAAGAAACAACACGGACTACGATATAAGTCCATTTATAAACGAAATTAAGGGCTAACGCCATAAGAAAAGGTCAAAGTAAAAACTTTGACCTTTGTATTTTTTATTAAATTTCTTTGCGGCTTCCGTCGCTGTTGAAAGCCTTCTTTAGTTTTAAGTTTACATAAAGTATCGAGCCTAGCATCAGAACTACTTGTACTAGCATAAGTATTAGGGCTAAGTTTCCTGTGTAGTCCTTATCCTCGCTATATAGTAAGAAAAGTATGATGAGGCTAAGTGGAAGCATTATTCTTCCTAAGCTTATCCACGCCTTTGGAAATAGCCTTTGTGCATAATCCCAAGTTTCTTTATCCATCATTGAAAGTTTTGTTCTAAAGCCTATAGCTATGTTTGGCTCTTTGATCGGATATTTTTCAAATATCTTTCCTATTACTATCAGTAAAAGTGGAATAAAAGCCACTGATATAAGCATAATTACTTTAAACAATTATATCACCTTTCTTTATAAGTAAAAGAATCTCTATACTAAATAATCTCCATCGTCATCAATATCGTCATAATCATCTTTTGTCTTCTTTGATTTTTTCTTCTTAAATAGTGTCTTCTTTGAAGATTTTTGCATCAAGATGAAGTAAGTTCCTAGTATTAGTAGTATTACTATAAGTATGATGATTATAATTTTGATCGGGCTCTTCTTTTCGGCCTTTTGAACTTCAACTGGCTTAAATAATGATATTTGATCAGTTTTATATGGCTCGCCCTTCTTAAGATTTTCAACTGTTAGTTCCATGTCAGCTATCTTGTTTTGCTTGATTTGCTCATATACATCCTCTGTGTCAAGTATAGCATCTTCTAGCTTTGAATCATTTTTATCTCTATCGTTTAATAAATCTATTGCTATCGCCTTAGGTACTTTGCCTTCATTAGCAAGTATTATGCTTGGTTTACTTGTTTGATCTATGCTTAGGTATCTTGCATTAGTCATGCTCTTTGTTTTAAGAAGTGTAATTGCTTCAAGTAGGCCATCGCTTATGTCTGAATATGTTTCAACTATAAGGCCCTTGTTTGACTTTATTAGCCCAGCTTGCATGAATGGACCAACTTTATCTTTAATAATCATAATTGCATTTCCCTTGTTGACAAAGGAATCTTCTAATGTCTTGTTAGCGTTGTTAAATAAGTACTCTGTTGAAAGATTGTAAACGGGTATTACATAGCCAGCCAAATTTTCTCTCTCGTTGTTCTCTTCTTTCATCTTGTTGTTGATGACTAAGCTTAGTCTTTCTACTTCTGAGTCACTTAATACGTATCCATTTGGTGTGCTAACCTTTAAGTCCGCTGCATATGCGGCATTTGTAAGCATAAGTAAAAATATTAATAATAAACATACTTTTCTTTTCATAAGAAAACCTCCTTTATCCTTACTCTCTATTTACCCTTAAACGTGCTAAACTAAACATAAATTAATAAAGTATTTAAATTATAATTGATTTTATATTTATATATATTTACTCGATTATCATAGCTAATTGCACCTTATTCATTATTTGGCACTCATTATTCATTATTCATTATTCATTATTCATTATTTATTATTCATTTTTCATTGCTCATTGCTCATTATTCATTATTCATTGTTCATTATTCATTACTCTTTGTTCATTATTCATATTTCATTATTCATTATTCACTATTCATTATTCATTATTCACTATTCATTATTTATTTTTCATCTGTTAATATTCATTTCTCGTTTTAATTTTAACTTCTATTTTTTTCATTACTCATTACTCACTACACAATTCTCATTACTTATTCTTCATTATTTATTTCTAACTATCCAACACTCCTTAGCCCCACCCAACACTGATTATTCGTTATTAAGCATTCATTTTAACCACTCATCTATTATAGGTATAGACAAAAGTAAAGCTACGATTGCTCGTAGCTTTACTCTTTATCTTGGTCTAGTTAATATTAAAATTATAATCAAAACTATGAATATCGGTCCAAATACCTTTGCTGCTGCTAAAAACATAGCAGCGAAGTCACCCTTTTCAGTATCTTCTTGGTCTTTATTAATTAAATTACCTTTTTCATCATACTTACCTGAGGTCTTCTTAAGGTGTTCAAACGCGCGATCTATTTTCTTTTGAAAAAACATTACTTATCCAAGTTAAGCTTGTGATGACATGCAACAAAGTGTCCAGGTTTTACTTCTTCAAATACTGGAACTATTGTTCTACATTCTTCAGTAGCGTACTTACATCTAGTGTGGAATTTACAGCCCTTAGGTGGATTGATAGGACTTGGAATATCCCCTTCTAGAATTTGAATTTCTTTCTTCGAATCTGTAGTTGGTATTGCGCCTAGAAGTGCTTCTGTATATGGATGCACTGGTCTAGCATACAACTCCTTAGAGTCAGCGAACTCAACTATATTTCCTAAGTACATTACACCTACCTTATCAGATATATATTTAATAACTGACAAGTCATGTGAAATGAATAGATAAGTTAAGTGTTCTTTTTCTTTTAAGTCAATCAATAGGTTTATAATTTGTGATTGAATAGAAACGTCTAGAGCTGATACTGCTTCGTCGCAAACGATGAAGTCAGGCTTTAAAGCAACACTTCTTGCGATACCAATTCTTTGTCTTTGACCTCCAGAGAATTGGTGAGGATATCTGTGTATAAAGTAATGAGCTAGACCGCAGTCTTGCATAACTTTTACAACGTAATCTTGTAGTTCTTTATCTTTTTGCTTGTAAATATTATGAGCTACTAAACCTTCAGATATGATTTGACCTACAGTCATACGAGGGTTAAGTGATGAGTATGGGTCTTGGAAGATAAGTTGCATATCTTTTCTCAAGTGTCTCATTTCTTCATATTCAAGTTCAGCTAGGTTTATACCAGCGTCTCTATAGCTTTCTGCTTTTTCATAATCAGGATTGCCCTTAACGTCTTCTCTAAGCGCATCAAGCTTTGCTTCAACATCTTTTAAAGCGCTTTCTGCTGAAGAATCTTCTTTGCCATCTTTCTTTGCTGCAAAGATCTTAGCGTTAAGTTCTTGTTCCTTTAATAGTAAAGATTTAACTTCACTTTCGTTATCATGATATATCAAAGCACCAGCTATTTGTGCAAGGTCTTGATATAAAAGTCTATGTTTCTTTTCAGTATCTCTAAGCTTGTTAAGAGCTTCACCCTTTTCCTTACCATCAGAAAGTGAGTCATAAGCAGCTTTATCCTTTTCAAGTTCAGCTTCAAGCTCTTTAATCTTACTCTTGTGACTAGCAAAACCATTTATAAGCTTATAAACGTATTTAGGGTTAACTTCCCATCTTGTTCTTCCGTAGTAAATAGTTCTACCATCAGTTTGTTTGTATAATTGTAGTAAAGTTCTACCAAAAGTAGATTTACCACAACCAGATTCACCCACTAGACCAATAGTTTCGCCTTTGTAAATATCCAATGAGATATCATCATTAGCTTTAACATATTGGACTTCCTTACCTACTTTTTGTACTGGGAAGTATTGTTTAAGGTTTTGTATTCTAAATAATAATTCTCTATTTTCCATTGGATCTTACCCCCTTTTCAGGATAGAAACATCTTACTTCGTGATTTTCTTCTACTTTAACTAAATCTGGTTCATAGTTGTCACACTTTTCAGTTCTATACTTACATCTAGGAGCAAATTTACAGCCCTTAGGTAAGTTTAGTGGATGCGGTACCGAACCAGGTATAGCATCAAGCTTTGTTCCTTGAGGAGTATCCAATCTAGGTATAGATACCATAAGTCCTTCAGTATATGGATGCATATAAATACTCTTGCCTTCGAAGATAATATCTCTTGGTGCCTTTTCAACTACTTGACCACAATACATAACAGCAACGTCGTCAGCCATTTGGTTAATAACGCCAAGGTCATGAGTGATAAATAGTATTGAAGTACCGATTCTCTTCTTTAAGTCATTCATAAGTCTTAGTATTTGAGCTTGAATAGTAACGTCAAGAGCAGTTGTTGGTTCGTCAGCTATAAGAAGCTTAGGTACACAAGCAAGTGCCATGGCAATCATAACTCTTTGTCTCATACCACCTGATAATTGGTGAGGATATTGTTTAGCAACAGTTTCTGGATTAGGTATCTTAACCATGCTAAGCATTTCAACAACTTTTTCAGCTGCTTGCTTTTTATCCATACCTTGGTGAATAATGAACGGCTCACTAACTTGTTTTTCCACAGTAAATACTGGGTTAAGTGAAGTCATTGGCTCTTGGAATATAACAGATACATCATTACCTCTGATATGACCCATCTTATTCTTAGGTATATCAGTAATATTTTCTCCGTTAAACCAAATTTCACCACTGTCAATATATCCATTACCATCAAGTAGTTTAATGATACTCATGGCAGAAACACTCTTACCACTACCACTTTCTCCTACTACTCCTAATGTTTTACCTTGTTCTACTGAATAGGAAACGCCATTAACAGCTTTGATTATTCCCTTTTTTGTTGTAAAAAAGGTATGCAAGTCTTTTATTTCTAATAATGCCATTAATCTTACCTCCTATCTTTCAGCTGATTTAGGGTCGATAGCGTCTCTTAAGCCATCACCTATTAAGTTAATACAAATTACGCAAACACCTAGTATGATTGAAGGGAATACCCATCTCCACCAGTATCTTTGAATAATTATAGAGTTGTTAGCACCGTTAAGCATATTACCCCAAGTTGGATATGGTGCTGGAACACCAAATCCTAGGAATGAAAGTGATGCTTCAGTAAGCATACTTGATGCGAATGATAGTGTAGCGTTAACTATAATTATAGATATAGTGTTTGGCAATATATGTTTAAATATAATGTTCTTTTCTTTAATACCTAGTGATCTAGCAGCAACAACATATTCTTGTTCTCTAATTGAAAGTACTTGCGCACGAACGAGTCTTTGAAGTCCTGTCCAAGATAGTAAACCAAGTATAATCATAATCATAAAGATCTTTTGGTCGGCAGTCATTGTTTGGCCAACAAGTGCTGATAGTATCATTGCAAATGGTAGGAATGGTAGTGAGCCTATCATTTCAGCAACCCTTTGTAGAACATTATCAACCCAGCCGCCAACAAAGCCTGAAATACCACCAACGATTACGCCGATGATAGTTGAAATAATAACTGCGATAGCACCTATAGTCATAGATTTTCTACCACCGTTAAGAATTCTGTTCCAGATGTCTCTACCTAGGTCGTCAGTACCTAATAGGTAACCTTTATGACCGTAACTGTGCATCTTGCCTGATTGATCTTTAATATGTGTTTGATAAAAGCCTGTGTATATTTCATCTACTTTTTTGTCTCTTAAATCAGCTGGAACATCTAATTGGCCTAATGAGTTTGATCCCCATTCTTGAATAGTATCATCTTTTAACTTAGCAAGGTATGAATATCTTTGTCCATAAATATTCTTAACATTGCCATCAATATTTTCAGGAACTTCCCACTCACCAGTAGTAGTTGGGTTACCCCACATATAAATTTTGCCTGATTCTCCAACAGCAACGAATGTATTGTATGAAGATGCAAGGTCAACAACTTTTTCATCTATTTCAGGAATCTTTGATAAACCAGATTCTTGAGCGCCTAAGTGAACAACTTTACCATCTTTAGTGATAGCGCAAGCTGTATTAGGGTTAGGTGCAATCTTAGCTATATTGCCTTGATATTCATGACCTTCTTTGTAGTCATTAACTCCCATGTTACCCCAAGCATATGAGTCTCCATCTTCATCTATAGCATAAGATACTTGATCAGATGCTGCTATGTCAACAATCTTAGTGCCCATTAACTCTGCTGGAGCTTTAGCTTGTTTAAGTCTGTTATTACCCCAGCCAAGCACTTTACCGTCCTCTGTAAGTGCAATTACATGGTCAGTACCACAAGCTAATTTAACGATATTCTTTCCTTCTTTTTTAACTTCCTTAGGTATTTTTCTAATGTCTACTTTTTTAGAGATATTAGTTTTACCCCAAACAAAAATCTTACCATTGTCATCAACGGCAGCACTAAATGTAGAGCCAACGCTAAGTGTCTTGATATTCTTAAGTCCATCTGGAAGTGGAAGTATGTCAAAACCTGGAGCAATGTTTGCTTGTGTTGTTTCAACATATGATAAGTCTATAGGATTAAATAGTGGTCCTATTAAAACTAATAAGAATATACCTAAGAAGATAAAAAATGCAGTCATTGCAACCTTATTTGAAATGAATACATTTAGTATGGTTCTAAAAGGAGTTTGAATATCATCCTCAATCATAACATCTTTCTTTTTATCTTTCTTTTTAAATAATCCTTTTTCTTTTTTAGGAGGTATTTGTTTTGTGTCTTTTATGTCTTTATTATCTTTTTCCATATTAACCTCCTAATTTTCTACTCTAACTCTAGGGTCAACTAAGCCGTATGTCAAGTCTGTAATTAAGTTGCCTAATAGAGTTATTATAATATAGAACAATTGAATAGCAAGTGCTAAGTCATAGTCCTTTTTATTTAAAGCGTCTATGTAGAACTTACCCATACCATTTAAATTAAACATTGATTCAATAATTAGTGATCCTGAGAATATACTCATAAACCAACCAACAATAAGTGTAACTACTGGTAATAAAGCATTTCTCCACGCATGCGAATAGATTACAGTTTTTTCCTTTAAGCCTTTTGCTCTTGCAGTCTTAATATAGTCCATGCTTAAGGCGTCATCCATTGCAGCTCTGACATATCTTGTCATACCGCCTAGTGAGCCTACAGTCATGATTATAAGAGGAAGTGCAATATGCTTAAGGATATCAAGCGTATCTTTAATACCTGTATAATTCTTTCCTGCAGTTCTCATACCACTTACAGGGAACCATTGTAATTTAACACTAAAGATGTAAATAAACAACAGTGCTGTGATAAATACTGGTATAGAATAACCTATAACTGTTAATACCTGTGTTACTTGGTCGAAAACCGAATTCTTTTTAACCGCACATGCTATACCAAGCGGTATAGTAATAGCTAGTCCTATAATTATCGCAAAAATGTTAATAAATATAGTAAGTTTTAAAGGTTCTTGTACAACATTTACAACCTTATCTTTATATACTCTTGAGTCACCTAAGTCGCCTTGTAGTAGTCTACCAAGCCACTTTCCATATCTAACTATCATTGGATCGTCAAGACCGTATTGCTTTCTTAAATCTTGATATCTCTTGTTGTACTCTTCTACTTTTAACTTAGCTTTCATTGGCTCAAGCTCAGCTCTTGCCGGGTCTGAAGGTATCATGTTATATAAGAAGAAAAGTAAAATAGACATAACAAAAAATACGAATACCATGTAAAGTATTCTTTTTATAACGTATTTTCCCATCATCATCCACCTTATCTGTATTTTTATAGAAGGCAATATTTCTATTGCCTTCCACAAAATGTTTTTTTAATTTTTAATCTTTACTATTCTGTTACCCATGCATCTAGAATTGTAGATGTTAATCCCTTAATTTCTGAATTTTCCCAATTCTTAACTTTTGAATTGTAGAAGTCATGAAATTGGTTAGAGTATAGTGGTAGGTCAGGAAGTAATTCATTCCATCTTGAAGCAAACTTAACAAAATTTTCTTTGAAGATTTCTCTGTCTTCTGGAGTACACTTAACCATGTCTTGAGCAGCTTTTTCTAGATCAGCATCAATTATATAGTTAGTGTTGTATCCCATATCAAGGAATTCCTTCTTAGTTGTATAAACGTATTGTTCATCATAGTATGGAGTAAAGCCTGTAGCTAAGTTAAACATGTTATATGTTGGAACTCCATATTTAGCATCTTGTGCTTTGTCTCTGTATAACCAGTTTAGTAATTCGTCAAAGCTCATTGCGTCTCTTTGAATCTTGATACCTGCTTTTACAAGGTCAGGGTTTTCAGCTAGTTTAACAACTAGTAGGTCAGATACGTCGTTGTTTTCAGCAGATGCCCATTTGATTTCTAGTGGCATTAACTTACCGTCATCCATCTTTTTGTATCTTGTTCCGTCGCCTTCTTTGTATTCAGCGCCTGATTCATTTAGAGTAAAGCCTGCTTGTTCCAATAATTCAACAGCCTTAGCTGGGTCATATGGATAAGAGTTAAGTTTTTCGTCTACGTCTTTCTTTGTTTCGATATAGAACCATTGAGCTGGTCCGAAAGGTCCGTTAACAACAGAACCGTATCCACCTGTAAATTGTTTAGCGAAATCGTTTCTGTCTAGTAAGTAAGCAATTGCTTGTCTTACTTCTGGGAATTGAGTTGGTCCAACATCGCAACCGAATGCAATCTTACCATATCCAGATCTTGGATAGTCAGTGTAAGCAAAGCCTTCGTCTTCAGTTAAGTCCCTACCAGCGTTGATAGTCTTACCATCACCGATATTTATAAGCATATCAACACCGCCAGTTTTTAAGTCGTCGATTTGAGTAGCTTGAGTTATCTTCTTTAAGATAATCTTTTCGATTAATGGTTTTCTACCTCTTCTGTCGCCTTGGAAGTTAGGGTTGACAACCATAGTTGCTAATTGTTGTGCTTCATCATAGCTTTCTAACATATAAGGACCGCTTGCAGGAAGAGTCTTTTTATCTCTTGCAGCTTTAACTGCATTCTTGAACTCTTCAGTATTAATATCTTCTGCAAAGTAACATCCATCGCCGTCATCTTTAATGTCTACTTTTTTACCTAACCAAAATTCTAGATCTTCTGGACCTGCTGCTACAGAGTTTAATTCATAGAAATATGGTGTATTTTCAGGATTGATTGTTGCTGAGAAAGTGTAATCATCAATTAGATGAACACCTGTAAATTCTTTCTTTTCACCTTTACTGAATGCGTCATAACCTACTAAGTCCATACCACCAGTGTTTTTAGCACCACAGAAGTCTGGTCCTATAAGTTTTGAACCCCATAACATGTAACTTGCAACGAAATCTTTAGCATTGATTTCTTTACCGTCAGCATATTTAAGTCCGTCTACTATAGTGAATGTATAAGTTTTTGATCCATCTTCGTTATCTTTTGTTTCATAGCTTTTAACGATAGAATCATCAATTACATATTCACCTTCGTCAGTTTGGTCTACAGTACCATAACCTTGGATTAAACGTCTAACGTCAGCGTCACTTCCGTTGTTTTGCCAATATCCTGAAAAGTCTCCACTCATTTCAGTAATAGAACCAATGATTAATTGTCCACTTGGTTCAGTTGGTTTGTCAGCTGTTTCGTCATCTGCTGGTTCTTCGTCTTCAGCATTTTCGTCATCTGCTGGAGTTTCTGTTTCAGTACCTGGTTCTTCTGCTGGTTCGTCAGTCTTCTTACCGCATGCAAATGCGAAAGCTGATAATACCATAGAAAGTACTAATAAAAACACTAATGTCTTTTTAAGTTTCATTAATATTCCCCCTTAAATTTTTTTCATATAATAACGGCTATATGTTACATATATATTACAACATTTTTTAAAAAATTGCAAGCCTTTTTTATAAAAATTCAAAAATGAGCTTGCAATTAATATTTATCTACTATTAAATTTCTTTATGATTTATAATTTCCAAACCATGTGAAGTCCCGATAACATCGGCGCCTGCATCGATAAATTCTAATGCAGTTTTGTAATCAGAAATACCTCCTGAGGCTTTTATTTTTATTTTTCCATCGAAATTTTCTTTTATAAATTTTACGTCATCTAATTTTGCTCCAGATTTCGTAAATCCTGTTGATGTCTTCACGTAATCAACATCATTATCGACCAAAATACTTGTTATAAAATATATATCTTCCTTATTAAGGAAAGAAGTTTCTATTATAAATTTTAATATATGTGACTTAGTAATCTCTCTTAGATTATTTACCTCTTTACTTAGATAGTCATAGTCTCTCATCTTGATTCTTCCGATGTTCGAAACAATATCTAAATCATTTGCTCCGTTTTTAATCGCATCTTTTGCTTCAAATATTTTCGCCTCTGTAGATGCATATCCATTAGGAAATGATATCACTGTAGTGAGGTAAATATTTTGCAAGTTTTTACGCGCAACTTGCAAAAACGATGGCGCTATACATATGGATCTGAACTTATATTTTCTTTGCTCTTCTACAAGCTTTATAATATCAGACTCGCTTGCGTCCTGTTTTAAATTTGTTTGATCTATAAATTTAGCTATACCTAACATTTACGAATTTTATACCTCCTTCTTCTTCATTTTACTACTACATCTCGCTACGTAGTAGAAACTGCAAATATGAATTACAAATATCGATATTGTGTAGTAAGCTAAGATTTTTATAAAGCCAGACACAAAGAATTCTTCTGGCATTAGTCTTATTAAAAGGTCTGTCTTTGGATCAAGTTGCCACAAATCGTTTTTGAAGAAAATCTCGTGAAACTTTACAAAGGCGCCCCGAAAGTCTGTTAGATACAAGATGCCAAAGAATAATGGAACTAAATATCCTATAAACAAAGTGTTTCTTAGCTCTTTAAACTTAAATACATTAATTTTCTTCCAAGCATATAGCATTATAATGATTAAAGTTATTATTGCGGCTACTATCTTTATATTGTTTATTGTCTTATATATGCCTCTTACATCTCTCATGTGGCTTATCTCTTTATCATTTAAACCTATAAGGCTTAGGTGCTCATCGCCATTAAGCCCTCTTAGGTAGCCTGCTATAACTTTTGAAGCAACTAAGACTTCATCTTCAGTTCTGTCGATGTAATCAAAACTATCCATGTGTTTAGCGCACATGTATACAGCGTTTTCATCGTAAGAAACTGTTTGAATTGCTTGACATAATATAAGTGCTATTATATTTAAAGTCAATATAATAGCAACTGATAATTTCATATTCTTCATTTTAATCTTCTAAATTATGTGAAACGCTTTGAACGTCATCTGATTCTTCAAGGTCGTCAACCATTTTTTCAAACTTAATTGCTTGTTCTTCGTCAAGTTTAACTGTTGTTTGAGGTATGTTTGATATATCGAAGTCGCTTAGCTTATATCCTCTATCCTTTAATCCTTCAACAACTTGGTTAAAGTCTTCAACGGATGTGTAGATTTCATAACCTTCTTCATATGCTTTAAAATCTTCTGCTCCTAGATCAATCGCGTCCATAGTTAAGGTATCTTCATCAACTGATTCGTCGTTTTCGATAGCGATAAAGCCTTTTTTATCGAATAGATATGATACACAGCCTGTTGTTCCTAAGTTTCCGCCGTGCTTATCAAAGGCGTGTCTTACGTCTGAAGCAGTTCTGTTTCTGTTATCTGTTAAGCAGTCAACGATAACAGCAACGCCGCCTATGCCGTAGCCTTCGTAAGTAACGTTTTCGTAGTTAGCATCGCCCTCGCCGCCTTCACCTTTCTTGATAGCTCTCTCGATGTTGTCGTTAGGCATGTTCTCAGCCTTAGCCTTTTCAATAGCTGATTTAAGTGATGGGTTAAATTCTGGATTGGATCCACCTTCCTTAACCGCTACAGTGATGTATCTAGCTAGCTTTGTAAATACTGATGCTCTTCTTTGGTCTTCCTTACCCTTTTTAGCTTTTATTGTTTTCCATTTTGAATGTCCTGACATTTTATTCCTCCTAATAAATGTTTTTAAAATAATCTATATCCACTCTCTTATGCTGAGTTGAATTATATAGCTTTTTTATTCTTTCTTCTTTTTCTTTGGCAATGGCCTTGCCCTCGAAATATTTTTCTATATCATCGTAAGAAACGCCTAGCTCGTCCTCATCGCTTTGGCCCTTCCATAGCCCTGCCGATGGTTTTTTATTAATTATTTCATCTGGCACGCCTAAAACTTTGGCAATTTCATATACCTCACTCTTATAAAAATCTCTAAGTAAATATATATCGCAAGCGCTATCTGCCCATTTAGTGAAGTAACCGACTAAGTACTCGCTCTTGTTTGATGAACCGACTACCATGTATGATAAATTTTGTCCATATAGATAAAGATTTGTCATCCTAAGCCTTGGCTTTACATTAGATAAGCTCATCTTAGAAAATTCTTCTGCCTTTGCATTTTTAACAAAGTCATCGTAAGTACTTGTTAAATCAACTCTGCTAGTCTTAATGCCTAGCTTATCTGCGACTAATTTTGCATCTACTTCGTCTTCATCAAGTGAGTGTATCGGCATAACTATACCTAAGTGATTATCCTCAAAGGCAAGTTTCGATAGGCCCGCAACTACAGCTGAATCAACACCGCCCGAAAGCCCGAAAACTGCTCCTTTTAATCCAGTCTTGTCCCTTTTATCTCTTAGCCAAGATACCATATCTTGGACCATCTTTTCATAATCTTTCAATTATTTCACTATCCTTTTATCAATATGTGCCTTTATATATTCATCTTCAAACTCGTAATCAAGCTCTCGATTGGCAAGATTTTTGAGCGTTTCTAAAAGTTCTTCGCTGTCCTCTTCCTTTATATATATGTCCGCGCTAATATTTTCCATGTACTCTACATTATCTAAATCATAAACCGTATGTGATAGATGGTTCTTAATCTTGTCAAACTCTGCGTATGGAAAAGTCAGTCTGTACTTAAGAAAGCTGCCGTAGTCATAAATTTTGCCTTCGATGCTCTTCTTAAATGCACCTGAGTAAGCTCTTACAAGGCCTCCAACACCAAGTTTAATCCCGCCAAAGTACCTAGTTACGACGCAGACTATGTTTGATAGTCCCTCCATTTCCATAACGCCAAGTATGGGCCTTGCTGATGAACCTTGTGGCTCGCCGTCCTCATCGTAGCGCTTTATGGGTATGCTGCCATTAATAATGTAGGCGCTAACGTTATGAGTCGCGTCCTTATACTTTTCTTTCATCTCGTTAATGAAGGCTATAGCCTCATCTTCGCTCTTAACGTGCTTTGTATTTGCTATGAACTTTGATTTATTAATCAGGTCCTCGGCGCTTACTAGCTCCAGAACCGATTTGTACTCATTATTCGCAGACATATTCTTTATATTTATTGTAATCTATTTGTGAAAGCTTCACTTTTATGTACATTGAAGCTTCGTCGTACTTTGTAACTTCTACTGCATAGCTCTTTTTTAGCCTATCCACAAGGGCGCTGTCCTTGAAAGGAACCTTCATTGTGACTTCTTTGTAATCCTCTTTAAGTACTGACTCTATCTTATCTATAAGCTTTTTAACGTCTTCATCATTTTTTGCTGATATATAGATGATGTCATCTGTATCATTTAAAGTGGCCCTTCTATGCTCATCAAGTTTATCTACCTTATTATATACCCTTAAAACTCTTTTGTCCATAAGTCCTAAGGACTTCATTAATTCAAGTGTCGTCTCAATCTGTAAATCCATGTTCTCATCAGATATATCGACCACATGTAGTATCAAATCCGCATACTTTAGCTCTTCCAAAGTGCCTTTGAAGGCTTCAACAAGCTTAGTTGGCAAGTTCGATACAAAACCTACAGTGTCTGAGGCAATAAATTCTGATCCAGTGGAGAATTTTATCTTCCTAACAAAAGTTTGTAATGTAGCAAATAGCATGTCCTTAGCCAAAACTTCCTTCGCTCCGCTCTCTGATAGCCTAATCATGCTGTTTAGTATAGTAGATTTACCGCAGTTAGTGTAGCCGATGATGCTTACATAAGGAGTATCGCTTTCGTTTCTCTTTCTCGAGATATTGTCCCTAGACTTTTGCGCTTCCTTTAATTTATTCTTAATTCTATCGATTTGTTCTTGTATATGACGTCTGTCGGTTTCAAGCTTTTGTTCACCGGGTCCTCTAGTACCGATGCCGCCGCCCTCTCTTGATAGATAATTATTCATACCTACAAGCCTTGGCAGTCTATATGATAGCTGAGCAAGCTCCACTTGTAGCTTTGCTTCAACAGTTTCAGCTCTTAGAGCAAAGATGTCCAAGATAAGATTAGTCCTGTCGACCACTTTGATGTCGAGTTCGTCCTCTAAGTTTCTTGTTTGAACGCCGCTTAGCTCGTCATTAACAACAAGAAGGTCAATGTCATTCGCTTCAATAAGCGTTTTTATCTCGTTAAGCTTACCCTTGCCCATATAGTAGCGAGGGTTTAAAACATCCTTACTTTGTTTCACTCTGACTATGGCTTCGGCGTCGCACGCCTCAAGAAGCGCTTCAAGCTCATCAAGATACTCGTCAGTCTTTGAATCAAATTCAATTGTATATATAATTGCTCTCTCCATATAGCACCTCTTTTGTAATTATACCAAAGCCGTGATTAAATGTCAAAATATTTATTATAGATAAATTAATAGCGTAGACAAATTTATCTACGCTAATAGTTTAATTCTTTTCAATCATCTTTTTATATAGCTTCATAAGCTCAGCAACACACTCTGACTCACTCATGGCTCTCCAGTTAAAGCCGTAAGCTTCCATAACAGCCTTGTCGTTTTCTTGATGTGCCTTTCTTAGTTCAGGTGGCATAGTTAAATCATCATACAGATCAGCAAGGGATGAATCAGGATAGAGATTTCTTGCATCTAAAATCATTTGAGCCGTCTTTTCTATTCTTTCCTTTTGTTCTTTTGTAGGACTTGGCCAAGGAAATGTATTATAGACAATCGTATTTGAATAACTATATCTCATTTCTAGTCTTCCTGCCACTACCCTCATCCAACTATTATGAACATTTGATGTAATGATTCCAAAATGATAAATTTCTGCATCTTCAGATACAAATAATTTGTCTCCGGGAATAATGTTTTTACTTAAATAATCAACAGGGATATATTTTCTTTTTTCTGAAGACACTTTTGGTATTGCTATATAATCACTTTTTAAATCATTATTTCTATAGAACAATGTAGGTGTATCAGCAGCCCTTCTAGTCTGTTCTGATTTGGAACTCAATCTAAATTCTTTTACTTTCTTTACCCTATCCATAATAGCTGAATTAGATTTTATCTCCGTGATGTCTTTATCTTTTAACCACAAACAATATCTAGGCTTCCTATCTATAAAATCTTTTCCCATCATAAATGGTCTGAAAAATTTTTCTGCACCAGGTGTTTTTGTTAGAAAATCATTTTTTTCTTCTTCAGTAAAAATTAAATTTCCACCATCAACAGGATCCAGTCCTCTTCTTATAATAGGAACATTTTCTGTTAGTGGAGTGCTACTGGATATAATAGATATATTTGGTCCATCAACAAGATAACCATTAATGTTGTTGGCTTTTTTTACTCTTGCTTCATCATATATAAACTTTTCAGGTCTATTATTATTTGAAAACCCAATAATAACTACATGAACTTTAGCTTTTTCGCTTGCTTCAGACTCCCAAACAAATGATTTATAAGCAAAATTTATTTTTATAGAGTGATTTTTAAACAAATCGTCCCACAGTATGGAAACTTGGTCTCCTTGAACAATTGAGTTTGTAGAAACCAAAGCAACTTCTATATTACTACCTTGAATATATTCAACTGATTTTTTATACCAACATGCAACATAATCTAATTTTCCAGATTTTTTAACACCTTTAAAAATATTTTTTACATCATTTTTTTGATCTTCTGATTGATATGCTGTACCAACAAAAGGCGGATTACCCATTATATAATCTAGTTCATCTTTTTTAACTACGCTTTCCCAATCAAGTCTTAGGGCATTTCCTTCAACTATGTTTGGATAGCTTTTAAGCGGGAAGAAATCAAGATTCATATTAATTAGGTCTTCTGTTTCCTTAAGCATTTGTGATTCGGCTATCCAAAGAGCTGCCTTAGCAACCGAGACAGCAAAGTCGTTTATCTCTATGCCGTAAAACTGTTTGATTGATACTTTTATAGGGTTTTCAGCATTTAAGATAATTTGTCCTTCATTTCTAGCCTTAATTATTTTATTTTCTAAACGTCTTAAAGAAAGATAGGTTTCAGTTAAAAAATTTCCGCTGCCGCAGGCAGGATCCAGGAATTTGAGCGATGCTAGCTTATCTTGCAAATCATTTAATTGTTTTTGCCTTTGATTTATTGTTTTTATATTCATTATCTCGGCAAATTCTTCTTTTAAATCATTAAAGAAGAGTGGGTCTATGACTTTGTGTATATTTTCTATAGAAGTGTAGTGCATACCGCCTGAACGCCTTGTTTCAGGATTTAGTGTTGACTCGAAAACTCCTCCAAATATTGTTGGGCTTATCTTTGACCAGTCAAAACCTTCTGATGCGTCTTCAAGTATAACTCTGATTATCTCATCATCTAATCGAGGTATGACAACGCTTTCATCTGCGAAGAGACCTCCATTGACATAAGGAAAGGCTAATAACTCTTCTGAGGCATAAGGGTCTCTGTCCTCTTCTTTTTGATCAAGTGTCTTGAAAAGTTTTATAAGTGCATATCTAAAGCTCGATGGATTCTCTCTTTGCCTAGATAGATAGTCGTGAAACATATTGTGCTTGCCAAAGAGTCCTGCGTCTTCTGCATAAAGACAAAATACTATACGAACGCATAAAACATTTAGGTCTTTAAGTGTTTTTTCATCGTTTGGGTCTTTGTACTGCTTTAAAAGCGCATCATAAAGTTTACCGACCAATTCCCCTGCCTTGATTGAAACTTCGAGTGATTTTTTTATATTTTGATCTTCTTGGTCAATTAAAAAGTTTAATCTGTAGTAATCCTCTTCAAGATCTTTTAAGTAGATTACCTCTGGCTCACCTTGTGGTCTGTTCATATCATATATGTGAAATTCTTTGAAGTTTGAAAGCACTATCCAACGCGGTCTGTC
Organism: uncultured Eubacteriales bacterium; assembly: GCA_900539225.1. Classification (GTDB taxonomy): domain Bacteria; phylum Bacillota; class Clostridia; order Tissierellales; family Peptoniphilaceae; genus Fenollaria. The sequence goes on from UQBO01000007.1 coordinate 78,677, forward strand.
ATCATAGGGCAGTTCAATTGAGTATCTCTTGGCTTGTTGGAATGGCGATAATATAGACCCATCTGATTGAACAATCCCTTGTGTTAAGTCTTTATCTATTGACTTTTGCTCTATAAGAACATGTGTTGACGGTATGTAGCCATCTATAAAGCTTGTGTGGTCAAGCTTCACTTGATCTTCAAATCTAATATAGTCTGTAGGGGAGCTGACGCCATAAACGTCTTGTAAAAGTGATAACCAAAAAGGCTGTGATTGACCTTTTTCATATCCTTTTCCTTCCCACTTCTTCGCAAATTCTTTTGCTCTCTTCCTTTGCTCTCTTTGTGTTAACATAATCCACCTCTATAAGTAATTAATATTATTAAGTTTATTATATCATAAATTGTGTTAAATTATAATTATAAAAATACCCTCCTTACTGTTTGTTCAGTAAAGAGGGTTCATTTCATATTGATATTTCTTATAGGCTTTATTTAAAAAAGTACAAAGTCTATTGGAATGACTGTATAAGCTCTAATTTATTTAATGGTGTGGTAACCACATCAATCGTATCTCCATCTATATCAAAAAATTCAACCTCACCATTTTTATCATCATAAAGCAAAACAATCGTTCCTTTTGTTCCTTTTCTGATTTCTTTGTAGTCCTCTTTCAATCTTACAATATCTAATTCTTTCATTATAAATTTTTAACTCTTTCAGTTTCTTTGTCATCAATTTCAAAAGAACCATCATTTAATTCATCAAGTCTTTTTCTAAGCTTTTCTAATAAAGCAAGCATTTTAAATTTATCTTTTTTTTCTTGTTCCTTATCAAAATAACATGCTTGCCCTTTATAATCAAAATGATAATAAGATGAGTATAGATCTTGTAATTGCTGATGTAACTCCATCAATTCCTTATCATTAGAAATTGATTCAATATAATAATCATACTCCTTTTTTTCTTCATTATAATAGCAACCCCATATAGGACCTGCCCATATATCAAACATAATTCTAATATTTTTCTTATCCATTATTGACCTCCATTTTATTTTGGATATATTGAAACAATAAATCCATTCGTTCCTACTACTATAGATATTTTCAATCGACTTCTATATGCAATTGCTGTGTTGTATAGGAGTTTTTATATGTCTAATTTTTTCACTTCAATTTTACACTTCTTTCCTAATAATTCATTTAGCTCATTAGCAACGTCATCATATAGTTTCTTAATTGTATTTATTTTCTGAGGAAATTTATATCCAATATATAAAAACTCTTTTGATGTATTTACAAATAATTCATCATACATATCCTGTAAGAGTTGTATTTTTTTACAAACTTCATTACTAAGTCCCAATTCTTCAGGGTCTATGTCATCTATAATATATCCGCCTTCATCTAACTCACAAAGAGGATAAGATGCCCATTCTAAGTGTAAACCTATTTTTTTCATAAAATCTTCCTTTCTATCTAATATTCGCTCCTACTATATAACCATTATCACTTATTGATATCGCTACTTTTATATTCTTCCCATTATAATTTACCTCATATATTATTCTTGGTTTTTTATGCATTTTACCTTGTTTTCCAACAATCTTTCCACTTTCTATAGCAAGCTTCAAAACATTTGATATGTTTTCATCATTAATACCTTTAGAGTTAAATTGTTTTCCATGATTGTATATAATATGCTTTAATCCTGAAATCTCATTTCCCTTTTCAAGCCAAACAAGCTCATTTTTCTTAGTTTTTGTAATCATAACAAGATTTTCCTCATTAAATTTTACACCACTTTCTCTAAGTTCATCTATTAAGTGCTCAGGCTTTAATGCTCTATTCGTATTATTATATAATCCGCTGTTACCTGCACCCATTATATTGCACCTCTATAGATTTTTGATGTATATGGCTCAATCGCTATAAATTCCGAATCTTGTTTATACTTTCCAAATATACTTTCCGGCATTGCTCCATAAACATAAACTTTTTTTGGTTTTAATCGATTGAAAAACTCAGCTAATCCCTTTTCAAAATAATATAGATTTTCTTTTTTCTTTATTTGACCATACGAACCTATTGAGTATGTCCCTTCGCTTTCTAATCCTTCAAAGCAAAATTCGTAGCTTCTTGAATCTCCCCATCTTACATTTGGTATTACTTTAATACCGTTATTTTGATAGTAGGATCCAATGAGCCTATTTAAAAATGTGTTGTAAATTTGCTCTGTGATAGGCGTATCGTAATAAATAGAAAAGTCTGGACTTATTAATGCTTTATATTTCTTTAGTTCATTTTTGTATTTTTCAGGATTATTTATTATTTGTTTAAAACTTCCGTCATATATATAAAAATGAATTATAGCGTTACAATTCTTATATAAGTTTCTTTTATCAAATGGAATAAATTTTTCTATATCATCTACTTCTTGTTTTTTTATCAAAGGCATATCATATTTTCCTACCAAAATTGCCTTTTTTATTAGTTCTGGATTAAATCCGTTGTTTACAAATTTATAATTTATCATATATCCTCCTTTAAAATTTGATTTTTAAAACTGGATATGATATAATTAACTCGGTAATATTATATAATATCCAGCACGAAAAACATACTTTAGATTGCCCCAACTTTCTATACAGTATGTTTTTCCCTTTTAAACTAATTGTCCCAGCCTTCATTTTCATATTTCCTCAGCTAGTAACTTGCCATAGCATTTGTAACCTTGCATTTTTGCATTACCTCCTCTACACTCATTCCTCTAACTAGATGTTTAGGCACTAAGAGCTCGCCAGCAAAACAATTTGCTTGCCATTCAGGATCTTCATATGCTTTTCTATTTTTTAGCTCTTCCTCTCTCCTGCAAAATGATACTCTGTCCTCTCTATGACATATCAAATGAAATAATTCGTGAGCAAAAGTTGATCTAGAAAATCCATCCCCAGTACATGCTTTGTCATAAATATCTTCACGTAATTTAACTAATTCTTCAGAAGGAAATGTTTCTCCAAATTTACCTTTCATCTCTTCAGATGTACATATCTCCAAATTAAATTCCCCATAGTTACTTAAAATTTCCATTAAATTTACTATAGGAAACTCTAATTCATTTTCAAGGCCAAAATCTTTTCTTAATTGATTGCTTATGTCCCTAATATTTTTTCTAGATAAAGGTTCCACAATATAATTTGATATTTTAATCACCACCTTTTTTTAATAAATTTTTGATTATCTCTAAATCACTCTCATCCATTCCTTTTAATTCTCTAGCAAAAGATAATAACAATCTTTTTTTTGAACCACTAAACTCATCTAAAGCTATTTCAACTTTTTTTTGGGATTCTTCGATAGATATCATTAATTCATTCTGTTTTTCTTCATCTAAATCATATAAATTAATAATACTATCTAACCAAGTATCTGGCATTTTCTTTTTCCCATTTTCTACTGCAGATAAAAATGAAGGACTGACACCGAGCTTTTCAGCCATATCTTTCATAATCTCGTTATTATCTAGCCTTAACTTTCTTAAAAAGACTCCTAACTTTGTAACCATAATAACCTCCTTGCAAAAACTATTATACACCATTTGGAGAATAGAGTCAACCTTTTTGAGTTATTTTTATTTACTATCTTGTGTAAATTTATATTTTTAAAGATTTTTCTTAAATTATATACCAAAATCTCTAATATGTGGTATAATACAAGTATATATTATATTAGGAGTGATAATATGTCTAATAATAAACGAAGAAGAAAGCCGAGGTTTACGCTTAAGAAGCTCATAGTCATATCGCTGATGACTGTGCTTATATCCTTGACTCTATTTGCTGGCTCTGTTGGCCTCGCTTTTGTTAATATACTTACTACTGCCCCTGAGATTGACCCGTATGCAATTAACAGTGGCTTTGAAGAGACATCTCTTATATTTGATAAGGATAATAATTTACTAGAAAAAGTAGAGACTGCTGAGTACAGAACTTTTGTTAAGCTATCGAAGGTGCCTCAATATTTGAAGGACGCCTTTATAAGCATCGAAGACGAAAGATTCTACAATCACCCTGGCGTTGACCCTAGGGGTATCATGTCATCTCTATATGAAAACTTTAAGGCTGGTGGCGTTGTACGTGGTGCGTCAACTATCACTCAGCAGCTAATCAAAAATACTTACCTTTCTAATGAGCAAACGCTTACAAGAAAGCTTAAGGAGATATATCTTGCCCTTAACTTAGAGACAAAGCTTAGCAAGGATCAAATACTTGAGTCTTACTTGAATATGATTTCTCTTGGCCAAAACTCCTATGGTGTACAAGAGGCTTCAAGAACATATTTCTCTAAGAATGTTGATGAGATAAATATCGCTCAAGCTGCTTTACTTGCTGGCGTTGTTAAGGGACCAAATATATATCAGCCTTTCTACAGAGTCAGTCCGCTTAAGTTTGATGAGGCAACTATGAGAAAGGTTGGCGAAACTGAAATATTAGGTGAAAAATACATCCTTGTATTTAACACAAAATCTGTTGAAAGACAAAAGGTGATTCTTAAAAAGATGCTTGAGCTTGAAAAAATATCTCAAGCTGAATACGATGAAGCGATTAATTTTGATATAGTAGCAAGCTTAAAACCTAGTGAAAAGAAGCAAACTGAAATTACAAGCTACGCTAGCGACTACGTTAAGAATCAAGTCGTTGAAGACTTGATGGATAAGTATCAAATTACTAAGCAAAAGGCTCAAGAAAGATTATTCACAGGCGGTTTAAGAATTTACTCAACTATTGACACCAAGATGCAAAAGGATCTTGACGAAGTCAATAGAAACTTCAACGGCATACTTCTTGGCGACGTATCGAGATACAAGGCTCCACTGCTTGTTGACAGAACCCTTGATAAGTCTGGCAATATCGTTGATAAGAACGGCAATATGGTTTATTTAAAGAAGGCAAATCTACTTACTGACGATGGCTACCTATTCATACCAAAGGGCGAGTTTAGCATAGCTGATAACGGTGATTTAACTATCACGAGCCCAAGGGTCTTTGCATATAATAAATCAACTGATATACAAGACTACTACACTATTGATGATGCGAAGAACCTTCTAACTCACAGAGTTGGTGGTCTTGCAGTGCCTGATGCTTACTACTTAAGACAAGCTAAACACAGCTTAATTATTAAAGCAGAATTCTTTAAAAATAACGCTGGGTTCTATAAAGTTAATGAAGCTGGCAACTTATTCATAAGTCCAGACTATTTCTATAATAATAAGACTGGTCTAGTTCAACCACAGTCAGCAACTGTAGTTATTGACTACAAAACTGGTCACATAGTTGCCATGATAGGCGGTCGTGACGTAAAAGGCAACAGAATTTTGAATAGAGCTACTGACACGACTAGACAACCAGGCTCGTCTATAAAGCCTATAGCAGTATACTTACCTGCTCTTGACAATGGCTTTACAGCTGCATCGCCAATACTTGATATACCGATGATTACAGCAGATGGAAAAGTATGGCCAAACAACGTTTATACTGGTTTTAAAGGTATCACAACTCTTAGAGAATCACTAATCTACTCCATAAACGTAAGTTCTGCTAGAACTTTAAAAAAGATTGGTATACCTACTTCTATAAAATATCTAAAGCTACTAGGCCTAATTGACGAAGAAAATCCAAGCAAAGATAATTTTGTAGAGGCTAGTGAAAACAAAAGCCATAATGATGAGAACCTTGCAGCGCTAGCTCTTGGTGGTATGACAAAGGGTGTTAGCCCACTTGAGATGACTGCTGCTTATGCTGCAATCGCTAATGACGGTGTTTACATCGAACCGACTATATACACTAAGGTTTTAGATAAGGACGGCAACATAGTCCTTGATAAAGAGCCTAAAGAAAGAAGAGTCGTAAGCCCACAAATTGCTTATATCATGAAGGATGTACTTAGATCAACTGCTTACGAACATACTGGCGGAAACGCAGTAGTAAAAGGACAAGCCACAGCTGGTAAAACTGGTACAACTGACTACAAGGCAGACTTCTGGTTTGTAGGTTTCTCTAATTACTACGCAACTGGCACATGGATGGGTAATGACTCGCCTAAGATCACTATACCTCAAAGCTCATGGCTAGCAGCAAAACTTTGGGGCCACATAATGACTAAGATACATCAAGATAAAGAAAGCAAACCTCAATTTGCTCAGCCAGATGGCATAGTTAAGGCTTATGTATGTACAAAATCTGGTAAAAAGCCAAGCTCGCTTTGCTCCTCTGACCCAAGAGGCGTCGTTAAACAAGAGATATTTGCCAAAGGAACCGAGCCAAAAAATACATGTGACGTTCACGTTTCATTAGAGGTAAACTCATCAAATAATAAAATTGCAACTGAGTTTACACCGGAAGAGCTAAAAATCACTAAGGTCTTCACTGCACTGAACCCAGCATACAATCCTGCTAAACACAATGGTATCATACCTAAGGACTACAGCTACTACCCTCCTATCGCGTCAGATACTCAAGAAGATTGGGACAAATATAATCAAGAGCATGGTATAAATCCAGACAATCCAGACAGCGGAACGGATTGGAACGAGATAATTACAGATGTTATCGATCATAATAATGGTGACAACGGCGAAAAAGAGCCTAAGGAAAATGATACAAATACTGATAACAATTCAAATAATGAAGGCGAAGTAAAAATATTACCATAGCTATAAATAGAAGAAACAAGGCTTAAATTAGGCCTTGTTTTTTTAAATAATCTATACTTTCACCTTCTTATATAAGAATTTACAATGATAATTAATTAAGATTATGGGTAATATATTAATAAGAAAGAATTAATTTTATTATGGAGATGAGCTTATGAAAAATGAAAAATCATTAAAAAAGTATTGGCTAATACTTGCTATAGTACTGATTGTAGCTGCTATAGCTATATATTTTATATCAAAATCAAGCAAAATAGATTTAGCTAAAGTTTCGAAGGAGATGAAAGACTTTGCCTCACTTGAAGAGCCAAGCATTGAAAAGTTTGTAAAGAAGGGTTACGTAGATATTACTGAGCCGCTGGAACATGATGCAGGTATCAATCTTAGAAACAGTCTTTTAGCACAAAGCGTCTATGTAAAAACTGTAAGACTGGATGAAAATGATAAGTATCACGGCACTATATACTGGAAGAACAGAGACGATTGGAAGATAGTAAAGCAAGAATTTTCTACAGATGATGAAGCTAGAATATCGATTTATGATGCAAATCCAGTAGTTTTAAAAGAGATATTAACAAAAGAAGAAGATGGATTAAACAAGGTATATGCGATCACTATGGCAATAAATCCAGATGTGACTAGCGAAGAGATATATCTTTTCTCGTTTAAATAATTTAATCTGCAAATGAAAAAGTGCTAAGCTTTAATTTTGCTTAGCACTTTTTTTAATTCTGCTATTTATTTTTTATTTATTTTGTTTTTCTACTGCCTTTAGTACTTGATTTAAAAGTATTGTAGTTGTTATACTACCTACTCCGCCTGGCACTGGTGTGATCTTTGCTACATAATCTACTAGAGCATCGTAATCAGCGTCACCACTAATCTTGCCGTCCTTGTCCATACTTACGCCAACATCTATAATGATAGAGTCTTCATTGAAGTAAGACTTATCAAGCATCTTCGCTCTGCCAAGCGCTGTGAATACTACATCTGCGTTCTTGCAAGCTGCCTTTAAATCCTTTGTCTTTGAGTGGCAGATAGTAACTGTGGCATTCTCATTAAGTAGCATCATTGCAAGTGGCTTACCAACTACCATGGAACGATTGATTATAACTGCGTTCTTGCCTGTGTAATCATAGCCAGTTCTGCCAAGTATTTCAACAGCTGCTCTTGGAGTTGCTGGCTCAAAACTATCTTTCTGGCCTTCAAATATCGCTTCTAGATTAATTGGATTCATGCAGTCAATGTCTTTATCTGGATTGATGAAGGCAGCAACTTTTTCTGCATCTATTTGCTTAGGAAGTGGTCTAAATACAAGTATGCCGTGCACTTTATCATCCTTGTTTAGCTTGTCCATAAGGGCAAGAAGCTCCTCAGTTGTTGATTCTCTCGCAATATTAAATACTTCTGAGTCGATATTTAAGTTTGCACTTACCTTTAGTATTGCCTTTTCATATGATATGTCGCTTGGGTCTTCGCCTAGCCTTACTATGGCTATTTTGGGTGCAATGCCTTTTGCGCGAAAGTCCTCAATCTTTTTACTCATATCAGCCTTAATCATATCTGCTACGGGTTTACCCTTTAAAATCTCTGTCATAATAACCTCCCTTTGATATTAATAGTTCTTATATCAAAACTATTTACTATTCATTAACTTAATACATTAATACCCAATTCACAATAATTATAATACTTAATTAATATTTTTATAAAAATAGGGAGACTTCTCGTCTCCCCTTGTATAAGTTTAATTAAGCTCTTTTGCTCTTTGCGCCATGTCCAAAGTTCTTTTCAAGTAGTCCCCATGTATATGGTGCGATGAATGTTGATGAAATCATACCTTCAACGATACCAACAAGTAGTGGAATACATAGTGCTTCAATTACGTGGCCACCTGTGATGTATAGAACAACAACTGCGATAAGTGTTGTGACTGTTGTTAACAATGTTCTTCTGAATGTTGAGTTAAGTGATGTTTCAATAAGTTCAGCGTTTTCCATCCTTGGATACATTCTCTTGTTTTCCCTGAATCTATCAAAGATAACGATAGTTGCGTTAATCGAGTAACCTACGATAGTTAGTGTAGCTGCGATTAATGATGAATCGATTTGTAGGTTAAAGATACCGTATGTTGCTACTATAACTAGAACGTCAACGATTAGAGCAAATACTGCTGCAACACCATATTTCCACTCAAATCTAAATGTTACGTAGATAAGCATTAAGATTGATGCAATGATGATGGATATAACAGCTTTTTGTCTAATTTCTCTACTGATTGATGGACCAGTAGTTGTGTCTTCGATATTGTTTCTGTCAACCTTGTATTCATCAACAAATGCACGGCTGATTTGGTTCTTTTGTTCGTTTGTTAAAGCAAGTGTAGACTTGATAACTACAGTTTCTTTGTTAGCACCTGCATATACAACGCTTGCTCCACTGTCAACTTTGTTAACTATATCATAAACTTTTTCTTCTTCAATAAATTGCCCAGCATTGATTCTCATGATAGTACCACCTGAGAAGTCGATACCGTAGTTAAAACCATTGATGCAGAATCCTATGATTCCCGCAATGATAACTATGAATGGTATTGGAGCAAAAAACTTTTTCAATTTGTTAAAATTAATCATATTTACCTCCTATGCTCCATATGCCTTTTTATTGTCATTAGCTGTGATTTGAGCAAAGTTCTTTAGCAAGAATCTTGTCAATACAACTGCTGTCAATAATGAAATTACTATACCTATGATAAGTGTAATACCAAAGCCTCTGATTGAACCGATACCATAAACATAAAGTACAACACCTGCGATGATAGTTGTGATATTTGAGTCCATAATAGTTGAGATGGCTTTCTTGAAGCCTGCATCAACAGATGATCTTACTGTCTTACCATTAAGTAATTCTTCTCTAATTCTTTCGTAGATGATACAGTTAGCATCTACTGCCATACCTATTGATAGTAGTAAACCGCATATACCTGGTAGTGATAGTTTGATATGGAATATGATAAATGCTAGCATAACTAGTAATGTATATGCAACTAATGAGATTGCTGCTACTATACCAGGAATCTTATAAACTATGATTAGTAGTAAACTTATTAATAATATAGAAATTACTATTGCTTTCATTGAGTTGTCAAATGCGTCTATACCTAGTGAAGCGCCGATGATTTCTGATCTAACTTCTTTTAGTTCGATAGGTAGTGCACCTGCTCTGATTAGTGTAGCAAGTTTTGATGCTTCTTCAACTGTGAATCCCTTTGATCCACCTTCGATGATTGGCTTACCATCTGTAATAGGTGAATTTTGTACTATAGGTGCAGAAATAACTTCACCATCTAGAACTATCTTAAGGATTTTCTTTTCTGGTTCTGTTTCATTATATAGCTTAGTAGTTGCTTCAGCGAACTTTTGAGTTCCTTCTTCGTCAAACTCCATTGAAACTACTGGTGTTGATTTACCAAGATTATCTTGTGTGTAAACAACTTTTGATTCTTTAATGTTTTTACCTGTTAAAATTACATTATTATCTGGATCGATAAATTGTAATTGAGCAGTTTTACCTATAGTTTCGATTGCGTCTTGTGCATTCTTAGCACCTGCTAGTTCAATTGAGATTCTGTTTGAACCTTCTATAGATATGTTAGGTTCAGAAATTCCTAAACCGTCAACTCTTTGTTGTATAATTGCCTTTGATTGTTCCATAGCTTTGCTAAGCTCTTCACCTGTTTTGTCTGTGTCAGCTTCAAGAAGTACGTATACCCCACCAGCTAAGTCCAGACCTAAGTTAATAGAGTCTTTAGCGCTCTTTATTTTGTATCCAGCAAAGTTAAAACCGAATACAGCTACTAATGCAAAGCAGGCAATTAAAATGACTGTTATCACAATCTTAAGTGTGCTTAACTTTTTCATTTTGGCCTCCTAATCTAAATTTGCAATAACTGAGATTGCACATTCTATTCTTTTTCTTTCTAATTCACAGCCTATCTCGAAGTTTCCATTTATATTGCCTGTATTGTAGTATGAATTAGCGTGACAGCCGCCTGAGCAGTAGAACTTCGCCCAGCATTCTTGGCAGTCTTTTTTATTAAATACATTTGACTTTTTAAATTCTTCTCTTAAATCAGTTTTTTTAACGCCGTCAAAAACGGTACCGATCTTAAATTGCTCTTCGCCTACAAACTGATGACAAGGATAAAGATCTCCCTTAGGTGTTACAGCAAGGTATTCGCAGCCCGCTCCGCAGCCTATGGATCTCTTAATCAAGCATGGTCCTTGATCTAGGTCTATCATAAAGTGGAAGAATAGAAAATCATCATCTTTTTTCTTAATCTTGATGTATTCTCTGGATAATTTATCGTACTCTTCTTTTATTCTTTCTACATGTTCTGGTCTTATTGCATATGGCTCATTTTGGTCTGTTACAACCGGTTCCATAGATGTCTTCTTAAAACCGTTCTTGTAGAAATCTAATACGTCTTCTGAAAAGTCTAAGTTTTCTGATGTAAATGTACCTCTGATGTAGTAGTCCTTATCCCCTCTTTTTTCAACAAAGCGTTTAATCTTTGGAACAATTAAGTCATAAGAACCCTTTCCATTAGTAGTTGGGCGCATCTCATCGTTAACAGATTTTCTTCCGTCTATACTTAGAACTACATTTGACATATTTTCATTTAAATAATCAATAATTTCATCATCTAATAAGACGCAGTTTGTAGTTAAAGTGAATCTAAAATTCTTATCGTATTCTTTTTCTAAGCTTCTTCCATAAGTAACAAGCTCTTTGACAACATCAAAGTTCATTAGCGGTTCTCCTCCGAAGAAGTCGACCTCTAAGTTTCTTCTATTGCCAGAGTTTTGAACTAAAAAGTCCAAAGCCTTCTTACCTACTTCTACGCTCATAAGCTCTCTTTTGCCCTTAAAGTCGCCTTGTGACGCAAAACAGTACTTGCATCTAAGGTTACAGTCGTGTGAAACGTGTAGGCAAAGAGCCTTTACTATGTTGTATTTACTTAAGTCTAGTTCAGTTTCTTTAATAGGCTCAGTAAATAACAAGCCTTCTTTGTGTAATTCTTCTACTTCCTTAAAAGCAGTTTTAATATCACAAGCTTCATACTTATTAGATAGTCCTTTTAAAGCTTCATCTAAGCCTTTGGACATATAATCTACTAAGTCGTACACAATCTCATCTACTACGTGTACAGCACCACTGTATATGTCTAAGATTACATACTTATCATTAAGATAGAACTTATGTATTAAATTAATATCGTACATCAAAGCCTATTTATGATTTTTCTTATTTTCGCACTTTTGATTACCAACTGTGCAAGATGTCTTACAAGCTGATTGGCATGAAGTTTGGCATTCGCCGCATCCGCCGTGCTTAGCTGTTTTTAATAAGTTTCTTTTGCTTAAAGTTTTTACAAATTTCATAATATCCTCCCTTTGTATAAAATATCGTGTGGGCTAAGGCCCATCACAAGAAAAAACCGATGCTATTTTGCACCGGCTAGATATTCTTTAACAAGATTTGTAACTAATGATCCATCTGCCCTGCCTTTAACTTTAGACATAACAGTCTTCATGACTAAGCCAAAGTTAGCTCCTTTGTCTCCAAGCTCTTCGCAAGTTTCATTGATAATAGTTTTAATCTCTTCTTCAGAAAGTTCCTTTGGTACGTACTCCATAAGAATTTCTATTTCTTTTTTAGTCTGTTCAACTAGGTCCGCTCTATTACCTTTTTCAAATTCTGGTAGAGCGCCTTTCTTTTCCTTTATTTGCTTTTGTATTATTGCTATAATGTCTTGGTCACTTAGTTCTTTTCTTTGGTCAACTTCGCTTTGTTTTATAGCTGAGTTAACCATCATGATAGTGTTTTTAATGATCGTATCTTTATTTTTCATAGATTCTATATATCTACTTTTTAATTCGTTTTTAAGGGACATCATACACCTTCATTTCTTTCAAATAAATTTAAGTTAAAACTTTTGATGTTTTTTTCTTCTAGCTGCTTCAGATTTTAGTTTACGTCTTACACTTGGTTTTTCATAGTGTTCTCTTTTTCTAACTTCTCCTAAGACGCCTGATCTTGCGCATTGTCTTTTGAATCTCTTAAGTGCGTTATCAAGTGATTCGTCTTCTCTAACTCTTATTTCTGTCATAGTATCCCTCCCCTCATAAAACAATTACTATCATTTATGACTAAGTTACAAATATTATACAACATATCTAAAGCTTTTTCAAGTTTTTTTTGCTATTTTTTGCTATTTTCTTGATTTTAACCTGCTGGCCAATTAAGTTTTCTGCCGCCTATTAAATGCATGTGTATGTGCTTGATACTTTGTTGACCGTCTTCACCTGTATTGATGACTAGTCTGTAGCCATTGTCAAGGCCCATAGTCTTAGCTATGTCCTTAACTTTAAGCATCATGTGAGCTATGACTTCATTGTCATCGTCTGTAAGTTCATCAAGAGACGCGATATGCTTTTTAGGCACCATAAGCACATGCACTGGGCATGTTGGGTTGATGTCTTTGAAGCAAAGCATCATATCGTCTTCATAAACTTTTTCAGAAGGAATAGATCCTTCT